>NZ_JBANET010000007.1:0-178798 GCF_037026685.1 Orrella sp. JC864 | reverse complement strand
CCGGTAATCTGCTTTGTCTTTCATCTGTCCGCGTGGAGGCCACATGGCGCAGGAAAACCCCAAGCCCGCTTCGCAGCCCGTCCTGCTCTCGGGCGGCAATCCGCAGATTGCCAAGGGATATGGCAACGAGCCGGTGCAGGCGTATATTCGTGCCATGCCGGGCTGGAAAAACGGGGTCGGGCAGCGTATGGACGCGCTCATCGAACAGGTCGTCCCCGGCGTAAGCAAGGCGGTCAAATGGAATTCGCCCTTCTACGGGATCGAGGGCGAGGGCTGGTTTTTAAGCTTTCACTGCTTTGCCAAGTACATCAAGGTGGCGTTCTTTCGCGGCGCATCGCTGGATCCGCCGCCGCCTGTCGCCTCCAAGCAGCAAGCCGTGCGCTACCTGCACGTTCACGAGGACCAATTCGACGAAGCGCAATTCGCCGACTGGGTAGGCCAGGCCAGCCGTCTGCCCGGAGAGCGCATGTAGGCGCGCCAGGACGCCCTCCAGCCCAGACTCTCAAGCCCAGGCCTTCAAGCCGCCAGGCCCTACGCGGGCGGCAAGCGCTGCGCCTTCAGCCAGAGAAACAGGGGCAGCCGCTTCCACCGTTCCAGGCCGGACGCGGCCGGCGACGCTTCCGGCACGGGTTCACGCAGGGAAGTGATGGCCAGTCCCGCAGCCTCCAGCGCATCGGCATAGGCGTGCAGCGGCTGCGTCCATCCAAAGAAGGACATCGTCAGCCCGTTGCGGCTTTCCGAGCCTTCGAACGGCTTGCGCCCGAAATACGGTTGCGTGACGATGAAGGGCGCATCCGGCGCATCGCCGTCGTAGCGGCCGGCATCGGCCAGCGGATGGACGATGGAGACCACCAGCGTTGCGGCGGGCCGCATGACGCGGCGCATTTCGGCCAGCGCCGCGGGCATGTCCTCGATGTCCATCAGGACGTTGTAGGCCACCACGAGATCGAAGCTGCCGTCGGCAAATGGCAATCGCGACGCCTCGCATGCCACGTACCGCTGGGCCGACTCCGCCTGGCGGGCGGCCTCGAGCAAACGCGGCACCGGCTCGGCGGCGGTCACTTCGTAGCCGAGCGAGGCAAGCAGGCGCGACACCCGCCCTTCGCCGCAGCCGACTTCCAACGCCTGTCCACGGCCTTGGCCAATGTAGGCGGCAAGCGCGGCCCGGTACGCCCAGAACACGTCATGGCCGGGCGTGCGGGCCCACTGGATCCAGGCCTGGGCGACGCCATTCCAGTGCTGGACGTCGCGGCCGGCGTTGCCGGCCATCAGCGGCCGTCCCGATCGCCGCGGGCCGGGCCTGGCCCGGCGATGGCCCGAACGCGCGGCGCGTCCAGGCCGTTACGCTCGCCCCTCACCACCAGGAACTCCGGCGCAGCTTCCTGGCCGACTCCCGGTTCAGGCGTTTGGCCTCCTGTTCGGCGAACTCGCGCTCGCCGGCTTCGTACCGGCACCGGCTGGGCTCGGCGACGCAGTCGTCGCTGCGGACATGGCTGGCGGGCTGGGCGGGGTTGGCGGGCGCACCGGAAGAACAACCGGCGATCAGCGCGGCGAAGGACAGCGCGGCAGCGCTTCGGATCAAGATTCGAATCGACATTTCCCTACCTGCTAGGCTGCTACAGCCATTCTTATAGCAAACGCGCCACGCCGCCCAGGGCCGGCGCCCGGGCCTAGCCCGGATCGCGCATATGCCGCGCCAGTTCGGCATGCCCCAGCTCGGCCAGCGCCTGGGCGGCTCCCAGGCGGTCGCGCGCTTCGCGGTTCTGGCTGAGCTTGCGCTTGCCGGCCAGCGCGGTGACGGCGATCTCGATGCCCACGATGTGGCCCAGCATGCCGTCGATGAACTCGGGCGCCGAGTCCGACATCTTCCAGGGCCGGGCCTGCGCGGCTTCGTGCCGGCGCGTCAGGCGGGCGAGCACGCCGCGCACGAAACGCTCGTCGTCGCGCACGGTCAGCACGCCATGCGCATGCACCACCTCGTAGTTCCAGGTCGGCACCTGGCGGTGCGCCTCGTGCTTGCTGGGATACCAGTTGGGCGAGACATAGGCCTCGGCGCCCCGGAACACCACCATGACCGGCGTGCCCGTGGGGCAGCGCTGCCAGACCGGATTGGCGCGGGCCACGTGGGCCGTGAGCATGCCGTGCGTTCCGGCGCCGGGGTCGAATTCGAAGGGGATGTGGTCGGCGTCCAGCCCCTGGGCGTCGTGCGTGACGAGCATGCCCAGCGGATGGTCCTTGATGATGCGGGCCAGTTCCTCTGGCCGGGTTTCGGCGAAATGGGCGGGGATGTACATGGCGAAGCGGGGTTGCCGGAAATGCGGTCCGCATGACTATGGACCATGTCCGGCATTATTGAAAGAACCGGGCGCCGGCCGTCCTGATCTATTAATAAGAATAATTCTTGGTATTATTCTCGTGACTAAGGATAGCGAGGCTGGCCCCGCTATTTTCACGCCGGCATCGCGCGACGGGCGATCGACCATGTCCACCCCGCTTCAGATCCTCTATGAAGACAACCACGACTGGCTATGCCAGTGGCTGCGCCGTCGGCTCGGCTGCAGCCACGAGGCGGCCGACCTGGCGCACGACACCTTCCTGCGGGTGCTGCGCCGCGCCGACGCGACGGCCAGCCTGCGCGAGCCGCGCGCCTTCCTGACCACGATCGCGCGCGGCCTGCTCAACGATCACTGGCGCCGCCGTTCGCTGGAGCAGGCCTGGCTGCAGGCGCTTGCCTCACTGCCGCAGGAGGTGGCGGCCTCGCCGGAAACGCTGCTGTCCATGCGCCAGGCGCTGCAGGAACTGGACGGCCTGCTGGCGGGGCTGGCCCCCAAGGCGCGCGAAGTGTTCGTCCTGTCGCAGCTCGAAGGGCTGGGCTATGCGCAGATCGCAGCCCGCACCGGGCTGAGCGAGCGCACCGTCAAACGCTACATGGCCCAGGGCTTTGCCCTGTGCCTGACGCTGCTGGACTGACGCGCCGTGCCCCCCGTCCCGGCTTCGACCCAGCTGGATGCCGCCGTGATCCGCGAGGCGGCGCGCTGGCTGGTGCGCCTGCATTCGGGCGAGGCCGGGCCCGGCGACTACGAGGCCTTCGAGCGCTGGCGCCGGGCAAGGGACCAGCATGAACTGGCCTGGCAACGCGCCGAACGGCTGAGCCGCAAGTTCGGCGCGGTATCCCCGGCGCTGGGCGTGCCGGTGCTGACGCGGCGCGATCCCGCCAACCGGCGCGCCGTCCTGAAGGCAGTGGCCGTGCTGGGGGCCGGCGTGCCCCTTGCCTGGCTGGGCTACCGCCACCTGCCCCAGGGCGGCGGGGACGGCTACCGGACCGCCGTGGGCGAGCGCCGCGAGCTCGTGCTGGCCGACGGCAGCCAGGTGCAGATGAACACCGCCACCGACATGGCGGTGCGCTATTCGGACCAGGCGCGCCTGGTGCTGCTGCGGCGCGGCGAGATCTATGTGCGCACGGCTGCCGATGCGCACGCGGCGGCCCGGCCTTTCCTGGTGCGCACGCCGCAGGGGCGGCTGCGCGCGCTGGGCACGCGCTTTACCGTCCGGCGGCTGGACGGGGGCCAGGACGCCACGCTGTTGATCGTGCTCGAACACAGCGTGGAGGCCGCCTTGCCGGACGGCTCGCGCCGGATCGTGCAGGCCGGCCAGGCCTTGCGCTTTACCAGCACGGGGTTCGGGCCGGCCCGGCCTGCGCCGCCCACCGCCGCGACGCCCGCGGGGCCAGCGCCAGGCTGGACGCGCGGCATGCTCCAGGCCGAGGGCATGCGGCTGGACGCCTTCCTGGAAGAGCTGTCGCGCTACCGGCCCGGGCTGATCGTGTGCGACCCGCGGGTGGCGGGCCTGCGGGTGTCGGGCGTGTTTCGCCTGGAGGATCCCGAGCACATCCTGGGCATCGTGGCTCGGACCTTGCCGGTGCGCCTCGTGCGGCGCACCCGTTACTGGGTGACGGTAACGGCCCGCGCGGCCTAGCCGGTCCGTTTCTTTTTGTTTCAACTTAACGGCAGCCCGCCTGTCCCTTTTCCCTGTTGCCGTCCGGCATACGGGCCAGGACATTGACCAAGGGATGGGAAATTGGGAACGACGACATACCGGCGCGCCGCCGCGGCCAGCGCCGCAGGCGGCCAGGGCAAGACCAAGCCCCATATCGCGCGTGTGGCGCTGGCGGCGCTGGCGGCCTGCGCGGTGGCGGGCGCCGCCGGGCATGCGCCGCAGGCGCTGGCGCAAGCCGCGCCCGCCCAGGCCGGGCGGGAATACCGGATCCCGGCCGGCCCGCTGGCGCAGGCCCTGGCCACGCTGGGACGCGAAGGCGGGGTGACCGTGGCCTTCCGGCCCGAAGATGCCGAGGGCCTGCAAACGGCAGGCCTGCAGGGCCGCTATACCGTGGCCGAGGGACTGGCCCGGCTGCTGGCGGGCACCGGATTGCAGGCCCGGCCCCAGCCCGGCGAAGGCTACGTCATCCAGGACCCCTCCCGCGCGGCGCAGGAAGCTGCTGCCAAGGCCGGCGTGCCCGACCAGGCGCCGCCCGGCGCCTATACGCTGGAAACCCTCACGGTCAGCGGCGACTGGCTGGGCACCGGGCTGGAGAACAGCGTGCAGGGCTTTGGCGGGGGCCGCACCGTGGTGCGCCGCCAGGAAATCGTGGACAGCGGCGCGGCCAGCATCTCCGACGTGCTGCGCCGCATCCCCGGTGTGCAGATCAGCGGCAGCACCAGCGCGGCCGGCAGCTCGGTGGGGCTGCACGTCGGGATCCGCGGGCTGAACCCGCGCAACTCCTTTCGCTCGACCATGCTGATCGACGGCATACCGCTGGCGATGGCGCCCTACGGGCAGCCGAACCTGGTGCTCGCGCCCACCAGCCTGGGCAATCTTGAATCCATCGACGTGGTGCGCGGCGGCGGCGCGGTGCGTTACGGCCCGCAGAACGTCGGCGGCATCGTCAACTTCAAGACGCGCGCGATCCCGCTGCAAGGCGGGCTGAGCGCCGATGCCTCGGTGCGCTACAACACCTTTGCCCACGGGGGCGCCAACCGGCAATACACGGCGTTTGCCGGCACCCACCTGCAGAACGGCCTGGGCCTGGCAGTGCTTTATTCGGGCATGGACGGCCAGCAATGGCGCGACGGCAGCCGCGACCGCTATAACGACCTGGCGCTGAAATGGCGCTACGAACTCTCGCCCACCTCGGAGGTGTACGGCAAGATCGCCCATTACGACGTCAAGTCCATGACCCCGGGCGGGCTGACCGCCGACGAGTACCGCCGCGATCGGTTCCAGAACACCCACCCGACCGACTACTGGAAAGGCAAGCGCGACCAGGTCGATGTCGGCTATCTCAATGCGATCTCGGATACGCAAGAGCTGGAGATCCGCGCCTATCACTACGACAGCTCGCGCGAGAGCTCGCTGGTCAACGCCAGCCAGAACCGCAACGAGTTCCAGCCGCGCAACAACCAGGTGCTGGGCATGGAGCCGCGCTACACCCGCCGCATGCAGTGGGGCCCGACGCAGCACGACGTGACCGTCGGCTACCGCTACATCCACGAGACGGGGCAGGACAGGCGCCATGCGGTATCGCTGGCCACCGGCCAGCGCGTCGGCGCGGCCCAGGTATTCGACAACGAGACGCGCGCGCACTCCTTCTACCTGGACGACCGCATTGCCTATGGCAACTGGCGGATCACGCCGGGCGTGCGCTACGAGCGGATCCGGAGCGACCGCCAGCCCAGCGGCACGGCCGACGATTCGCCCTTTCACGTGCGCAACAACCGGGCCTTGCCCTCGCTGAACCTGGCCTACCTGTACAGCGACGCGCTGACGCTGTATGCCAACTACAGCACTTCGTTCGGCGCGGTGCAGTACACGCAGCTCAATTCGATGTCCGAATCCAATCCGCTCAAGCCGGAAGTGGCCAAGACGCTGGAGGCCGGCCTGCGCTACGCGGGCAGGCAGGTGCGCGCCGAGCTGACCGCGTTCAACCTGCGCTTCGACAACCAGATCCTGTCGATTCCCGGCACCAACCCGGCGGTCTTTCGCAACCTGGGCGCGACCACGCACAACGGGGTGGAGTTCGCGCTGGACTACGACTTCGACGAATCGGGGCCGCTGGCCGGCCTGAACCTTTACGCCAACTACACCTATGTGCGGGCCATCCAGGAATCGGGAGAGTTCGAAGGCAGGGAAGTGCCCTTCTATTCCCGCCAGACCGGCATGCTGGGCGGGCGCTATACGCGCGGCGACTGGACCTTGAACCTGTTCACCACCGCGCAGGGCAGCCAGTGGAGCGACACCGCCAATACCGGGCCGGAATCGGCCGACGCGCGCAACGGGCGCGTGCCGGGCTTCAGCGTCTGGAACGCGCAGCTGAGCTACAAGATCCCGGGCAGGCAGGGCAGCGACCTGGCCTTGGGCGTGAACAACCTGTTCGACCGGCGCTACTACACCCGCAATACCGATACCAATGGCGGACGCATGGCGGGCGCGCCGCGGATGGTGTATGCGCAGCTCCGGCTGGCCTATTGAGCGCCGTTGTCCGCCCGCCCCGCATCGGCCCCCGGCACGGCCATGAAACGCCTGCGCGGCCTTTGGCTTGCGTGCCATCGCTGGGTCGCGCTGGGCCTGGGGTGGGTGCTGGTCGTCTCGGGCCTGAGCGGCGCGCTGCTTGCCGTGGGGCATCCGCTGGACCGCTGGCTGCATCCCGGCTATTTCCAGGCCGCCGCGCAGGCGGGCGCGGGCCAGGCCAGCCTGGAATCGCTGCTCCAACGCCTGGCCCACGAGTTCGGCCCGGCGGCCGCCTTCACTTTCCGGCCGCCGCGCCGCCAGGGCCAGACCCTGCACGTGTTGGTGCGCGGCGCATGGGAAGGCACGCTATACCTGCATCCGGCCACCGGCGCTGAACTGGGCCGGCGCGCCAAGCAGTCCGACCCGCTCGCGCAGCTGCACGCGCTGCATAGCGCGCTGTGGATGGGCAGCGCCGGCAAGGCCGTGCTGGCGCTTGCCGCCCTGGCCTATCTGCTGCTGGCCCTCTCGGGCATCGTGCTGTGGTGGCCGCGCAAGTGGCCGCCTTCCTTGCGCATGGAATTGCGCAAGGGCACGCTGCGCGCGCTGTTCGACCTGCACCGCAGCGGCGGCGTGGCGTTGGCGGCGGCGCTGGCGCTGAGCGTCGGCTCGGGCGCGTACCTGGCGTGGCGCCCCATCGGCGCGTGGATCACCTGGCTTGCCGCCGCGCCGCGCACGATGCCGCCGGCGCTGCCGGCCGGCAGCGGGCCGACGGTTTCGCTGGACCGCCTGGCCGTCGCGGCGCGGGCGACGTTTCCCCAAGGGCGGATCGGCTACTTCCTGTACACCCCGCACGCTGACCGGCCGATGGCCGTGCGCATGCGCCTGCCCGGCGACCCGCACCCCAATGGCCGCTCGACCGTCTGGCTCGATCCGCGCAGCGGCGCGGTGCTGGCCGCCCACCGCTGGGACGAACTGGATCCGGGCGCGCGGATCAACGCCTTCGTTTATCCCTTGCACACCGGCGAGCTGGCCGGCGCGCCCGGTCAGGCCGGGGTCGCGCTGCTGGGACTGGCGCTGTCCGGGCTGGGCGGCAGCGGCATCTGGCTGTGGTGGCGGCGCCGCAAGGGGATCTTCAGGTAAGCCACGCCGTTGGCCTCCGCCTGCGGCCAGCGGCCAGCCCGGATGTTCACCTGGACCGACGCAAGCATGAGCCTGGGTGTCGAAAGCGCCGCGTCACGCTGCTGGCGCATGGCCACGAACTGCTCTTGCGTCACCCCTTCGCGCACATGGACATTTCCATTTCGCTGCTGGGCGACGGTGCTCTCCCAGGCATAGGTGTCGCGGCCCGGCGCCTTGTAGTCGTGGCAGGCATACAGGCGGGTCCGGTCCGGAAAGGCCAGCAGGCGGCGGATCGATCGATACAAGGCCCGAGCGTCCCCGCCGGGGAAGTCCGCGCGGGCGGTACCGTAGTCGGGCATGAACAAGGTATCGCCCACGAAGATGGCATCGCCGATCTTGTAGGACACGCATGCCGGCGTATGCCCGGGGGTATGAATCACCTCGATGGCCAGTTCTCCCAGGGCCAGTTGGTCGCCGTCGCGAAACAGGCGATCGAATTCGCTGCCATCGCCGGAGACGGCCGCCAGATTAAAGACTCCCCGAAAGACGTGCTGCACCTGGCGGACATGTTCGCCGATACCCACCCTGGCGCCCGTCCGCTCTCCTACGTAAGGCGCCGCGCTCAGGTGGTCGGCGTGCACGTGCGTTTCGAGCACCCAGGAAATCCGCAGGCCCTGGGCGCTGGCGGCATCCAGTACCCGGTCCGCTGACACCGTGGCCGCCGTGCCCGAGGCGGGGTCGTAGTCCAGCACGGGATCGATGACCGCCGCCTGGCAGGTAGCGGGATCGGCCACCAGGTAGGTGACGGTATGGGTAGCTTCGTCGAAGAAGGCCTGAACATGCGCTGATCGGGTCACGGGAATCTCCTGGACATGCCCGCCCTGCTCACTGGCAGGGCGGAACGTCCGCGCCAGGCGGCAAAAAGGCACGGACTGGCGGCAGGGGGCCATCGTGGCGCTCGACCTGCACGACGGTCAGCTGGCCGGTGCATCCCTGGGCTAACGAGGAGGTGCCGATATCGCGCGTCAGCACGTTGGGATTGCCGTGCACGCACATCGGCGCATCGGCGTCCGGATCGATCGGATCGAACCACGCGCCGGTCGGAAGCTGCACCACGCCCCGCATCACCGATTCGCTCAAGGTGGCGCACGCCAGGCAGGCGCCCCGGCCGTTGTAAAGGCGGACGATATCGCCTTCGGCGATGCCGCGGGCGGCCGCGTCGGCCGGGTGCAGCGTGCATACCTCGCGTCCGCGGCGCTTGCTGCCGGCACTATGGCTACCGAAGTCCAGCTGGCTGTGCAGGCGGGTGGCCGGCTGGTTGGCGACCAGGTACAGCGGATAAGCCGCGCTGGGAGGCTCCGACGGCGCCAGCCAGACCGGATGGCCGGGGCAGTCGTCATAGCCGAAACCGGCCACGACCGGCGAATACACCTGCACCTTGCCGCTGGGCGTGGGCAGCGGCTTGCCGGCCGGGTCGTTGCGAAAGGCACGCAAGATGCCGCCGTCGTCTTCCTGCTGCGGCAGCACCAGTTCGCCGCGCGCCCAGAACGTGTCGAAATCCGGCGCCTCCAGCCCCTTGTCCAGCAGCGCCAGGCGCGTGCGCTCGTACAGATGGCGCAGCCATTGCGCGCTGCTGCGGCCTTCGGTGAAGTCCTGGCGCTTGCCCAGGCGTTCGGCCAGGTCGGCGAATATATCGTAGTCGTCGCGAGCCTGGCCGTGCGGCGGCACGATGCGATGCATGGCGACCATGAGCGGATCGGTGGGCGCCGCGCCGATGTCCTCGCGCTCCAGCGTCATGGTGCACGGCAACACGATGTCCGCGTGGCGGGCGGTGGCGGTCCACGCTATCTCGTGGACGATGAACGTTTCCAGACGCCGGAAAGCCGCGGCCAAGCGGGCCAGGTCCTGGTGATGATGGAAGGGGTTGCCGCCCGCCCAATAGGCCAGCCGGATGTCGGGATAGACATGGCGCTTGCCGTTGTAGTCGAACTGCCCCCCAGGATCGAGCAGCATGTCGGCGATGCGTGCGACCGGGATGAATGCCCGCACGCCGTTGGTGCCTTGCGGCAGCGCGGCAAGGGGCACGGCATTGCTGCGCTTGCCGTAATGCGCCAGCGTGCCCAGTGCATAGGCATAACCGCCGCCAGGCAAGCCGATCTGGCCAAGCGCGGCGGCCAGCACCGCCCCCATCCAGACGGGCTGCTCGCCATGCTCGGCCCGCTGCAGGGAGTGCGCAACGGTGACGAGCACGCGCTTACCGTGCAGGGCGCGGGCCATCTCGGCGATCAGCTCCGGCGCCACCTGGCAGATGGCCGAGGCCCATTGCGGCGTCTTGGGCTGGCCGTCGGTCCGCCCCAGCAGATAGGCTTCGAAACGATCCCAGCCCACGCAGTAATCGGCCAGGAAGCCGCGGTCATGCAGGTTCTCCGAGACCAGCACGTACAGCAGGCCCAGCATCAGCGCCGCATCCGTGCCGGGGACCGCAGGCACCCATTGCGCGCGCGCCTCCTCGGGCATGTCCGTGCGCAAGGGGCTGATGGAGATGAAGCGGCAGCCTCGCGTCGCAGCGCTTGCCATGGCGTCGCGCTCGACGTGCCTGCTGATGCCGCCGCTGGCCACGCGCGAATTCTTCAGCGCCATGCCGCCGAAAGACAGCACGATGTCCGTATGCGAGACGATCTGTTCCCAAGTGACATTGCGCCGGGCCACCTCGTCCATGCTGCCCAGCACGTGCGGCAGGATCACGGCCGAGGCACCTGCGCTGTAGCTGTTTACCGAGCGGACATAACCGCCCAGCACAGTATTGAGGAAGCGGTGCACCTGGCTTTGCGCATGGTGGAACCTGCCGGCACTGGACCAGCCGTACGATCCCCCGAACACCGCCTGCGGTCCATGGGCCGCCTGCACGCGCTGCAGTTCGGCGGCGATCCGGTCCAGGATTTCGCCCCAGGCCATGGGCACGAAACCGTCGCGCCCGCGGCGCGAATCGGGGCCGGGTCCATCTTCCAGCCAGCCGCGCCGCACCATCGGCTGGGTTACGCGGGCCGGGTGGTCGATCGCGTTGCGGAAGTTCTCGATAAGCGGATTGGGATCCGGATCCCCCGGATGCGGGCGTACCGCCACCGCCCCCTCGCGCCAGGCTGCCGAAAATACACCCCAATGGGCGCTATGCGGCCGCATGGGGGCCGGCGGTGACGAAGAACGCGACATGATCGGGCTTTACGGGTTCGGGCCGGTGGCGATCGGCGCGCCAGGCTGGCGGCACCACTCGCTCCAGGAGCCGGGATACAAGGCCGCGCCGGACAGGCCGGCGATTTCCAGCGCCAACAGGTTATGGCAGGCGGTGACGCCGGAGCCGCACTGGCTGACCAGCTCGGTGGGCGCGTGGCCGTCTGCCAATGCCTCGAAGGCCTGGCGCAATTCGGCCGGCGTCTTGAAACGCCCGGCCGAGTCCAGATTGTCGCGGAACAGGCGATTGCGCGCACCCGGGATATGGCCGCCCACGGGGTCCAGCGTCTCGTTCTCGCCGCGGAAGCGGTCGGGCGCCCGGGCGTCGATGAGCAGCAGGCGGCCCGTTTGCAGATTGGCGCGTACCGTGTCGTACTGCACCGTGCGCACCAGCGACTCGCGCAGCAAGCACTCTTCGGGCTCGGGCAGGGGGACCGGCGCGGGCTCGGCGGTCACCGGCAGACCCGCCGCGCGCCACGCCGCCAGGCCGCCGTCCAGCACTGCCACGGCGCCGTGACCGAGCCAGCGCATCAGCCACCACAGGCGTGCGGCGTACATGCCGCCCGCGTTGTCGTAAGCCACCACTTGCGTGTCCGGCCGGGCGCCCAGCCCAGCCATGCGGGATGCGAACCCGGCACGATCGGGCAGCGGATGGCGGCCGCTGCGGTCGGTTACGGGGCCGCTCAAGTCCGCTTCCAGGTGCAGGTAATGCGCACCCGGAATATGCCCCTGGGCGTACGCACGCTGGCCAGCCTGCGGATCTGCCAGGTCGAAACTGCAATCGACGAGCAACGGCGCCGCCGGTCCCGCCAGGGCGCGCGCCAGCTGGTCGGCCGACATCAGGGTTTCGATTGGCATGGTTTTGTGGTGGTCGGCCAACGTCTGGCCCCGTTCGTTCAGCATGAAAGCGACTCCTACAGGCCGATCTGCTTCAATAGTTGCGGCGTGGCGACGGTACGGTACTGGGCAATGTCGCGCACGAGATACTCGCCGAATTGCTCCAATGGGAGATCGCGTTCCATCGCGGCATCCTTGCGGATGGTCTCGCGCACCGCGGGATCTTTCAATGCCAGGCTCAGATGGTGTGACAGCACCTGCAGGACCTCCTGCGGCGTGCCTGCCGGCGCGGCCAGCCCATACCACTGCGTCAAGGCCATGTCCACGCCCAGCTCCTTGAAGGTCGGCACATCGGGCAGGCTGGGGCTGCGCTTTTCGCCCGATACGCCAAGAAGCTTGAGCGAGCCTTGCCGCACCTGGGGCATCAGGGGCGAGGCCGTGGCGAAGAACATGTCGACCTGCCCGCCGATCAGGTCGGTAATGGCCGGGCCCGAGCCCTTGTACGGGATATGCAGCAGCTTCAGCCCGCCCAGCTCCTTGATTCTTTCCATGCCGATATGGGCTGCGCCACCGGTGCCGGTCGAGGCGAAGGTCAACTCCGACTGCTTGGCCGCGGCAAGCACGCTTTCGGCGCTGCCGAACTTCGATTTGGGTTCGACGAACAGCCCGTGCGGCGCTTCGAGGATCAGGCCGATCGGGGCAAAGTCCTCAGGCACCCTATAAGGCAGGGTCTGGGGCTTGAGCGCCGGCGAGACGGCCATGTTGCCGCTCATGGCCAGCAACATGGTGTAGCCGTCGGCCGGCGCCTTGGCGACCAGGCTGGCCGCGATATTCCCGCCGGCGCCGGGCTTGTTCTCGACGATGACCGTCTGCTTCAAGGTCTTGCTCATCGCCGTGGCGATCAGGCGGCCGTACAGGTCGCCGCCGCCGCCGGGCGGAAAGCCCACCACCAGCGTAATCGGCCGTTCGGGAAAGCCGGTCTGCGCGGCGCCGGCAGGCATGACCGGCAGGGCCATGGCCGCCACGGCCAACAGCGCGCCAGCCCACAGCGGGCGCGACCCTCGCGCGGCGTACGTATCGCGTGTAGAAATCATGGTTTTGTCTCCTCTCTTTGTATTTATTCAATAGGCAAGACGGTCAGCCCTGCCCGGGACTGGCGTTCTACTGCGCGGCCAGCAGCCGGTCCACCGAGGCGCCGCATTGACCCAGATAGCCCGCGGGATCCGTTAGCCGGCGGATTTCTTCCTCGCCCAGCAGGTTGGCCAGCCCCTCGTGCTGGCGCATGGCCTCGGCAAAATCCAGCTTGCGGGAAATGCCGTGCATGGAAGCCTCGTAGATCCATTCGTGGGCAGTCTGCTTGCCTACCCGCTCGCTCAGTTCCAGCATCACGCGCTCGGACAGCAGGTATCCGCGCATGCGCTCGAGGTTGGCAGCCATGGCGGCGCCATCCACCCGCAAGCCGGCCAGCAAGTTGCGCGCCTGAAACAACATGGCGCCGGCGATCAGGCAGCATTCGGGCAGGGCCTTCCACTCCATCTTCCAGGCAATGCCGTCGCGCTCGCCTTCCTGCAGCATGCCTTCGAGCATCAGCGTGGCGTTGTAGCGCAACGGCCGCGACAATCCCGCCAGGTTTTCGGCCGAGGTCGGATTGCGCTTGTGCGGCATGGTGGACGAGCCCAGCTTGCCTTCCGAGAAGGCCTCTTCCACCTCGGAAAACTCGTTGCGCTGCATGTTGAAGAGTTCGTTGCCGATCTTCGAGAGCGTAGCGCCCACCATGGCAAGCAGCAGCGCATATTCGGTGAAGCGGTCGCGCGCCGGCGCCCAGCTGATCGGCGGCACGCCAAGGCCCAGCCGCTGCAGCGTAAGGCGTTCGACCTCGGCCGCCCGCTCGCCCAGCGAGGCCTGGCTGCCCACAGCCCCGGCGACCATGCCCACCATGACCCGCGATTCGCATTCGGCCAGCCGCTGCTGGTGACGGCCGATTTCATCGAGCCAGATGGCGCACTTATGGCCGAAAGTGATGGGCAGGGCCTGCACGCCATGGGTGCGGCCCGCCATGATGGTGTCGCGATGCTCGCGCGCCAGCCTGGCCAACTCGTCGCTCACCGCGCGCAGGTCGCGCATGATGACGGCATGCGCCTCCTTGAGCTGCAGCGCGACGCCGGTATCGACCACATCCTGGGTCGTCGCGCCGTAATGCACCCACTCGCCATTCTCTTTGCTGCAGCAGGCTTGCAATTGCTTGAGCGCGGGAACCAGCGAGTGCTTGATCCGCCGGATTTCGGCCGACATCTTGCCGATATCGATATTGCGCACTTGCGCCTGCTCGGCAATCTGCCGCGCCGCCGCGGCGGGAATAATCCCCAACTCCGCCTGTGCGGCGGCCAGCGCGGCTTCGAAATCCAGCCACTTCTGGATGCGGTTCTCCTCGGAAAAAATGGCGCGCAGTTCGTCGGTGCTCCAAAGATGCTGAAGCGACTGCATATCGAAGACGGAAACGGACATGGACATTCCTGGCAATAGAGAGATCAATAGTTAGTTCCGGCCTGGCAGCACGCGGCCAGGATTCAAGAGATTGCGTGGGTCCAGCGCCGCCTTGATGCCGGACATCAGTTCGACCGCGACCGGCGACTTGTGGCGCAGGAAGGCTTGCTGCTTGAGACGGCCGATGCCGTGTTCCGCCGAAATCGATCCGTGCATGCGTGCGGCGATGCCATGCACGACATCGTGCACATCCTGCTCGCGGCTGCGGAACGCCGGCTCCGGCATGCCCGGGGGCGGACTCTGGTTGTAGTGCAGGTTGCCGTCGCCCACGTGCCCGAAGCACACGATGCGAACCCCCGGCATCAGCCGCTCCAGCGCGGCGCCTGCCTGCTCGATGAAGTCGGGAATGCGCGAGACCGGGACCGAGATGTCATGCTTGATCGAAGGCCCGGCCAGGCGCTGCGCTTCCGGGACATGTTCGCGCAAAGCCCAGAATTCGCGCGCCTGGCGTCCCGAAGCGGCCAAGGCGGCGTCCAGCGCGAGGCCGTCTTCCAGCGCCAGCGCCAAGACTTCTTCGACCGCCGGCGCGGGATCCATGCACGCGGAGGTCTCCGACACGTCGAACAGCACTGCCCAGGGATAGCCGCCGGGCAACGGGTCGCGCATGCCGGCCAGCGGATGCGCCAGCACTTGGTCCAGGGCCTGACGGCCCAACAGCTCGAAGGCGGTCACCCGCTCGCCCACCGACTCGGCCAGCCGAGCCAGCAGGGCCACGGCCGCCTGGGCATCGGCCAGCGCCGCCCACGCTGTCACGACCTTGCGCGGCATCGCATATAGCTTGAAGGTGGCCGCCGTCACCACGCCGAGCGTGCCTTCGGCGCCGATGAACAGCTGCTTGAGGTCGTAGCCGGTATTGTCCTTGCGCAGCGCAGTCAGGGCGTCCAGTACGCGGCCATCGGCCAGCACCGCTTCCACGCCCAGGGTCAGGTCACGCGTATTGCCGTAGCGCAAGACCTGTTCTCCGCCTGCATTGGTCGAAACGACGCCGCCGATGGTGGCGCTGCCCTCCGACGCCAAGGACAAGGGAAACAGCCGCCCTTGGCCGGCGGCGGCCTGCTGGGCGGCCAGCACGGTGCATCCGGCTTCCAGCGTCATGCTGTTATCCAGCGGATCGACCCGCCGCACCGCGTTCATGCGGCCCAGGCTCAGGACGACCTCCCGCCCGGTGTGATCGGGCGTGGAGCCGCCCACCAGCCCGGTATTGCCGCCCTGCGGCACCACCGGCACGCCAGCGGCGGCGCACAAGGCCACGGCGCGCGACACCTGCCCGGTATCGGCCGGCCGCAGCACGGCCAGGGCCGCCCCCGGATAGTTGCGCCGCCAGTCCGAGACATAGGGAGCCTTGTCCGAATCGTCGACCAGCACATGGGCATCGCCCACCACGGCCGCAAGCGCGGCAAGAAGCGTCGTATCCGGATCCGCCATGATTTCGCAGCGACCGCCCGCCACAGCGAAGCCGCCATGGCTGAGCGATACTTGTCTCCCTGTGACTGGCCGGCACGGTTGCCGCCAGCTGAATTTCATTGGATAAAATTTATTTTATTGAATGAAAATGTAGGAGCTTTGGATTCACGTGTCAAGCAAACCATCCCCTACGCCGCCCGCGGGCGTGCTGGAGCGCGGCCTTTCGATTCTCGAATCCTTCGACGAACAGGCATTGCGGCTATCCCTGAACGAGCTGGCAGAACGCACCCGGCTGGACAAGGCCACCTTGCTGCGCCTGGCCGGCGTGCTGGTGCGCGCGCGGCTGCTGCATCGTTTCGACAACGGCGTTTATGCGCCGGGGCCCGCCTTGCTGCACATGGGGATGCTGTACCGGCGCACCTTCGACCTGGGCGCGCGCATCCAACCGGTGCTGCGCAACGTGGTGCAGGAAACCGGAGAGACGGCGGCGCTCTACACCCGCAGCGGCGAAGATCGCATCTGCCTTTATCGCGAGAACACCTGGAAGGAAGTGCGCCATCACGTCGAAGTGGGCACGCGCCTGCCGCTCGAGGCGGGCGGCTCCTCGGCCCATGTACTGCGGTTCTTCTGCGGAGAGGACACGCCGCACGCCAGGCTCATCCGCGAAAAAGGCTATGCCATGACGCGAGCCGAGCGGATCGCGGAAATGGCCTCGGTCGCTTTGCCCGTGTTCGACGCGGACGGCAGTTTTATCGGATCGCTGGTCGTATTGGGCCTGGCGTCGCGCCACAACGAAAAAGCGCAATTGAAAGCGGTGGAAGTCGTGCGCCGGGAGCTGGCGCTGCAGGGTTTTTCCTGCCGGCCGCCGGCCGGCTGGCAAGCGCCGGTCTAGAACCCGGCCAGCATCAGCCGCCGAACAGGCCAGCCGCGGGCCTGCAATGCTCGCCGTCGCGCGCCGGGTCGGCAAACCCGGCGCACCAGCGATCGATGGCGAGGGCGGACGCATCGTCCATGCCAGGGGCAAATGCCCGCATGCGCGCCCTCAGTTCCTCCCAACTGTAGGGCTCTTCGGGATCTCCGCGCCGCAACTCGCGCATCGCGCTCAGTTGCCGGCCATCTTGCAGCGTGATCGTCACGCGGCAAGGCCGCTTGCGAGGAAAGACCCGCTGGAAGGATTCGTCCGTATCGATCGTGATCCGGCCGGCCAGCGTCCGCAGCGCCGGACAGTCCACTTGGGGCGCCTGCATGTCCTGCAAGCGTAATGCGCCGTGCAATAACAGGCTGGCCACGACATAGCGCAAGCTGAAACACGTTTCGGAAGCGTTGGCCGGCCAGTCCACGCCAGCGATTTTCAGGGCATGGGGAAAGATCACGATCTGGACGGCGGCGACTTGCCCGGACCTGATGCCATGCGCGCGCATCAATTCGAGGGTGGCGTCCAGGGGCGTGAACAACTGCGCGCAGCAAGGCCAGGCTTTGATGGTGGCCGTATTGATGCGCTCGGGCGCCTGAAGCTCGCCATCCAGGGCGGCAAGCGGGCCGTCGCCCGCTAGCAAGGCGTACAGGCCGCGCGCGCCTGTGGCAAAGGCGCGCGCGCCCGGCATGCCGGCCCGCGCCGCGTAGGCGGCGGTCAGGCCGTTGCGCACGGCCATGGCCGGATGCAGCGATTTTGCGGCATGGGCGCCGTCATCGACCAGTTGCCACAGACCGGCCGCCTGCGTGGCGGCAATGCCCAGGGCGTGATGCAGCTGCCCAGGCGTCAGCCCCAGGGCCACGCCGGCGGCCGCCCCCGCGCCCACCGCGCCCGCCGTGGCGGTGGCATGGAACCGGGCCGCATGGCCGGTGCCCAGCGCCTCGCCCAGGCGCAGCGCGACCTCGTACCCTGCGATGATCGCGTCGATCGCTCTGCGCTGGGTGAGCGTCCCCTGCGCAGCCAGGGCCAGTACGGGCGTTATGGCCACGACGCCCGGATGCAGCATGGCTGCGCGATGCGCGTCGTCGATTTCGCGCAAGTGGGCAATGGCGGCATTGGCAAAAGCGGCCGCCATGCCCGTGGCGGCCTCGCCGCCGAAAACGTAGGCCGCGCCCGGACCGGGGGCGCACTGCCGGGCCAGTTCGCGCACACAAGCCGCGCCGGGCATGTCCATGCCCGACCATCCCGCAGTGAACCAGTCCATCAAGGCCTGGGCAAGCCGTTCCCGCGTCGGGGCAGGCACGGGCCTGGCCTGCAGCGCGACAAGGTGGTTTACCAGTACATCCTCGGCAATGGCGTTCATGGGCGCAGAAAATTTCATTCAATAAAATTAATTTTATTGTACGAAATTTTCTATCCGCGTCTCTACGACGGCGCCTCGCCTGCGTACCAGCCGCCGGCCGCAAGGCCGGTGATGCGCGACGGCTTCACGCCCCCGCAGCCTGCACCTTGTCCTGCGTCTTCGTCTCGAAATCCCCCGCGTCGTGCCGCTCGTGCAGCTGCGAGGCCGGATCGCCCCAGGTGCGGTTGACCATCAGCCCGCGCCTGACCGCAGGGCGCGCGTGGATGGCGTCGGCCCAGCGCTGCACGTGCCGGTATTCATGCACCGACAGGAACTGGGCGGCGCCGTACAGCCAGCCCTTGGCCAGCCCGCCGTACCACGGGAACACCGCGATGTCGGCGATGGTGTACTGCCCGCCGGCCAGGTATTCGTTCTCGGCCAGGCGCCGGTCCAGCACGTCCAGCTGGCGCTTGACCTCCATGGCGAAGCGGTCGATGGCGTATTCGATCTTGGTGGGCGCGTAGGCGTAGAAATGCCCGAAGCCGCCGCCCAGGTAGGGCGCGCTGCCCATCTGCCAGAACAGCCACGACAGGCATTGCGCGCGGTCCGGCTGGGCGCCGGGCAGCAGTTCGCCGAACTTTTCGGCCAGGTGCAGCAAGATGGCGCCGGACTCGAATACCTTGACCGGCTCGGGCCCGGAACGGTCCAGCAGCGCCGGGATCTTGGAATTGGGATTGACCTGCACGAAGCCGCTGCCGAACTGCTCGCCCTCGGCGATGCGGATCAGCCAGGCGTCGTACTCGGCCCCGGCATGGCCCAGGGCCAGCAGCTCTTCGAGCAGGATGGTGACCTTCTGGCCGTTGGGCGTACCCAGCGAATAAAGCTGCAGCGGATGGCGGCCCACCGGCAGCTCCTTGTCGTGGGTCGGGCCGGCGACCGGCCGGTTGATGTTGGCGAACGCGCCGCCGCTGGGCTTTTGCCAGGTCCAGACCTCGGGCGGTACGTATTCGGGCGTGTCTGCCATGTCGGTTTTCTCCATCGATGTAGCGGTGCGGATCAGCAAGCCGGGGGATAGTTGGAGGGGAACAGCGCGCGGCGGGTTTCCTCGTCGTTGACGCGCTTGAAGGGATGATCCTTGCCCACCTGGCGCGCCCGGGCCGCGGCCGGGCGGGCGTCAACGGTCTCGAACAGGCGCTTGAGGTGCGGAAACGGCGCCAGCGGATCGCCGGCGCCCTTGAGCACCCGCGAGGCGCGGTCCAGCCAGCCCCAGGCGGAGATGTCCGCGATGGTATAGGTGTCGCCGACGATGTACTGGCGCCCGGCCAGGTGGTCGTTCAGCACCTGGTAGTGCCGCTCGGCCTCGCGCCGGTAGCGGTTGACCGCATAGTCCAGCCCTTCGGGCGCGGCAAACTGGAAATGCACCGCCTGCCCCGAGAACGGCCCCAGGCCCGAGGCGATGAACAGCAGCCAGGACAGCAGCTGCGGCCGGTCCTCGGGGCTGCCGAGGAACTTGCCGGTTTTCTCGGCCAGGTACAGCAGGATGGCGGTGGAGTCGAACACGCGCGCCGGCTTGCCCGCCGGCCCGTCGGTATCGACGATGGCCGGCACCTTGCCGTTGGGGTTGATGGCGCGAAACGCCGGCGCATGCTGCTCGCCACGGCTGGTATCGACCGGCACCACCTCGTAGTCGAGCCCCGCCTCCTCCAGGAACAGCGAGACCTTGGCGGGATTGGGGGTGGGATGGAAATAGAAGCGGATCATGCCTTTCTCCTGGTGGACGGCAAGCCGAAGGCGCGGCGTTTTTTTAGTTCAACTGTTCTAGAATAGCGGGACGGCCACGGAAGTGGCAAGCCGGGCCGCCGCGCCGGCGCGGCGGAACAGGAATATGGGGCGACCGAGAGAGTTCGACGAGCAGGCCGTGCTGGAGGCGGCCATGCAATGCTTCTGGCACAAGGGCTACGAGGCGACCTCGGTGCGCGACCTGATCGACTGCACCGGCATCGCCGGCGCCAGCCTGTACAACGCCTTCGGCGGCAAGCGCGCGCTGTACGAGCGGGCGCTCGCGCACTACGTGCAAGGCACCATCGCCGCACGCATCGGCCGCTGCGCGAAGCTGCCGCCCGTCCAGGCCATCGGCGCGTTCTTCGACGACATCCTCAGGCGCTCGCTGCAAGACCGCGACCGCAAGGGCTGCATGCTGGTGAACGCGGCGCTGGGCGCGGCGCCGCGCGATCCGGCCCTGCAGGCGGCCGTGGCCGACGAGCTGGCCCGCATCGAGGCGTTCTTCCTGTCCTGCGTGCAGGCGGGCCAGGCCCAGGGCGCCATCGACAGCCGCCAGCCCGCGCAAGACCTTGCGCGGCACCTGCTCAGCGTGCTGATGGGCCTGCGCGTGCTGGCGCGCGTGCGGCCCGACCGGGCGCTGCTCGAAGGCGCGGCCGGCGCCGCGCTGGCGGCGCTGGCGCCCGCGCCGGCGCCCGCGGCGCGGGTCAGGCGAACCGGCCGATAGCAAACGGCGCCAGCTCCTGCGGCGCCGCATGGCCGGCCATGGCCCGGGCGATCAGCGCGCCGGTGTTCACCGAGCCGGTCAGGCCCAGGTGACCGTGGCCGAAGGCGCACCACAGCCCGGGCAGCCCGGGCACGGCGCCGATGACCGGCAGGGAATCGGGCAGGCAGGGCCGATGGCCCATCCACATCTGCGCGCCATCCAGCCGCGCATGGGCCAGCGCGGCCCGCGCGTGGCCGGCCAGCAGCATGGCCCGGCGCCGGTTGGGCGCGCGCGCCAGCCCGCCGAACTCGACCGTGCCGGCGATGCGCAGGCCCTGCTCGCCGGGCATGAGATAGACCTTGCGATCGCCCAGCACCACCAGGCGCGAGAGCGCCACGCCGGCGTCCGGGGCCTGCAGGTGGTAGCCGCGCTGGCTCTCCAGCGGCACCTCGTGCCCCAGCGGCGCCAGCAGCGCGCGCGACCAGGCGCCGGCGCACACCACCACCTGCCGCGCCGGCCATGACCGTCCGGCCGCGGCCAGCGACCAGCCTTGCGCATCCTGGCGCAGGGCCTGGATGCGCACCGGCACGATCTGCACGCCTTGCCCGCGCAGCGCCGCGGCGATGGCCTGGGCATAGCGCCCCGGATTGGCCAGCCAGCCCTCGTCGGGCAGCAGCACGCCCGTGGTGTAGCGCCGGCCGACCTCGGGCTCCAGCTCGCGGATGGCCTGCGCGTCCACGGGCTCGGCGCGCAGGCCGTGGCGCCGCTTGAGCGCCCAGGAGGCCGCGTCGGCGGCATAGGCCCGCGCGTCGGGATACACGTGCAGCTGCCCGCCGCCGCGCACCAGCTCGGGCACGCCCACTTCGCGCGCCAGCGCCGCGTGCGCCGGCACCGATCCGGCCAGCAGTTCGTCCAGGGCGCGGGCGATGGCGGCCACGCGCGCCGGTCGCGCCGCCGCCGCGAAGCGCGCCAGCCAGGGCGCGGCGCGCAGCCAGTAGCGCGGCGGAATGTGCAGGGGGCTGCGCGCATCGAGCAGCATGGGCAAGGCGCTGCGCAGCACCCCCGGCATGGCCAGGGGCGCGACCGAGCGCGAGGACAGGGCGCCGGCGTTGCCGTAGGAACATTGCGCCGGCGAACCCGGCGCCTCGGGATCGAAGAGCGTGACGGCATGCCCGGCGCGCCGCAGCGCGTGGGCGGTGCACAAGCCCACGATGCCCGCGCCGATGATCGCGACCGGGCCCTTGCCTTGCTGCTGCATGCCTATTCCGCCTTCAAGCCGATCTTGTCGGCGGCAGCCGACCATTTCGCGATTTCGCTGGCCAGGAAGGTCCGCAGGCCCTCGGGCGTGGACGGGCTGGGCTGGATGCCGCGGGTGGCGAACTGCTGGGCGATCTCCTCGGACTTGAGTATGCCCTGCACCGTTTCGGACAGGCGCGCGACGACGTCCTGCGGCGCGCCGGCCGGGGCCAGCAGGGCGAACCAGGTGCCGCCGGTAAAGCCCGGCAGGCCGCTTTCCGAGATGGTGGGCAGATCGGGCACCAGCGGCGAGCGCTCGGCGGTCGCCACGCCCAGCGCCTTGACCTTGCCGCCCTGGATGAGCGGCAGCACCGCGGTGACGGTATCGAAGGTGACCTGCACCTGCCCGCCCATCAGGTCGGCCAGCGACGGCGCGCTGCCCCGGTAGGGAATGTGCGTCATCTTGATGCCGGCCTGCGCGTTGAACAGCTCGCCGCCCAGGTGATTGGAGGTGTTGTTGCCGAAGGACGAGAAATTGACCTTGCCCGGATTGGCCTTGGCATGGTCGATCAGTTCCTTGACGTTATTGGGCGCGAAGCCCGTATTGGCCACCAGGATGAAGGGCACCTGGCCGACCGTGGAGATCGGCGCGAAGTCCTTGGCCGGGTCGTAGGGCAGGTTCTTGTTGGTCAGCCCGGCAATGGACAGCTCGGGCGAGGCGGCGAACAGCAGCGTATAGCCGTCCGGCCGGGCCTTGGCCACGCCCGAGGCGCCGATCACGCCGCCGGCGCCGGGCCGGTTCTCGACCACCACGCTCTGGCCCAGCTCGCGGCCCATGCGCTCGGCCAGCAGCCGCGCCGCGGTGTCGGTGCTGCCGCCGGGCGGATAGGCCACCACCAGGGTGATGGGCCGGGTGGGATAGCTTTGCGCGGCGGCCGGCGCCAGCGCGCAGAACGAGGCAAGCAGCCCCAGTATGGCGAAGGTTTTCTTCATGGCGATATTCCCCTTGTCAGTGTCGGACCGCCGCGGATCCAGGATGCCCCGCGGCATTGCCCGGAACAAAGTTATCCCTTAACCTATTGCAAAGCAATAGTCGTTATTGGATAGCAATAACTGTTCGCGCGCCGTCCGCGGCGCCGCTGCCTCAACCACCTACGGATCAAGGGGAAAACATGGGCTCCACCCAACGCATCGTCATCGACGCACTGGTGTTTCACGGCGATGGCATCGCCGAACCGCTCAAGACCGGCGGGGTCACCGCCGCCAACGTCACCGTCGCGCCCTACCTGCAAGGCATGGTGCCGGCCTTCGACGCCATGGCGCGCTGGCTGGCCGCGGTGGACGATCCGGCGGCCGGCTGGCGCCTGGTGCGCCGGGCCGAGGACATACCCGCGGCCCAGGCCGAGGGCAAGACGGGCCTGATCATGGGCTGGCAGAACCTGCTGCCGCTGGAGTCGAACATCCAGCGCATCCGCGCCTTCCACGCCATGGGCCTGCGCGTGGCGCAGCTGACCTACAACGAGGCCAACCTGGTGGCCGACGGCTGCGGCGAGACGCGCGGCGCCGGCCTGACCGATTTCGGCCGCGAGGTGGTCAAGGAGCTGAACCGGGTGGGCGTGGCCATCGACCTGAGCCACTGCTCGGAAGCCACGGTGCAGGAAGCCGCCGCCCTGTCGGACAAGCCGGTGCTGCTGACCCACGCCAACGCCAAGGCGGTGGACATGCGGGTGCGCAACAAGACCGACGAGTCGATCCGCGCGGTGGCCGCCACCGGCGGGGTCATCGGCGTGAGCATCCACGGCTTCCTGAACTGGGACGGCGACCCCAAGCATCCGCCCACGCTGGAGAACTTCGTGCGCCACGCGCGCTACATCGCCGACCTGGTCGGTGTCGAGCACATCGGCATCGGCACCGATTTCGCCTGCGTGCAGGACCCGGCCCAGGTCGAGGCCATCCTGAACCTGAGCCGCAACTATCCCGGCCCGGCGGGGGTGTTCATCAATGCCTTCGGCAACCGGCTGGCCGACCGCTACCCGGGCGACACGCCCACGCCGCGCCAGTTTCCGCTGATCCTGCAGGCGCTAGAGCGCGCCGGCTTCTCGGCCGCCGAGGTCGACGGCATCGCCGGCGGCAACTTCCTGCGCGCCTTCGGCCAGATCTGGCACTGAAGGAGCCCGCCATGACACGCACGCTTTGCATGGCGGCCGCGCAGACCGGCAGCGTCCAGGACGGCTCGGCCGCCATGTTCGATACCGCGGCGGCCCTGATCGACCAGGCCCACGGCCAGGGCGTCGAGCTGCTGGCCTTTCCGGAGCTGTTCCTGGCGCCCTTTTTCGCCAATAGCCTGCAGGCGGACTTCGACCGCCACTTCATGCGCGCCGACGACCCGCGCGTGCTGCGCCTGGTCGGGCACGCCGCCTCGCGCGGCACGGCGCTGGTGCTGCCGCTGGCCGAGCGCGCCGACGACGGCTACTACAACTCGGCGCTGGTCAGCGATGCGCGCGGGCAGGTGCTGGGCATCTACCGCAAGACCCACATCCCGGCCTATTTTCCCAACGACAAGCCCGGCGGCACGGGCAGCTACGAGAAGTTCTACTTCTCGCCGGGACGCGGCCTGCCGGTGTTCGACCTGTGCGGCACGCGCATCGGCATCCAGATCTGCAACGACAGGCTGTACCCCGAGGGCAGCCGCGCGCTGGCCTTGCAGGGCGCCGAGGTGCTGGTGATGCCCATCTCCTTTTCGACCTACAGCGACCCGCAGCGGCGCGCCTCGATCTGGGAAGTGCCGCCGCGGGCGCGCGCCTACGAGAACGGCGCCTATGTGCTGGCGTGCAACCGCGCCGGCATCGAAGGCCCGCGCCATCACCTGGGCCACAGCATGGCGGTCGATCCCCATGGCATGATCGCCGCCCGCCTGGCCGGGGAGGAAAACGCCCTGCTGGTGCACGTGGCGGACCTGGACGAAGTGGGCCGGGCGCGCGTGGGCTTTCCGTGGTGGCGCGACCGGCGCCCGGACCTTTACGGGAATCTGGTCAAATAGCGGGCCATGAAGCCCGCCGCAGCCACCGATGACCCCGCCCTGCCCGCCCCGCCCGGCGGCGCGGCGGCGGACAAGCTTTTCGTGCTTTCGGTGGGCAAGTGCTTTCACCTGCTCGAATGCCTGAACCAGGCGCAGCGGCCGCTGACGCTGACCGAGCTGGCGCAGATGTCCGGGCTGGAAAAAAGCGCGGTGCAGCGCCTGACCCACACCCTGCGCCAGCTGGGCTACCTGCGCCAGCATCCGCAAACGCGGGCCTATGCGCTTTCGTCCAGGATGCTGGAATTCGGCCACACCGTGCTTTCGACCGACCCGGTGCGCGAGATCGCCCAGCCCCACCTGGAGGCGCTGAACCGCGCCACCAGCGAGACCGTCAACCTGATGGAGCTCGAAGGGTTGGAGATCGTCTACGTGCTGCGCTATGCCAGCGTGCACCCGGTCAGCGTCAACCTGCACGTGGGGTCGCGGCTGCCGGCCTTCTGCACCGCGGCAGGCCGCGCCATCATGGCGCAGCTGCCGGCCGAGCAGGCCGAGGCCATCCTGGCCGGACCGCGCCAGGCCATGACCGAACATACCGTCACCGACGCCGAAACCCTGCGCAAGCTGATGCGGCAATGGCGCGCCCAGGGCTACGTCATCAACGACCAGGAAGCCTTCATCGGCGACATTTCGGTGGCCGCGCCGGTCTACAACGGCCGGCGCGAGCCGGTGGGGGCGGTCAATATCGCCGTGCCCGTGCCGCGCTGGGACGCCCCGCGCGTCAAGCGCGAACTGGTCGCGCCGCTGCTGCGCTGCGCGCAAGCCATCACCCGCGAGCTGTCGCAGTCCCTCTAGCCATCCCCGCCTGTTTTTCGAAGTCCGGGTTTACCCCAATGCCTCAATACAGCTTCATGCCCAATAATCAAGTTTCTTGATTAACGGGAAAGACCATGCACTTGCCCTGCTTCGATCCGCCCCGGCGGGCGGGACGGCCATGACCGCCGCCCTGCCCGCCGGCCTGGCCATGGCCGCCGACGCCAACGCCAACGCGCTGGAACTGGGCACGCGCATCAAGCACGCCCGGCTGGCGCGCAAGCTCACGCTCAAGGCCTGTGCCGAGAAGGCCGGCTGCTCGGAAAGCCAGGTCTCCAAGGTCGAGCGCGGCCTGGTCACGCCTTCGCTGGCCATGCTGCACCGCCTGGCCGGCGCGCTGGAGACCAACGTCTCGTACCTGATCGGCGAGCAGCCCGCCGGCGGGCCCGTCCTGCGCCGGGGCACGCGCCTGGTGTCGTCCTTCGAGGGCGCCACCGGCGGCGTGCAGCTCGAACGGCTGGACAACGCCCAGCGCGGCTCGCTGCTGCAGGCCCATATCCACATCATCCCGCCGGGCGGACGCAGCGACGGGCTGATCGAGCACCTGGGCGAGGAAGTGGGCTATGTGCTGCAAGGCACGGTAAGGCTGACCCTGGGCAGCGAGACGCACACCCTGCAGGCCGGCGACGCCTTCCATTTCCCGAGCCAGACGCCGCACGGCTACGAGAACGCCGGCGCCGAGGAAGTCCGGATCTACTGGGTCAACACACCCGCCACCTTCTAGGAGGCCGCAGCCAACCACGCCGCGCGCGCCGGCCTGACCGACACAGTGCCCCCGCCAGGCGGAGAAGGCACGGCAAACAAGGGGAATCCAATGGGATACAACTGGCAGTTCCACATCATCGCCGAGTACTGGCCGGTGTTCATGCGCGGCGCCATCGTGACGCTGCAGATCACGCTGGGCGCCACGCTGCTGGGCGTGCTCATCGGCCTGCCGATGGGCATCTTGCGCGAGGCGCGCCTTTGGTGGCTGCGCGCGCCCGCCTCGGTCTACGTCGAGTTCATCCGCGCCACGCCGGCGCTGGTGCAGATCGTCTGGATCTACTACTGCCTGCCCATCCTGCTGGGCGTGCAGCTGGAGGCCAAGACCACGGTCATCATCGCGCTGGGCATCCATTCGGGCGCCTACGTGGCCGAGATCGTGCGCGCGGGCATCAACGCGGTGGACAAGGGCCAGGCCATGGCGGCGCGTTCGCTGGGCATGTCCTATGTGCTGGCGCTGCGACGCATCATCCTGCCGCAGGCCGCGCAGAAGATGATTCCGCCCTTCATCAACGAATTCGCCAACCTGATGAAGCTCTCGACGCTGGGCTCGATGATCGCCGTGTACGAACTGCTGCAGGAGTCCAACAACCTGATCGCCGCGACCTACCGGCCGCTGGAGATCTACACCTTCCTGGCCCTGGTGTTCTTTGCGATCACGTTCCCCTGGATCTGGCTTTCGCGCCGGCTGGAGCGGCGCGTGCAGCGCCACGCCTGAGCAGCATCGAAGAACAAGGGGAAAAAAATGCTCGATATCAAGAACCTGAGCAAATCGTACGGCAGCCTGTCCGTGCTGCGCGACATCAACCTGTCGGTGCAGCCGCGCGACGTGGTGGCGGTGATCGGCCCCAGCGGCTCGGGCAAGAGCACGCTGCTCAAGTGCATCAACTTCCTGGAGCCCTACGACGCCGGCGAGGTGCGCTTTGACGGGCAGCTGGTGGGCTACCAGGAGAGCGGCGGGCTGCGGCGCCCGGCTGGCGAGCGCCAGACCAACCGCCTGCGCGCGCAGATGGGCATGGTGTTCCAGAACTTCAACCTGTTCCCGCACATGACGATCCTGCAGAACGTCATGGAAGGGCCGGTGCAGGTGCTGAAGGTGCCGCGCGAGCAGGCTCGCGAACGCGCCGAGCGGCTGCTCGCGCAGGTGGGCCTGTCGGACAAGCGCGACGTCAAGCCCACGCGCCTGTCGGGCGGCCAGCAGCAGCGCGCGGCCATCGCGCGGGCGCTGGCCATGCAGCCGCGGCTGATGCTGTTCGACGAGCCGACCTCGGCGCTGGACCCGGAGCTGGTGGGCGAGGTGCTTGCCGCCATGCGCGAGCTGGCCCAGGCCGGCATGACCATGGTCATCGTCACGCACGAGATGAGCTTCGCGCGCGACGTGGCCAGCCGCGTGGTGTTCATGGAAGGCGGCTACATCGTCGAGGAAGCCCCGCCCGCGCAGCTGTTCACCGCGCCGCAGAACCCGCGCACGCGCGCCTTCCTGTCGCGCGTGCTGGCCTAGATTTTCCCGTCCCCGCCAAAGGACGGCCCCACCGTCACGCCAAGCGCGTGGCTCGCTTTCACTCACCCCGCTTACGGAACCATCATGAAAAAACGCTTTGCTTTTCTGGCCGCGCTGGGCACGGCCGCACTCATGGCCCTGACCGCCGCCGCGCCCGCCAAGGCCGCCGGTGAAATCGAGCAGATCCAGCGCCGCGGCGAACTGCGCATCGGCTACGTGCCCTCGCCCCCGGGCACGGCCAAGGACCCGCGCAGCGGCGAGGTCACGGGCTTTTACGTCGATGCCGCGCGGGCCATCGCCGAGCAGATGGGCGTCAAGCCCGTCTTCATCGAGACCACCTGGGCCAACTTCGTGGCCGGCCTGCAATCGAACCAGTTCGACATGTCCATCGCGGCGACCTTCGCCACCGTCAGGCGCGCCATGGCGGTGGACTTCACGCGCCCGCTGCTGTACCTGGGCAGCGTGGCCGTGGTGGGCAAGGACGACGAACGATTCTCCAGCCTGGCCGACATGAACAAGCCCGACGTGCGCATCGCCGTGGTGCAGGGCACGGCCGCCGAGGACTTCGTGCGCCGCACCCTGCCCAACGCCAGGCTGACCTCGCTGGGCGGAGGCAACCTGACCGCAGGCTTCATGGAAGTGGCCGCCGGCCGCGCCGACGCCAGCTTCGAGGACGCCTTCACGGCCTCGCAATTCGTGGCGCAGCAACCCACCACCAAGATGCTGTTCGACAAGGACCCGGTGTTCTTCCTGCCCATCGCCTGGACCGTCAAGAAAGGCAACACCGAGCTCAAGTCGGTGCTGGACATCGGCCTGGAGAACCTGCTGATCTCGGGCCAGTGGGACGCGCTGGTGGGCAAGTACCTGCAAGGCGGACGCTACGTCGACCAGCCCAACCTGCGCGAATTCCCGAAGACCGCCCAGTAAACGCCCTTATCCGATTTCAGGAGCAACCATGCCGCATTATCCGACCTGGGAACAGACGCTGGCCGGCAAGCACTGGCGCAACGTGCACTTCCCGCGCATCCGCGAGGACATGCCCACCTTTCTGGGCGTGCCCTACGCCATCAACGAGGACGACATCCAGGGCGCGGACGTCGTCATCATCGGCTCGCCCTTTGCCGCCGGCTGGGGCAAGAAGTACAGCGGGGTGGACAAGGCCGAATGGCTGGCCGCCACCACCCGCGTGCGCCAGCAGTCCATCCGCTACCGCGGCGGCTATGTCCAGGACATGGACATCGACATCTTCGAGCACCTGAAGGTGGTGGACTACGGCGACGTGGACATCCCCATCGAGGCCAGCTACGAGGGCACGGTCGAGCGCATCCTCGAAGCGCAGGAAGGCGTCGAGCGCAAGGTCAAGCAGGCCCTGGCCGCCGGCGCCGTGCCCATCGTCATCGGCCAGAACTCGCCCTGCGCCTCGTACGCGGTGGGCCGGCCCATCGCCCAACACATTCCCGGCCCGCTGGGCATGGTCAGCCTGGATACCCATTGGGACTGCTGGCCCTACGACTGGGCCACCAAGAACGACCACATCGCCGGCTCGACCAACTGGAAGGACAAGCTGTTTCGCGACTGCCCGAACTACGCCATCAGGAACCTGGTGGAGATCGGCGAGCGCGGCATGCTCGAAGACCCGTCGGTGGTGCGCCGCTTCCTGCGCGAAGGCTGCTGCTTCATGCCCATGTGGAAGATCCGCACCGAGCTGGGCATCGAAGGCGTGGTGCGCAACCTGGACCAGGCCTACCAGGGCACCGAGGCGGTCTACGCGCACTTCGACATGGACGTGCTGGGCGGGGCCGGCCCCACCGAGGGCGACCTGCTGGGCGAGCTGGCCGAGCCCATCGGCATGACCGACTACGAGGCCATCCGCATCGCCTACGAGGTGGGCCGCAAGGGCTGCGCGGGCCTGTCCTTCCTGTGCATCCCGCCCGGCTCGGCGGTGATGTACCGGGTCATCGTCTATGCCATCACCTACTTCATGGCCGGCATGGCGCAGAAGAAGCTGGAACAGGGCCAGCGCTAGCCCATGCAAGTGCACATCGATCCACGACGCGTCCTGGCCACCCTGCGCGCGCTGGCCCGCTTCGGCGCGCAGGGCAAGGGCGTCAGCCGCCCCGCCCTGAGCCCCGAGGACATGGCCGCGCGCCGCTGGCTGGCCGGACAGATGCGCGAGGCGGGGCTGGAGGCGGACATCGACGCGGTAGGCAACGTCTACGGCCGCACGCCCGGCGTGCGCCATGCGCTGCTGGTGGGCTCGCATTCGGACAGCGTGCCCAACGGCGGCTGGCTGGATGGCGCGCTGGGCGTGGTCTATGGCCTGGAGGCCGCGCGCGCCTGGCGCGCGCAACAGCCCCATGCGCCCGTCGGCATAGACGTCATCGCCTTCTCGGACGAGGAAGGGCGCTACCTGAGCTGCCTGGGCAGCCGCAGCTTCTGCGAGGCCCTGGACGGCATCGACCCCGGCCGGCTGCAATACGGCGGCGCCACTCTGGCCGAGGCGGCGGCCGCCGCCGGCCTGCCGGCCCAGGGCCTGGCGCGGCTGGAGCCGGCCCGCCACCTGGCCTACCTGGAGGCGCACATCGAACAGGGCCCCAGGCTGGACGACGGCGGCCTGGACGTGGGCATCGTCACCGGCATCGCCGGCATGCAGCGTTATCTGGTGCAGTTCGGCGGACGGGCCGACCACGCCGGCACCACGCCCATGGCGGTGCGCAAGGACGCGGCGCTGGCCGCCTTCGAGTTCGCGCTGGCCTGCGAGGCGGCCCTGCGGCGCGCGGGCGGCCCGGACAGCGTCTGGAACTTCGGCGCGCTGGCCCTGCAACCGGGGGTCGCCAACGTCGTGGCCCGCTCGGCCACGCTGACGGTGGAGTTCCGCGACCTCTCGCCCGAGGTGCTCGAACGCCTGGCGCAGGCCCTGCACGAGTGCGTCTCGCTGCGCGACGGCCAGCGCGGCGTAAGCGTGGCCGCCACGCGCCAGAACGCGCTGGCCCCGGCCCGCATGGATCCGGCGCTGCAGGCCCACCTGCAGGCCCAGGCCCGGCAGGCCGGCGCGCGCAGCCTGGCCCTGCCCAGCGGCGCCATCCACGACGCGATGGTGCTGGCCCGCCGCGTGCCCACGGCGATGCTGTTCATCCCCAGCATAGGCGGGCGCAGCCATACGCCGGTGGAGGACACCGCCGAGCGCCACATCATGCTGGGCGCCGAGGTGTTCTGCGGCGCGCTGGCGCGGGCGGCGCAGCAGGCCGCGCCGGGAGGCGCCGCGGCGAAATAGTTGACAAAAATGGTCAACAAAGGTAGAGTGGCGGATCTTCTTGCCCATTGCGGCACGAGGCGCGGGTCCAGGCTTGCGGCATAACTAGAACTTCAACGCAGAACTTCACCGCCGCCCGCCCAGCCCTTTTTGCACGGCTCGCCCCGGCGCGAGCCGTGCTTTCCCGATACGCCTGCCACGCCAGCCGCCCTTGTGCGCGCCCGCGGGCGGACTCACGAATCGACGCACGCACGGCGGGCCAGCGCGCCTGTCCGGCATCGTCCCGACCACTCATAGGCATTACCTTGAACTTGAAGAACATCTTTCCCAACCAGCTGCTCCAGGCCCCGGCCAGCGTGCAGCGCACCCTGCCCCGCGATATCCGCGCGGGCGACCGCGTGACCCTGCATCCGGCCGACGGCGGCGCGCCGATCACCACGACCGTGGACCTGGCCATCCCGCTGTTCGGCTGCACCACGTATACAAGCGAGACCATGCGCAACGGCACCCGGGCCATGCGCTTTCGCTTTCGCAAGCAGGACGTGCATCGCCTCGAGCGCGCCTGAGCCGACCCCGCGCGGGCGCCTGCCGCCCTTGCGCCGCTTTTGCATGGCGAAAAAAAACCGCCCGAAGGCGGTCTTTTTGCTTCATGGGCTTCGCTGGGCGAAGGCCGTCAAAGCACCGTGATGGACGAGGCCTGGGGGCCCTTGGCGCCCTGCGTCACGGTATAGGAGACACGCTGGTTTTCTTCCAGCGTCTTGTGGCCGGATCCCTGGATCTCGGAGTAGTGCGCGAAGAGGTCCTTGCCGCCGGCTTCGGGCATGATGAAGCCAAAGCCCTTGTCGTTGTTGAACCACTTCACAATACCGGTTTCTGTTTTCAAACGAGTTCCTAAAATTGAGCATGAAAGCTCTGGTGTGGCGGAGACCTTCGCCACTAGGGTAGAACGAATCCGCTGCCGTCCAGCATGGACTGGCCCGTTCACTGTGCACCCTATCCGGGGCGCTGGCAACCATTGTTTCAATTGAACTGGTTTTCTGTGCACCGCGCCCCGGTCGGCGCTAGACGCCCAGGTAGGCCTTCTGCACGAAAGGATCGGCCAGCAGCTCCTCGCCGCGCCCGGTGCGCACCACCTCGCCGTGCTCCAGCGCATAGGCCTGGTGGGCCAGCCGCAGCGCCAGCCGCGCGTTCTGCTCGACCAGGATGATCGACAGCCCGCTGTCCCGGTTCAGCCGTTCGATGGCCAGGGCGATCTCGGCCACCACCTTGGGCGCGATGCCCAGCGAGGGCTCGTCCAGCATCAGCAGGCGCGGCTGGGCCATGAGCGCGCGGCCGATGGCCACCATCTGCTGCTCGCCGCCGGACAGCGAGCCGGCCAGCTGGCCGCGCCGTTCGTGCACGCGCGGAAACAGCGCGTAGACCTCCTGCAGCGTGCGCCGCAGGCGCGCGCGGTCGCGCACGCCGTGGCCGCCGGCCAGCAGGTTGTCCAGCACCGTCATGCGGCCGAACAGGCGCCGGCCTTCGGGCGAGAGCGCCAGCCCGCGCGTGACGCGGGCGGCGGCGGGCAAGGCGGTGATGTCCTCGTCCATGAAACGCAGGGTGCCGCCGGCGGCCGGCGTCAGGCCGATCAGGGCCTTGAGCGTGGAGCTCTTGCCCGCGCCGTTGGCGCCGATCAGCGCGACGATCTGCCCCTGCTGCACGCTGAAGCCGATCTTGCGCACGGCCTGCAGGGGCCCGTAGCGCACGGTAAGGTCTTGCACTTCAAGCATGGGCATAGTCGGGCGCTCCCAGGTAGGCTTCGATGACGGCAGGGTTCTCGCGCACCGCTTGGGGCGTGCCTTCGGCGATCTTGGCGCCCTGCACCAGCACGACGATGCGATGGCACAGCTCCATGACCAGGGCCATGTGGTGCTCGACCAGCAGCAAGGTCAGGCCGTGTTCGGCCTGCAGGCTGCGCAGCAGCCGGCCCAGCTCGCGGCACTCCTCGTGGTTCAGGCCGGCCGCCGGCTCGTCCAGCAGCAGCATGCGCGGGCGCGCGGCCAGGGCCACGGCGATGCCCAGCTTCTTTTGCAGGCCGTAGGCCAGCGCACCGGCGCGCGCATCGCTCCAGCGCGAGAGCTGCGTCATGGCCAGGATGGCCTGCACCTCGTCCTCCAGCTGCGCCGGCCCGATGCAGCCGTGCCTGCGTCCGACCAGCCGGTTGGCCCAGGAGCCGCGGATGCGCGAGAGCAGGCCGCGGCGCACGTTCTCGGCCACGCTGACGTCCGGATAGGTCGAGGTGGCCTGGAAGGTGCGGGCCAGGCCCGCGACCACCACGCGGCTGGGCGGGCCGTCGGTGAGATCCTGCCCGGCGAAATGCACGCTGCCCGCCGAGGCGGGGATCGCGCCGCTGATCACGTTAAAGGCCGTGGTCTTGCCCGCGCCGTTGGGGCCGATCAGGCCGACGATCTCGCCTTCGGCCACCGAGAAGCTCAGGTCCCTGAGCGCGGCCAGGCCGCCGAAATGGCGGGTCAGGCCCTTGACGGTCAATAGTGCCTCGTTCATGACTGCTCCTTGGGACGGCGGCCGGCCAGGCGCGCCAGCGCGGGCAAGCCCGCCAGGCCCTGCGGCATGAAGCGCAGGATCAGTATCAGCGCGGCGCCATACAGGATGTGCTGGGTCTGCACCGCGCCGCGAAACAGTTCGGGCAGCGGCGTGAGCACCAGCGCGCCGACCAGCGGGCCCCATACCGAGCGGCGCCCGCCGATCACCAGCATGATGACGAAACCCACCGATATGGCCGGGTTGAAGGACTCGGGCGAGACGTAGCCGACGTAGCGCGCCTGCAGCACGCCGCCCAGCCCCGCCAGCGCGCTGCCGGCCACGAAGGCCAGCACCTGCAGGCGGTGCACGCTCAGGCCGGTGGATTCGGCCAGCGAGGGGTTGTCGTGCACGGCGTCCAGCGCATGGCCCAGCGGCTTTCTGGCAAGCAGCGCCAGGAACAGCACCGACAGCGCCGCGGCCGCCAGCGCCAGCGCGTAGAACTTCAGGCGCGTGTCGAAGGCCAAGCCCAGCATGACGGCCGGCCCGATGTTGGCGATGCCGTTGGCCCCGCCCGTCAGCGCCGACCAGTCCAGCAGCGCCAGGCGCATCAGCTCGCCGAAGGCGAAGGTGACCAGCACGAAGTACACCCCGCGCAGGCGCAGGATGACCCAGCCCAGCAGCAGGGCCACGGCCGCGGCAGCGGCCACGCCCAGCAGGCCGGACGAGACGAAGCCCAGCGCCCAATGGCGCTCGGCCAGCACCGATCCGTAGGCGCCCAGCGCCACGAAGGCCGCGTGGCCCAGCGACAGCTGGCCGGTGCGCGCGATCAGCGCCAAGCCGTTGACGATCAGCACGTTCAGGCAGGCCAGCACCGCCAGGTGCAGCACGAAGGGAGTGGCGAACCAGGGCATGGCGGCCAGCGCCGCCAGCACGGCGAGCAGGGCCAGGGACGCGCGGCCGGGGCGCGCGCTCGGGGATGAAGTGGCTTGCATCAGGCTTCTCCTTTGCCCAGCAGGCCCTTGGGCCGCGCGACCAGCATGAGGATGACGATGGCGAAGATCAGCATGTCGGCCGTGCTGCTGCTGAAGAACAGGCTGGCGTAGCTCTCGGCCAGGCCCAGGGCCAGGCCGGCCACCACCGCGCCCGGTATGCTGCCCAGCCCGCCCAGGATCACCACGATGAAGGCCTTGAGCAGCGGCGTGGCGCCCACGAAGGGCGAGACCGAGAACAGCGGCGCCATCAGCGCGCCGGCCACCGCCGCCAGCCCCACGCCCAGCCCGAAGCCCAGCGGATAGTAGATGCGCGAGCGGATGCCCTGGATCGAGGCGATCTCGAAATCCTCCACCACCGCGCGCAGGGCGCGCCCGGCCCGCGAGTGGCGCAGGAAGACGTACAGCATGGCCAGCGCCAGCAAGGCGAAGCCCACCACGTACACCCGCGACATGGGCACCACGATCTTGTCCAGCCGGACCGTGCCGCGCGCCACCGCCGGCATGGACAGGGGGTCGGGACCGAAGACCATCAGCGCGCCGTTCTGCAGGATCATCGCCAGCCCGATGGTGGCGATCATGCCGTTGAGCTCGTCGCGCCGGAACGGCTTGAGCACGCCCCATTCGAGCACGGCGCCGCCGGCCACCGCCAGGGCGAAGGTGATGGCCACGGCGGCCAGGAACGGCAGGCCCGCCTGGGCGGTCAGGACGTAGGCGCCGAAGGCGCCCAGCATGTAGAACTCGCCGTGGGCGAAGTTCACCATGCGCATGATCCCGAACACCAGGGTAAAGCCCACCGCCATGAGCAGGTAGAGCAGGCCGACGATCAGTCCATTGATCGTCGCCTGCGACAGCAGCAAGGTCCAGTCCACGGAGTTCCCCCTTCGAGCTGGCGTTCTTATTGGCAGCCGGCCACGGTGCAGCGGGCGCGGATGACTTCCTTGCCGTCCTTGACCTCGGCGACGTAGAAGGGCGCATCGAGCTGGTGCGCGATGCCGTAGCGCTCCTGGCCGGTCCATGACAGCTTGCCCAGCGCGCCCTCGAAGCCGCTGAGCTTTTCCAGTTCCTCGCGCACCCGGTCGGTGTCCTGGACCGTGCCGGCGCGGCGCATGGCCTCGAACAGCATGCGCGTGCCGTCGTAGAACGCCGGGCTGAAGCCGTTCATGGCGTGCTTGTAGCGCTGCCCGTACAGCTCGATGTAGGCCTTGGTCGATGCCAGCTCGGTGTCGATGGGCGTATGCACGAACATGCCCTCGACCGCCTCCTTGCCGGCCACGCTGGCGATCTCCTGCGTGGCCGGGCCGCCGGTGCGCACGATCTTGCCTTCGAAACCCAGTTCGCGCGCCTGCTTGACCACCAGGCCGGCGGTGGCCGGCGAGTTGCCGTCCAGCTCGATGGCGTCGATGCCGCGCGCCATCATGCGAGTCAGCAGCGGCACGAAGTCCACGCGGTCGCGCTCGAAGAACTCCTTGGCCGAGAGCGTGGCGCCGGCCTGGCCATAGGCCTGCTCCAGGTCCAGCGCGATCTGCTGGCCGGTCTCGTCGTTGGGAAAGAGCGCGCCCACGTTCTTGATGCCCTGGTGCTTGACCAGCCAGTCGATCTGCGGCTGGGCCACCTCCGCGGTGGTGACGTTGGGCCGGAAGGTATAGGGCTTGTCCTTGGACAGCGCCTTGGTGGTGAAGCCCAGCGTCAGCAGGATGACCTTGTTCTTCTCGGTGGTGGGCTGGATCGCCAGCACGGGGGCCGAGCCCACCGGCCCGATGATGTAGCGCACCTTGTCCTCGTAGATCAGGCGGTTGGCCACCGTCACCGCCTCGTTGGCCTGGTACTTGTCGTCGTAGGCCACCACGCGCACCTGGTAGCGCTTGCCGCCGACCTCCAGCCCGCCCTCCTTGTTGACCTGCTCGGCGGCCAGTTCGGCCGCATTGCGCATGCCCTGCCCCCAGGCCGCGCCCGCGCCCGAGAGCGTGACCAGCGCGCCGATCGTCAGGGTTTCCTGCGCCGCGGCCGATGCGCACAGGGCCAGGCCGGCCAGCGCCGCTGCAAGGGTTGATGCCTTCATGTCAGTCTCCTTTGTTGTCGCTCTTGTGCCCTGCCGGCGGCGGCGCCCTCAGGCGCGCGCCGCGCGGCCGGCGATGTCATCCAGCACCGGCATGATGTATTGCCGGAAGCGGGACGGGTTTTCGCTCATGGGGAAATGCCCCACTCCGCGCATGACGGTCACTTGCGCGCCGGCGATGGCGCGCGCGGTCCGTTCGGTGTCCTGCGGCGTGCACGAGAAGTCGTATTCGCCGGTCAGCAGGTACAGCGGGCACAGGTCGGTGCGCACCGCATCGAGCTTGCCGCGCAGGTCGGCGTCCTCGCGGTAGAAATGCAGGTCGCCGCGGAACACGCCCGGGCCGCCCTGCATGTATTGCCACAAGGTTTCGTCGCGGTATTGCGCGGGCGACTGCGGGGCCACCAGGCCCGATACCAGCGCGGCGCAGACCTCGCCGCCGTGCACGTCGCCGCGATGCAGCCACGCCGTGTCGTACCAGGGCTGCTGGTAGTCGGCCGACTCCACGCCGACCAGCGCGCGAAAGCGCCCGGCGTGCGCGCGCGCCAGCTCCAGCACGATGCGCCCGCCGATCGAGCAGCCGATCAGCGCGGGGCGCTCCAGCTTCAGGGCGTCGCAAAAGGCCAGGATGGTGTCCACGTAGCGCGCCGTGGTGAGCTGGTAGGGTTCGCCCGCCCAGCCCTGGGGCGGATAGGACTTGCCGTGCGCCGGCATGTCGAAGGCCAGCACGCGATAGCGCGAGGTGATGTCCGGGTCGCACAGCATGTGCCGGTACTGGCGCGCATCGGCGCCGGCCGTGTGCAGGCAGACCAGCGGGATACCCTGGCCGGCCTCCTCGAAATAGACGCGGCAGGGCCGGCCCTGCACCAGGCAGCGCACGTAGCGTCCGGTGATGGGCTCGATCTCGCCCACGTCCGCCTGTGGCACGGGTTCGCCCCCCGGCGGCGCGGCCGGCCGGGCAGCGGCCAGCAGGTCCTTGAAGCACTGCAGGTTCGCCATCAAGGGATGCAGGCGGCCGGCGATGCGCAGCTCGCCTTGCTTGGCCATGGCAAACAGGTCGTGCCAGCCCGGTTCGGGCGGGTTGCGCCAGTGGCGCTGCCAGGCCTGCTCGCTGGCCGACACGGAAAAGTCCCAGGACGCCATCAGCGGCACCGGCTCGACCGCCGCCACCGCGCCCTGGCGCACGCGCAGCAGCCGGCGCGCCTGGCCGAACTCCACCAGCACGTCCGCATCGAATACGTGACGGCAGCGCCGGCCTTGCACCGCCTGGCCGAAACGTTCGGCCAGCGCCTGCCCGGCCGGGCGGCCGGGCTCCTCGCTTTGTCTCATCGCTCCTCCTTGGCGCGGGCGCTCCCGCGCCCTTGCCAGGCGCCCGCTGCTGACGGCGGGTCTAGGCCTGGCCGATGGCTGTTCTTCTTGCCGGCCTCGCGCGGGCCGTTTTTTTTCAGTTCTGCAGCGAAGCGCCCGAGGCCTGCACCGCGTTGCCCCACTTCTCGCTTTCTTCGCGCATGAAGGCCTCGAAGTCGGCGGGCCCGCTGTTCATCACGTCGCCGCCCATGTCCTCGATGCGCTTGCGCATCTGCGGCGTATCGACCAGCGCCGACACGTCGCGGTAGACCTTCTCGACCACCGCATCGTCGACCGAGGCCGGGGCCAGCAAGCCGAACCAGGTGGCCGCCTCGAAGTCCGGCATGCCGGCCTCGGCGAAGGTCGGCACGTCGCTCAAGGCCTGGATGCGCCGGTCGTGCGCCACCGCCAGGGCGCGCAGCTTGCCCGAATCGATCATGGGCAGCACGGCGGTGGCCGTGGCCAGCATCATCTGCACCTGCCCGCCCATCAGGTCGGTGATCGCCGGCGCGTCGCCGCGATACGGCACGTGGGTGATGCCCGACTTGGTGCGGATCTTGAACAGCTCGCCGCTCAGGTGCTGGGCCGTGCCGTTGCCCGGCGAGGCGAAGTTGACCTGCTCGCCGTGGGTCTTCAGGTACTCCAGCAGCTCGGGCAGGGTCTTGACGGGCAGGTCGTTGTTGACCACCAGCACCAGCGGCACCTTGGTCACCAGCGTGACCGCGCGAAAGTCCTTTTGCGGATCGTAGGGCAGGCCCTTGTACAGATGGCCGCTGATGGTGTGCGCCGAGGTAGTCATCAGCAAGGTGTGGCCATCGCCCTTGGCGCGCGCTACCGAGCCGGCGCCGATGGTGGTGCCCGCGCCAGCGCGGTTCTCGACCACCACGGGCTGCTTCCAGGTTTCGCCCAGGCGCTGCGAGACCTCGCGCGCAATCATGTCGGTGGCGCCGCCAGCGGGATAGGGCACCACGATGGTGACCGGCCGCGCCGGATAGGTGTCGGCCTGGGCTGCCGCCGTCGCGCCAAAAAGCATTGCCGCCGCGAACGCGGCGCGCATCCATCCCCTGTTCATACAGGTCTCCTCTCGGTTTCGTTGCATTGCATTCGTTCCTGTAGACAGAACGAATGTTCTATTTTATATTTTGTTGCCACCAGGATGTCAAACGGAGAAACCCTGAGGACGCAGCCCCGCGCCCGGGCAGGCAAGGCTCCGCAGTCCCAAGAGAGGAAGACGCTACTCATGTCCCAGTTGCAATCCCAGGCCGGCGGCGATGCCGCCGGCGCCCCCAAGCCCATGTTGATCGACGGCCAATGGGTCGCCGCCGGCGATGCCTTCGCCTCGGTCAATCCGGCCAACGGCCGGCAGAACCACCTGATCGGCGCGGCCTCGGCCGCCGACGTGGACGCCGCCGTGGCCTCCTCGCTCAAGGCGGTCCGGGACCCGCGCTGGCGCGACATGCTGGCGCACCAGCGCGCCGCGCTGCTGCGCCGCATCGCCGACGGCATCGAGGCCAACGCCGAGACCTTCGCTCGCCTGCAGATGGCCGAGAACGGCAAGGTCTGGGCCGAATGCAAGACGCAGGCCGCCAGCGCCGCGGCCACCTTCCGCTACTACGCGGGCGTATGCGAGACCCTGTGCGCGGACGTCACGCCGGCGCGCGGCAACTACCTGTCCATGACGCGCTACGAGCCCTATGGCGTGGTGGCCTGCATCACGCCCTGGAACTCGCCGCTGACCATGGAAGCGCAGAAGGTCGCGCCGGCCCTGGCCGCCGGCAACGCCGTGGTGCTCAAGCCCTCGGAGGTCACGTCCTCGCCGGCCCTGGAACTGGGCCGCGTGGCGCTGCAGGCCGGGCTGCCGCCTGGGCTGCTGAACGTGGTCACCGGCCTGGGCGGCACCGTGGGCAAGCGCCTGGTCGAGCATCCCGACGTGCGCATGGTGTCCTTCACCGGCGGCACGGCCAGCGGCCGCGCCATCGCCAAGGCCGCGGCCGAGAAGCTGATCCCCGTGGCGCTGGAGCTGGGCGGCAAGTCGCCGCACATCGTGTTCGAGGACGCCGACCTGGATGCGGCGGTCGAAGGCGTGATCGGCGGCATCTTCGAGGGCAGCGGGCAATCGTGCGTGGCCGGTTCGCGCCTGTACGTGCAGCGCGGCATCGCCCAGGCCTTCCTGGAAAAGCTGGTGGCGCGCGCGTCCCGCATCCGCGTGGGCATGCCCGAGGCGCAAGGCTCGCAGATGGGGCCGATCGCCTCCTTCGCCCACCGAGACAAGATCGAGGCCATGGTCGCCGGCGCGCGCGCGCAAGGCTGCGAAGTGCTGCTGGGCGCGGCGCGCCCGCAGGACGAGGCCCTGCAGGCCGGCGCCTTCTACCTGCCCACCATCCTGGGCGGCCTGGCGCGCGATGCGCACGTGGTGCAAGAGGAAATCTTCGGGCCGGTGCTGTGCGCCCTGCCCTTCGACGACGAGGACGACCTGCTGGCGCAGGCCAACGACAGCGTCTATGGCCTGGCCTCGGGCATCTGGACGCGCGACTACCCGCGCGCCCTGCGCGTGGCCGCGCGCCTGGAAGCCGGCACCGTCTGGATCAACACCTACAAGCAGCTATCGATCTCGACGCCGTTTGGCGGCTACAAGCAAAGCGGCATCGGCCGCGAGAAAGGCATCCCGGGCCTGCGGCTGTACCAGCAATCCAAGGGCATCTACCTGGGCATGCCGGCCTGAGGGGCCGAGGCGGGCGCAGGGACATTTCTAGCATTACGGAGAACGGAACGACATGAAGGAATTTTCCCGACTGGGATTCATCGGACTGGGCGTCATGGGCGAGCCCATCTGCCGCAACCTGGCCCAGAAAAGCGGCGTGCCTGTGCTGGGCAACGACAAGCAGCGCGAGCCGCTGGAGCGGCTGGCCGCCCACGGCATCGAGGCGGCCGACGTGCCGCGCATCATGCGCGAATGCGACCTGGTGTTCCTGTCGCTGCCCTCGGGCGAGATCGTCGATGCGCTGGCGCGCGGCCAGGACGGCCTGCTGACGCATGCGCGCCGCGGCCAGGTCATCGTGGACACCAGCACCTCGCCGGTGGACCTGACGCGCCGCCTGCACCAGGATTTCGCCGCGCTGGGCGTGGAATTCGTCGATGCGCCGGTGGCGCGCACGCGCGCGGCGGCCGAGGCGGGCACGCTGGCCGTGATGGTGGGCGCCACACCCGAGCTGTACGAGCGGGTGCGGCCCTACATCGCCACCTTCGCCAGCGACATCACGCTATGCGGCGCGGTGGGCAGCGGCCAGGTGCTGAAGATCCTGAACAACATGGTGCTGTTCGAGACCGTGGTGGCGCTGTCCGAGGCGCGCGCCATCGCCCGCCGCTCGGGCGTGGACCCCGAAGTGCTGCTGAACACCTTGTCCAAGGGCTCGGCCGACAGCTTTGCATTGCGCAATCATGGCTTAAAAGCTATTCTTCCCGGCGAATTTCCCGAGAAGGCCTTTCCCGTCGATTACGCCAGCAAGGACCTGCGCTACGCGCTGGCCCTGGCCGAGCAGGCCGGTGTGAATGCGCGCGGCGCGCGCACCGTCGAGCACTGGTTCAAGGCGGCCGCGCAAAGCGGGCACGGCAACCGGTATTTCCCGGTAATCAGCCGCGTGATCGACGACGAGCCGGGAGCAGACCGTACCTGACCAGCCCGCATGCCCCGCATCCCCCCGGACCCCAACGCCGCTTCTTCTGCCGAACCCGCCGCAGACGGCGTTGCCGCCGTGGAGCGGGCGCTGGCCATCGTCGATGCGATCGCCTCGCGCACCGAGCCCATCTCGCTGGCCGACCTGTCTCGGGCCACGGGCTTTTACAAAAGCACGCTGCTGCGCCTGATCGCCTCGCTCGAGCGCGGCTCGCTGGTGGTGCGCCGCCATGACGGCCGCTACGCGCTGGGCCCGTACGCGCACCGCCTGGGCCGCGCCTTCGACGCGGCCTACCGCCTGACCGAGATCATCGAGCCGCTGCTCAGGCAATGCGTGGACCAGGGCAGCGAAAGCGCGTCCTTTCACGTCTATCACGACGCCCGCTGGCGCACCTGCCTGCTGCGCATCGATTCGCACCACTCCACGCTGGACCGCATCCGCGTGGGCGACCTGCTGCCGCTGACCCGCGGCGCGGCCGGCCGCCTGATCCACGGCTACATGAACGATGCGCAGGCGCACGCCACGCTGGGCCTGAGCGCGGTGTCCATGGGCGAGCGCGACCCGAACTGCGCCGCCGTGGCCAGCCCGGTGTTCGGTTCCTCCGGCGAGATCGTGGGCGCGATCTCGCTGTCCGGCCCCAAGGAGCGCTTCACGCCTTCGGCCATCGAGACGATGACCGGACAGGCCAAGGCCGCCGCGCAGGCCGCCACGCAGGCCCTGGGCGGACGCTGGCCCGGCTAGGGCGCGGGCCGCGCTTCCCGCACGGGCTTCACCGCCCTGTCACACACGGCCCCTAGCATGCCGGGCTTGCCCAACAAGCCATGCGAGCGCCGCCATGCCCTATCCCATCATCCCCCTCGATATGAAACACCGCCGGCGCTTCCTGCGCCTGTCGCTGACAACCGCCGGCGCCATCCCCTTGAGCGGATTCCTGGCCGCCTGCAGCAGCAGCGACGACGATGACCAGACGCCGCCAGGGCAGGACACCCCGCCCGGCGAACAGCCGCCCGCCCAGGAGCCGCCGCCCCAGCCCGGGCCCGTCAGTCCCTTCGAGCAAATGTCCGAACTGCGCCCCGCCGACGAAAACGGCGTGATGCTGCCCGACGGCTTTTCCTCGCGCATCGTGGCGCGCTCGGGCCATCCGCCGCTGCCCGGACGCGAGCCCTGGCACGGCGCGCCGGACGGCGGCGCCTGTTTTGCCGCGCCCGATGGCGGCTGGGTCTACGTCAGCAACGCCGAACTGGCCATAGACATGCCCCCCACGCCGCCCCTGCGCCCCCTCGGCGGCGTCGGGGCGCTGCGCTTTAACCGCGAGGGCGAACTGATCGACAGCTATCCCATCCTCAAGGGCACGCTGGCCAACTGCGCGGGCGGCCCCACACCCTGGGGCACCTGGCTGTCGTGCGAAGAATTCGAACTGGACCCGGCCGGCCCCGAAGCCGGCCTGCTGGGCCGCGCCGCGGGCCTGACCTGGGAATGCGATCCCTTCACCCGCTGGGTGGACGGGCAGGTGGGCCGCAGCTTCCCGGCCCTGGGCAAGTTCGCCCACGAGGCGGTGTGCGTGGACGTGGCCAACCGCACCCTCTACCTGTCCGAGGACGCCAGCGGCGGGCGCTATTACCGCTTCGTCTGCGACGAGGCCGACTGGCCGGCGCAGCTGAACCGCCCCAACATGCGCAGCGGCCGCCTGCAGGTGATGCAGATCCGCGCGCTGCCGCCCGACGCGGAGGTGGTGGCCGCCGCCGAACTGGCCGGCGTGGACCTGAACCAGCCGTGCGCCGTGGAGTGGATCGACGTGGTCCGCCCCGACGAAGGCCAGAACTACGTGCGCCAGACCGAACGGCTGGCCGGCCGCGTGCCGCCCGGCACCGAGTTCCCCAAGTGCGAGGGCACCTGGTTCTTCAACGGCATCGCCTATTTCGCCACCCAGTCGAACCACCGCATCTGGGCCTACGACACCCACAACCAGACGGTGGAAGTGATCTACGACGGCAACCGCAACAGCGAGGATCCGGTCCGCTATTCGGTCAACCGCCCCGACAACATCACGGTGACGGCGCTGGGCGAAGTCATCGCGGTCGAGGACGGCGGCAACCTGGAAGTGGGCGTGGTGCGCACCGACGGCACCTCGCAGGCCATCGCCCGGCTGGTGGGCCACGACGGCAGCGAGACCACCGGCGTGGCGCTCTCGCCCGACGGGACGCGCCTGTACTTCAGTTCGCAGCGCGGCACCACCGGACGCAGCGAGGACGGCGTGACCTTCGAGATCCTGCTGCCGCGGCCGGCCGCCTAAGGCGCGCCTGCCCGGATGCGTTACCCTTGAGTCTCTTTACAAGGAGCAAGACCATGGCCCGTGCCACCGCCCGCCACATCCTGGTTTCCAGCGAAGCCAAGTGCAATGAATTGAAGACCGCCATCGAGAACGGCGCCGACTTCGCCCAGGTCGCGAAGGAAAACTCCAGCTGCCCCTCCAGCCGCGACGGCGGCAACCTGGGTACCTTCGGCCGCGGCCAGATGGTGCGCGAATTCGACGAGGTGGTGTTCAGCGCCCCCGTCAATGTCGTGCAAGGGCCGGTCAAGACGCAGTTCGGCTACCACCTGGTGGAAGTGACCGAACGGCAGGATTGACAGGCCCGCCCCCGAGGCGCCCACGCGCCTCCCGCTCAAGGGGGCACGCCCGCGGACCGGCCAAGCCGGCTCCGCGGCGTCCCTGAGCGAGCCGCGCTCGCCCGCGCTGGATAGGCTGAGCCTTGTGCCCGGCCCAGCGCATCGACAGCAAGACAAAAGTCACAAAATCTTCACACTGACACGCACCGCGCGTCACGCCAATGTAACCACTCGCCTTCAGCATCCCTTTTCCTAAGTAATCCATAGCACAGGGAAGGGAATATGCACCCGACATTCCAGCGCCATGCCCAGCCGGGGCATCGCCGCTACGCGCGCAGCCGCGTGTTCATCGCCAGCCTGATGGCAGCCAGCCTGCTCGCCGCCTGCAGCAGCAGCGACGACGATGACGACGATCACCGGCCGTCCGATCCGCCGGAACAGCCCGCACCGCCGACGCCGATCGACCTGACCCTGCTGCACATCAACGACCATCATTCCAACCTGGACGGCCGGACGCTGACCCTGAACCTGCGCAACGCCGCCGGGGACACGGTGCAGGCCCGCGTGCCGTCGGCCGGCTTCGCGCGCGTGACGACCGCCTTCCGCGAGCTGGCCCAGGACAAGGAAAACGTCATCAAGCTGCACGCCGGCGACGCGCTGACCGGCAGCCTGTATTTCAACCGCGCCGGCGAAATCGGCGAGGCCGACGCGGCCATGATGAACACGGTGTGCTTTGACGCCTTCACGCTGGGCAACCACGAGTTCGACAAGGGCGACACCGAGCTGAAGAACTTCATCGACCGGCTGCACGCCGGCGATTGCCAGACCCCGGTGATCAGCGCCAACGTGCACTTTGGCGCTGCCTCGGCCCTGCACCCCTCGAACGCGCCCGGCTATGTGCATCCCTATACCGTGATCGAGCGCTCGGGCCAGAAGATCGGCATCGTGGGCCTGACCATCGCCGGCAAGACCCAGCAGTCGTCCAGCCCCGACGCCGGCACGACCTTCGAGGACGAGGCCGCCGCCGCCCAGCGCGCCATCGACGCGCTGCAGGAGCAGGGCGTCAACAAGATCATCCTGAGCACCCACGTCGGCTACGAGCTGGACAAGAAGCTCATCGCCGAGCTGCGCGGCGTGGACGCGGTGGTGGGCGGCGATTCGCACTCGCTGCTCGGCCCGGCCACGATGGCCCAGGTCGGCGTGGGCACGCCCGCCGGCGCCTATGCCGAACAGCTGACCAACAAGGACGGCGAACCGGTGTGCCTGGCACAGGCGTGGGAGTATTCGCAGGTCGTGGGCGAGATGAAGATCAGCTTCGATGCCGACGGCGTGGTGACCGCCTGCGAAGGCACGCCGCACGTGCTGATTGGCGAGACCTTCACGCCGCCGGCCGGCGGGGCCTTCAGCGAGGCCGACATCGCCGCCCTGAAGGCCGATGCCGCGCAGTACGGCTTCCTGCGCCACACGCTGGAAGACGCGGCCGCCATCGCCACCCTCGCGCCGTTCAAGGCCAAGGTGGACGCGTACAGCCAGCAGGTCGTGGCCGTGACGGCCGAGGAACTGTGCTCGCGCCGCGTGCCCGGGGGCAGCGGCAGCGTGGACTACGGCCGCTCCAGCGCCGCCTGCAACGCCCTGGGCGAAGTCAGCGCGCGCGGCGGCGACATCCAGCAGCTGGTCGCCCAGGCCTACCTGGAAGTGGCCAACGCCGACTACGGCGGCGCCGACATCACCCTGCAAAGCGGCGGCGGCGTGCGCGTACCGCTGAACGGCCAGGTGACGGCGGCCAACGTGATCGAGGTGCTGCCCTTTGGCAACATGCTCTATCGCCTGGACATCACGGGCGCCGAGGCCAAGGCCATGATCGAGGACGGCCTGGAAGCGACCTTCGGCCCCGGCGGCAGCACCGGCCCCTACCCGTACACGGGCGGCCTGCGCTTTGCCGTCGACGCCAGCCAGCCGCGCGGCTCGCGCGCCAGCAACCTGCAGGTGCTGGACCAGACCACCGGGCTGTGGAATCCCATCGACCCGGGCGCCACCTACCGGCTCTTCGTGCTGAGCTTCAACGCCGAGGGCGGCGACGGCTACACCACGCTGGCCAACGTGCCGGCCGAGCGCCGGGTGGACATCGGCGTGCTGGATGCGGACGTGTTCCAGACCTACATCGACCGCCTGCCCAACCGCAATTCGCAAGACTTGCCGATCATCCAGAAGCTGGACGGCCAGTTCTACAGCACCCAGAGCTTTGTCGGACCGTAAGGCCCGCGCCTGCGGCGGGCGCACGGCGCGCCTGCCCGCATGAAGGTGGGAAAAAAGAGGGCTGCGCGAGCAGCCCTCTTTTCATTCGTTGCGCAAGCTCGCGGAAAGGCAAGGGAATCTCGCCGCGCCCAGGCTTATCGGATACCACGGCGTACTTCACCCGTACTACTAAGAGGCGGTTCTCATGAAAATAGAGTTTTTCCTGGACTATCTGCCATGGCTACACGTACCTCGTTCGGTATGCACAGCCTGGGACGTAACCCCGGAAGACAGGAATCAACGGTTCACCGCGAAGAAGCGCGACCAGCCATTGGTGCTGGAGAACGCGCCTGCCCCCATCATGGAGCTCTACGAATGGCATGACCTCTCCAATATCTCCATGCTGTGGACCATCTTCATGGAAAGGCCGTACGAGACGCCGCATGGCTGGTGTTTTTCCTATATGTCCGAGGTGCTGCTAGTGCTTGCGCCAGAAGGCCAGGTACGGGGCTATATCGAACACCCGATCAGGGCCATCCATGGCGACGGCTATCTCGGCCCGGCCGGCAAGGATATGGAGTCGTACCTGGAGGCCCTGCTGTGCGGGCAGATGACTGTCTCGCATTTTGCGCGCGGCCTGGGCGACGAGCCCGGATTCATGGAAAAGCGCAAGCCCATCGTCGATCTCTGCACGCATATCGCCGGCGGCGAGGACTACCGCGACTTCTGGGAAAGCGTGCTGCTCTGACCGCTGCGACAGCAAGGCGCGCCGCCGGGCACGCGCGCGCCTTCATTCGTCCCGCAGGCTCGCCACGATCAGCGTGATGTCGTCGGACTGCTCCACGTCCTGCGCGAAGGCCCGCACGTCCTCCAGCAAGGCCTGGGCGCGCGCCTGCGCGCTGCCGGCGGTGCGGCGCAGCAAGACTTGCAGGCGTTCCTCGCCGTAGTAGTCGCCGCCTGGCCCGAAGGCCTCGGTCACGCCGTCGGTGTAGCCCACGATCATCTCGCCCGGCAGCACGCGCGTATGCAGCTTGCGGTACTGCAGGCCCTCGGCCACGCCGCAGGCCGCGCCGCTGCGCCCTTCCAGCACGCGCACCCGGCCGTCCCGTCCGACCACCAGCGGCGCAGGATGGCCGGCGTTGACCCAGGTGAAGTCGCCCGTGCGCAGATCCAACGCGCCCAGCAGCAAGGTGGTGAACATCATGTTGGGATTGTTCTCGGCCAGGCGGGTGTTGACCCGCTCGACGATGCGCGCCGGATCGTGTTCTTCCTCGGCGGTCGAGCGTATCAGCGTGCGCGTCACCGCCATGAACAGCGCCGCGGGCACGCCCTTGTCCGAGACGTCGCCGATGACCAGGCAGTAGCGGTCCTGGTCCAGCGGGAAGTAGTCGTAAAGATCGCCGCCCACCTCCTTGGCCGCCACCATGGTGGCGTGCAGGTCCAGCCGCTGGCCGGCGTCGCGGCCCAATGGCAGGGGCAAAAGGCCCAGCTGGATGTCGCGGGCGATGTTCAGCTCGCTTTCTATGCGCTGGCGCGCGCTGACCTCGTTCATCAGGCTGGCGACGTTGCCGCGCAGCTTCTCGCGCATGAACAGGAAGCTGCGCGCCAGGCGCCCGACCTCGTCGCGGCGCGTCTGCGACCAGGCCTGGATCTGCGCCGGCGCCGGGCTGGCCGAGGTCAGGTCCTCGTCGGGCAGCTGGCGCGCGTAGCGGGTAAGCCGGTCCAGCGGACGGGCCATGCGCGCGGCCACCCACCAGGCCATGGCCAGGCCCAGCACCAGCATGGCGCCGAAGATGGCGGCCTGCCGGTTCAGCAGGCGCGCGGCCGGCTGCGTGAGATCCTGCTCGGGCACGGCGGTGGCCACGGTCCAGCCCAGCGGCTTGAAGAACGAGGCGTCGATGCGCCAGCGCTCCTGGCCCGAATCGAACAGGAAATGCCCGCGTCCGGCGGTATCGCGCAGCCGCGCCAGCAATTCGGTGATCGGCTGGCCGGTGGCCGCGTCGCGCGCCTGCCAAAGCGGCTGCGCGTGCCCGGGCGGCGGCACGATCATGCGCAAATCGCCTTCGAGCACGAAGACGAAGCCGGACTGCGCCAGGCCCAGCGTGGACAAGGTCTCGGCCAGGGCATGCTCCATCTGCTTGCGCCGCTCGGCGATCTGGCCGATCAGCGGATCGGCGCTGTCCGAAACCGCCACCACCCAGTTCCAGGCGCGGAAATAGCCGAAATAGGCATAGCGCAGCGGGCTGCCCGATGCCGAGGCGGCGAAGGTGTCGCGATAGATGGCAAAGCTGGAGCCGGCCTTGCGGCTTTCGGCGTACATGGTCTGGGCCAGCGGCCGGCTCTTGAAGTCGCGGATCTGCGAAAGGTCGCGGTCGATCATGTCGGCGCGGCCGCTGGCCAGCACCGCACCCTGCTCGTCGAACACCATCGCGTAGCGGCTGCCGCCCAGTTCGAGCTGGTTGATCCAGCGCCGCGCCATGCCCTGCGCCGCGCCGGGCGTAAGCACGCCGCGCTCGGCCAGTTCGGCATAGCCGGCCAGCACGTTGCCGATCAGCTGCCCGCTTTCGCGCAGCTGGCGCCGCCCGCCGCGCACCGCCGTGATCTTGTCGTTGAGCGAGGCGGCCCAGCGCGCCTGCAGGTCGCGCTCGAGCAAGTCCAGCACGTTGTCCACGCCCTGCTGCTCGCTGGCCACCACGGTGGCGGTCACGGTATAGCGGGTCACCAGCATGGTGAAGCCGGCCACGGCCACCAGGATGGCCACCACCAGCAGGAAAATCTTGCCGCGCAAGGAGTCAGTCGGCATCGGGCAAGCTCTCCAGGGAAACCAGGGTAAGGCGGTTCAGGCCGGCTTCGCGCCGGTATTGCATGTCGCTCAGGTAGTGGCGCATCAGGCGCAGCCCGTGCCCGCCAGGCTGCGCCTCGTCCAGCGTGGCGGCCAGCGGCGCGAGGCTGGCCGCGGTGGGGTCGAAGGCCGGGCCATTGTCGGCGATCTCCAGGGCGATGGCCCGGCCGGCGCGGCGGCAACGCAGCTGCAGCTGCGGCGCCTGGCTGGCGGCCGGCCCGGCGAAGGCGTGGCGCTGCACGTTGGCCAGCGCCTCTTCCAGGCACAGCGAGAGCTGGAAACGCAGCGCGGCCGGCCAGCCGTCGCGCTCGGCGATGCCCGCCAGCCAGGCCAGGCCTTCTTCGGCCAGCGGCTGGCCGGCCTGCAGCGTCATGGTGTCTTGTTCCGGTCTGGACATGGGCCCTCAATGGTCGAAGGTCAGGCGCAAATAGGATTGGCCGGCGCGCGTGCCGGTCTCCACCCGCTCGGCCAGGCGCCTGAGCAGCGTCCGGGAGGTGTGGCTCAGGGCCTGCTCGATCTGGCTGTCGAAGGCCGCATCGTCGGCATCGAGCAGCTGCGCCAGCATGGCCGCGTCGGCGCCGCCCATCGCCAGCGGCGTGCCATTGTGCACCAGCTCGACGACCAGGTGGAACTCGTCGAAGCTGCCGCGCAGCGCCACGACCTGCCGCCCGCCGGCCGCGGCGAACTCGGCGGCCTCCAGCGCGGCGGCGGCCGCCCGCTTGAGCACTTCGCGCCGGGCCTGCCACTGGCCGCCCCACAGCTCGACCGTGTCGATGATCTGTTCGGTCACGGCGATGCCGGCCCGCGGGTCGAGCATCGCCTGCTTGCGCTGCGACACGCCGATGCGAAACAGCAGGTTCAGCCCGATGGCCGCCAGGCCGGCGGTGATGATGCCGTTGGCGGCCAGAAAGCGCAGCGATTCGGGCAGTTGCGCGGCCAGTTCGGGCTGCACCATGACGGCGATGCCGGCCACGAAGGACAGGCCCACCATGAAGATGGCCCGCGCGTCCATGGCCCGCGAGGCCACCAGCTCGATGCCCGAGACGATCAGATAGGCCGCGGCATAGACTTCGACCGCGCCGATGATGGGCGTGGGGATGAGCGTGAGCGCCAGCGTGGCCTGCGGCAGGAAGGCGATGGCGCCCAGCATCAGCGCCACCGCCAGGCCGACGTAGCGCGAGGTGCAGCGGCTGATGTGGCTGAGCGCGATCGAGGCCGATGAGGTCGCGGTCGGATAGGCGCCCAGCGCGCTGGTGGCGATGTTGCCCAGCGAGCCGGCGCGGATGGCGCCGGCGACCTGGCGCATGTTGGTGCGGCGCCAGTCGGCGTTGTTCATCTTGTCCATCAGCGCCACGGTGCCCAGGGTGTCCAGCTGCACCAGCACGCTGAGCAGCGCCACCGAGACCAGCAGCCCGGGATCCACGTCGAACACGGGCGCGGCCAGCGACGGCAAGGCAAAGAACGGCGCGGCCGCCAGCATCTCGCCGCCGCGCAGCTGGCCGGTCAGGGCGGCGGCCGCCAGGCCCGCCGCCAGCCCGCCCAGCAGGGCATAGAGCCGGGTCTTTTGCGATCCCCACACCGAGAGCGCCACCACGGTGGCCAGCGTCAGCACGCCCACCAGCAGGGCCGGCCCCGAGGCCGGGGCCGCGTCGGTGCTGCCCGACAGGTGGGCCAGGCCGGGCGCGGCCAGCGCGAAGCCGCCCATCATCGCCACCAGCCCGGCCACGGTCGGCGGCAGCAGCGCGCGCAGCCTCGGCATGCCCTGGGCCACCAGCAGCCCCATGCCGCCGTGCAGCAGGCCGGCGGCCACCATCGCGCCGGGGCCGAACTGGGCCACCAGCACCGCCAGCACCGTCAGCTGGTTCGGATCGGGGATGTGCACGATGAGCTGGCCCGCGCCCGTGCGCCGGCCCCAGGCCTGCAGGCCGGTGGCCAGCGCCATGCCCAGCACCGAGGCGGCGACCAGCTGGCGGGTCTGCTCCAGCGCCAGGCCGGCCAGGTGCGACATGGCCAGCACGTAGGCGATCAGCGCCAGCGCCGTGGTGCAGTGCTGCAGGGCAAGCCCGGCCAGGCCTGCGGGCGGCGGGCAGTCGTCGGCGCCATAGCTCAGGTCGGCCGGGCGGCGGTAGGGAGCGGATGGCGCAAGGCGCAGGCGTTGCAGCAGGGACATGGGTTGTGCCGGTCGGCCCGGGATGGGCGAGGCGTATTATCGGGGCAAGCGGGCCGCCTGCCTATCGCGGTGCCGGCCCGCTGCCCACGGACCGGGCCGTCCGCGGCCAAAAACGAGGAGACTTCCCCATGCCCAAGTTCGTCGATACCTCCCCTGCGGGTCAGTGCATCTTCTGCCGCATCGTCGCCGGCGAGCTGCCTGCCGCGCGGGTGTGGGAAGACGCGCATACCCTGGCCTTCATGGACCTGGGCCAGGTCAATCCCGGCCATGTGCTGGTGGCGACCCGCCGGCACGCGGCCACGCTGTACGACATCGACGCCGAGCAGGCCGCCGCCGTCATGCAGACCGCCCGGCGCGTGGCGCTGGCCGTGCGCGCGGCCTTCGCCCCCCCCGGCCTGACCCTGCTGCAGGCCAACGGCAAGGAAGGCGACCAGACCGTCTTGCATTTCCATATGCACGTGGTGCCGCGCCACGGCAACGACGGCATCGCCCTGTCCTGGCCACGCAAGGAGCCGCCGATGGACACGCTGCACGACTACGCGCAGCGCCTGCGCACGCACCTGGGCGGCTAGCCGCCCGGCCCGCGCCGCCCCCTGCCCGCCTGCGAGGGGCGCGACCGCGATCAACAAACATTACAAAATAGTTGATCGAAACAGGAAAATCGTTGAACAATATTGGCTTGAGCCGGCGCAAGCCTGGCGCTCTTCCCTAGCGAGCCTGGATGCGATTCCTTCCCGTCAACCTCAACGCCTTGCTGGTCGAACTGGACGACCTGGACCAGACCCTGTCCCTGCTGCATGCGCTCGAGCGCGAGCCGGTCGCCGGCGTGGTCGAACTGGTGCCGGCCGCCCGCACCATCCTGGTCACCTTCCGGCCCGCCCTGCGCAGCGCGCGGGACATCGTCGCCGACATCGCCGCGCGCCGGCTGGATGCGCGCATCGAGCGCTCGGCCCCGCTGGTCGAGATCCCCGTGCATTACGACGGCGAGGACCTGGACGAGGTCGCCGGCATGCTGGGCCTGTCGCGCCAGGAAGTGGTGGCCCGCCATACCGGCCGCGAGTATTCGGTGGCCTTTACCGGCTTTGCCCCGGGCTTTGCCTATCTGAGCGGCGGCGACCCCGGCCTGGACGTGCCGCGCCGCAGCTCGCCGCGCACCCGCATCCCGCCGGGCGCGGTGGCGCTGGCCGGCACCTTCAGCGGCATCTATCCGCAGGCCAGCCCGGGTGGCTGGCAGCTGCTGGGCAGCACGCCGCTGGCGATGTGGGACCTGGGACGCGAAATCCCGGCCCTGCTGCAGCCCGGCTACCGGGTGCGCTTCGTGGACGCCGCGCGCCTGTCCGAGGCGCAGCTGCAAGCCTTGATCGAACGCTCGCGCGGCAGGCGCGTGGACGCCGGGCGGCCCGCCCGCGCCGCGCAGCCGGGCCCGCGGCACGGCCTGACGGTGCTGGCCGCCGGTTTGCAAACGCTGTTCCAGGACAGCGGCCGCCATGGCCAGGCCGGCCAGGGCGTGGCGGCATCCGGGGCGATGGACCAGCAGGCCTTGCGGGCCGCCAACCGCCTGGTGGGCAATGCGCCGGGCAGCGCCTGCCTGGAGACCACCTATGGCGGCCTGGCGCTGCAAGCCAGCGGCCCGCTGGTGCTGGCCGTCGCCGGCGCGCAGGCGCCGCTGGAGATCACCGCCGCCGACGGGCGGCGCTGGACGGCCGCGCCCTATCGCGCGCTGGCCCTGGACGAAGGCGACGTGCTGCGCATCGGCGAGCCGGCCGCCGGCCTGCGCTGCTATGTGGCCGCGCGCGGCGGTTTCGCGATCGAGCCGGTGCTGGGCAGCTGCGCCACCGATACGCTGGCACACGTCGGCCCGCCCGCCGTGGCCGCCGGCGATTTCCTGCCGGTGCGTCCGGCCCCGGCCGGGGCGATCGTGGCCGACTTCATGCCCGCGCCCGACAAGCTGCCCCGCGCCGGCGAGGTCGTCACGCTGGACGTGGTGATGGGGCCGCGCACCGACTGGTTCACCGGCGAGGCGGTGCGCCTGCTGGCCGCGCAGACCTGGGAGGTCACGGCGCAGTCCAACCGCGTGGGCATCCGGCTGGCCGGCGAGCAGCCGCTGGCGCGTGCGCGCCAGGGCGAGCTGCCCAGCGAAGGCACCTCGCCGGGCGCCATCCAGGTGCCGCCCAGCGGGCAGCCGGTGCTGTTCCTGGCCGACCACCCGCTGACCGGCGGCTATCCGGTGATCGCGGCGGTGGCGACCCATCACCTGGACCTGGCGGGGCAGATCCCCATCGGCGCCCGGATCCGCTTCAACCCCCTGACCACCTTCAAGACCCTGTCGCCGCACGCCTCGGACCCGCGGGCCGGGCACGCCGAGCCGGCCCCCATTTCCTCCCCTATCCCATGAAAAAAGTCCTGATCGCCAATCGCGGTGAAATCGCACTGCGCATCGCCCGGGCCTGCGCCGACTACGGCGTGGCGTCGGTTGCCGTCTACGCCGATGCCGACGCCGACGCGCTGCACGTGCGCGCGGCCGACGAGGCCTACGGCCTGGACGGCCAGAAGCCGGCCGACACCTACTTGAACATCGGCAAGCTGCTGGAGGTGGCGCGGCGCAGCGGGGCCGACGCGGTGCATCCGGGCTATGGCTTCCTGTCCGAGAGCGCGGCCTTCGCCCAGGCCGTGATCGACGCCGGGATGGTGTGGATCGGTCCGCCGCCGGCCGCCATCGAAAGCCTGGGCGACAAGGTGCAGGCCCGCCGCATCGCCGCCCAGGTGGGCGCGCCGATGGCGGCCGGCACCGCCGAGCCGGTGCAGGACGCATCGCAGGTGCTGGACTTCGCCCGCGAGCACGGCCTGCCCATCGCCATCAAGGCCGCCTTCGGCGGCGGCGGGCGCGGCATCAAGGTGGCCTGGCGCATGGAGGAGGTCGAGGACCTGTACGCCTCGGCGGTGCGCGAGGCGGTGGCCGCCTTCGGCCGCGGCGAATGCTTCCTGGAGAAGTTCCTGGACCGGCCCCGCCACGTCGAGGTGCAGGTGCTGGCCGATGCCCACGGCAAGGTGGTGGTGCTGGGCACGCGCGACTGCTCGCTGCAGCGGCGCAACCAGAAGCTGGTCGAGGAGGCGCCCGCGCCCTTCCTGTCCGACGCGCAGCGCGAGCGCCTGCACCAGGCCGCCCACGACATCTGCAAGGCGGCCGGCTACGTCAGCGCCGGCACGGTCGAGTTCCTGCTCAGCGCCGACGGCACGCTGTCCTTCCTGGAGGTGAACACGCGCCTGCAGGTCGAGCATCCCGTCACCGAGGAAACCACGGGCGTGGACCTGGTGATCGAGCAGCTGCGCATCGCCGACGGCCTGCCGCTTGCGCTCGATGCCACGCCCGCGCCGCGCTGCCATGCCTTCGAGTTCCGCATCAACGCCGAGGATCCGGGCCGCGGCTTCCTGCCCACGCCCGGGCCGGTGCGCCGCTTCGATCCGCCCAGCGGCCCGGGCGTGCGGCTGGACAGCGGCGTGGCCAGCGGCTCGACCGTCCCCGGCGCCTTCGACTCGATGATGGCCAAGCTCATCGTCACCGGCGCCACGCGCGAGCAGGCGCTGGCGCGCGCGCGCCGCGCCCTGCGCGAGTTCCACGTCGAAGGCGTGGCCACGGTGCTGCCCTTTCACCGCGCGGTCATCGAGCACGAGGATTTCGCCGGCGGCCAGGCGCTGCGCGTGCACACCCGCTGGATCGAGACCGACTTCGCCGAGCCGCTGGCCGCGGCCGTGCGCGTGGTGCCCGAGCCCGACGCCGGCCTGACGCGCATGGCCATGGAAATCGACGGCAAGCGCGTGATGCTGGGCCTGCCGGCGGCGCTGCTGCGCGGCCTGCCGGCCCCCGGCGGCGCCGATGCCCGGCAAGAGGAAGACGCGCCCGCGCAGGATCCGGACGCGGTCGCCGCGCCCGTGGCCGGCACCGTGCAAGCCTGGAAGGTCCAGGACGGCGCGCAAGTGGCCCAGGGCGAACTGCTGGCCGTGATGGAAGCCATGAAGATGGAAATGCCCGTGCACGCGCCGCGCGCCGGCACCGTGCGCATCGCCGCCCAGGTCGGCAGCTTCGTGGCCGCCGGCGCCCCCTTGGCCAGGATGGCCTGACGCCGGCACGGCTGCCCGCCCCGGGCCGCGCCCCGGGGCCCGCCACTTTCCGGGCGCACGCCCGTCCCCTTCCAGGGCCCGCCGCCGCGCCGGCCGCGGGCCCGGCGCGGCTTTTCCCGTTTGCGGAACCGAAGCGTCCTGCCGGTTACTCACCCCGTATCCCGCGCGCCCCGCCCCTTTTGCAGCCGCGCGCCCTGGCCGCCCGGCCTGTCACGCCTTTGCCGCGCCCCCATGAAAAAACTTGGCCTCGAAATGGAAATGGTCGTCGCCGACGGCGAAACCGGCGCCAGCCATTGCGTACGGCAGGGCTACTTCCAGGCCCTGGCCCGGCGCAAGGCCGCGCGGGGCCAGGCCACCCAGGCCAAGCAGGCGGGCGGGCGCGTCGTGGCGCTGCTGGGCACGCACGGCGAAAGCGGCCTGGACAACGCCTTCAACCACCTGGAAAGCGCGCTGGGCCCGGTGCCCGGCGGCCCGGGCGGCCTGGCCCGGCTGCAGGCCCGGATGCGCGACGAGCTGGCCGACGTCATCGACGCGCTGGGCGAGGAAGGCGCGGTGCTGCTGAACGTCTCGGAACATCCCGACTGCCCGCTGGACGAGGCCTTCTATCGCGCCGCGCGCGCGCCCAAGCCCATCTACGATTATTGGGTCGGGCAGCGCGGCTGGTCGCACCGCGTCGGCATCGACGCCAAGGCGCAGAACGGCCCCACCACCTCGGTGCCGCTGCACCAGGCCGCCCAGGCGCTGAACGTGGTGCTGGCGCTGGCGCCGGCGTCGATCGCCCTGTTCGCCAACAGCCCACTCGAGGGCGGCCGGGCCACCGGCCTGAAGGAAAACCGGCTGTCGATCTGGCCGCGCATGTTCGCGACCAGCCGCCATGCCTGCGACGAACGGCTGTCGCGCACGCCCGGGCAGCCCTATGCGGACCTGGGCGATTATTTCCGGCGCGCCTATGGGCCGGGCACCGTCATGCACACCGTGCCCTGCGGGCAGGATGGCGACTACAAGGCCAGCGCCCGCACGGCGCGCGCGCACGGCGATCCCTCGCTGCTGGAGTTCCTGGCCGCCCCGCAATGGCAGGGCACGGCCTGCGGCAGCGGCCAGGCCGTGACGCTGCGCCCGTCGGCCGCGCACTTCGAGCACATGCAGTTCAGCCCTTTCCTGGACGCGCGCTTTCGCTTTCGCTTCGGCACGCTGCCCGAGGTGCCGGCGCTGCTGCGGGCGCTGCAGGCGCCGCAGGGCCTGGAGGCGCTGATGGCCGCGCACGGCGCCGAAGGCTATATCGAAGGCCGCATGCCGGGGGCCAACTTCGTCGATGCCGCCCTGCTGCAAGAGGCCGGCCCCGAGCGCGCCGCGCACGTCACCTTGTCGGCCGCAGCCATCCAGGCCGGCCTGCTGGCGCGGCTGGACGATGCCCAGGCGCTGGTGCGGCAATGGGGCTGGCAGCGGCTGCTTGGCCTGCGCCAGGCGGCCATCGCGCAGGCGCTGCATGCGCCCGAGGTGCATGCGCTGGCCGGCGAAGTGCTGGCGGTGGCCGCGCAGGGCCTGGACGCGCAGGACCGGCACCGGCTGGACTATGTACGCTGGGTCTGGGAAAACCGCCGCACCGGCGCCGACCGCACGCTGGAATGCTGGTCCGCCAGCCGCGGCACGCCGGCCCAGCGCCTGCGCGCGCTGGCCGCGCAACGCACCGTGCTGCATCCGCGCCTATGGGCGGCCTGCGGCGAGGCGATGGAGCTGGGTTGAAATCCGCGCGCCGCGCAGGCACGGGCCCGGCATCGGGCCGCGGCCGTCCCCTGCCCGGCCGCGACGCGCCGGCGGCAGGCTCAATCGGCGATATCGCGGCCCTGGCCGTCGTAGACCTCGTCCGAGGACAGCAGGATGTCGATGGGCGGGTCAAAGCCGATCAGCTCGGCGGTCTTGAGGTTCAGCGCGATCTCGGCCGGCGAGATCCAGATCTGGCTCAGCTCGCGCGGGCTGGCGCCATGGAAGATGCGCGCGATGGTCTCGGCATGGAACAGCCCCACCGGCAGGTAGTCGGCCTGCGCCATGCTCATGAGCACGCCCTGGCGCACCTCGTCCGAACCCAGCATCGAGAAGCTGGGCACCCTGGCCTGCACCAGGCTATCCACGATGGCCGGCAGCGACTGGCCGGTCACGCCGCGGTGCACGGTGATGTACACGGCATCGACCTGCGGGGCGATCCGCGCATAGCAGTCCTGCGCGCTTTGGCGCGCCTGCTCGGGCGTGACATTGTTAAAGGGCGCATGGCAGGCCCGCACCTGAAAGCCCAGCGCGCGGGCCATCTGCTCGACCGCGTCCACCCCGCCGAAGGTGCGGCCCTCGGCGCTGTCCTCGTACACCACGCCCAGCGTCTTGAAGGGCACGATGTCGTGGAACAGGCGCACCTGCCCCTGGTAGCGGTCGGGCTCGACCTTGGCATGGATGTGGTCGCGGCCACTGTCTTCGGCGCTGGCCACGATCCTGGAGGCGATGGGGTCGCTGGTGGAAGCCACGATGGTGGGCACCGGCGTCATGGCCGGCGCGGCCATGTCCTGGCCGGCCCAGGTGCCCATGGCGATCATCAGGTCGATGTCGCGCCGCTCGGCCAGGCGCTGCGACAGCGCCTCGCGCGTGGGGCCGCGCAAGGATGCGTCGAAGTTGCCCGCCGTGTAGTAGCCGTCGGGCACGAAACGCACGAAATCGCTTTTGACGTTGCGCACCAGGTGGTCCCAGATCTGCCGCGAGGTATGCGTCTTGGGATCGGGCAGGGAGGGGTCGGGTATCCATCCCAGGGTGTGCAGGCCGCGCACGATGGCCGCCAGGATGACCGGGTAGTCGGTGTAGTCGCCGCCTTGCAGGTAGCCCAGTTGCCAGGGCGAGCCGTCGGGCTTGCGCACCGGCGCGACGGGAAACACGCGCGGCGCGGCGGCGCCGTCGGCCTGGGCCGTGGCGGCCGGCAGGGCTTGCGCCTGGGCCGCCGGCACGGCCAGCAGGGTGCAGGCCAGCGCCAGGCCGGGGACTCGCGCGGCGAGCCAGGGAATGAAGCGGCAGTTCATGTCGTGATTTCGCCGATTGGCCGTCCCGGCCATGAACAACAATGGAAAAAGCTGCTGGATTATAGTCACGCGGGCCAAGCCGGCGCCATCGATAGGAAGCACTCCCATGCAACACGCAGCGCCGGCTGATCCCGGCATCAGCCGCCGGGTCGTCGTGGCCGAGATCGTCGGCGCCTTCCTGGTAATCCTGGTGCTGGCCCAGGCCTTGACCGGCGTGCTGGGGCTGGCCGCCTTCAGCCGGCTGGCGGCGAACAACACCGCCGAGCGGGTCGAGCTGATCGCGCGCGACACCGCGGCCCGCATCGAAACCGGACTGCGCCTGGGCAAGCCGATGGCCCAGTTCTCCGGCCTGGACCGCCTGATCGAGCAAAGCCTGGCGCGCGTGCCGGACCTGGCCGGCGCGGCCGTGGCCCTGCCCGACGGCTATGCGGTGGGCCGCTACGGCCAGGCCGGCGCGCTGCCCGAACCCTTGCGCGCGGCAGTGCTCGCACCGGGCGCACCGGGCGCGCAAGGCGGCATCGAGCGGCGCCCCGGCGGCGCGGCCCTGATGCACGGCGAGCAGGCGCTGACGCTGGCCGTGCCGCTGCACGGCGGCGACGGCGCCGTGGCCGGCGTGCTGGCCATTTCGGTGGACGACAGCCTGCAGGCCGCGCGCGAGCGCGAATTCATCGAACGCAGCGTGCTGGTGCTGGGATTGACCACGCTGGGCGCGGCCGCGCTGCTGCTGGCCGTGCTGGGCTGGCTCATGCCGCTGCAGGCGCTGACGCGCCCGGGCGGGCGCGCGCGCCTGGCCGTGCCGCTGGCCGCGCTGATCCTGGCCCAGGGCGTGTATGCCGCCGATACGGTCACTGCCTTTCGCTCGGCCTGGCTGCAGAGCACGCGCGCCAACGTCGCCATGCTGGCCGAAAGCGTGCAGGCCGACATCGGCCGGGTGCTGCGCATGGGCATCGGCATCGACCGGCTGCGCGGCATCGAGACGCTGTTCGCGCGCGTGGCCGGCAGCCTGCCCAGCGTGGCCGACATTTCCCTGCGCGACGCCCAGGGCCGGGTGCTGTACGCCGCCGACGGGCGCGGCGCGCTGGACCCGGCGCGGATCGATACCCGCGCCGGCGACGGCAACCTGCTGGTATCGCTGCCCCTCTCGGCCGGGCGCGGCCAGGACGCGCCGGCCGACGGCTATCTGGCGGTGCAGCTCGATCCGGCCGTGGTGGCCGCCGGCGTGCGCAGCCGCGTCATGGACGCGGGCACGGTGGCGTTGATCTCGGCGATCGCCGCCTTCGAGATGTTCCTGCTGCTGACGCTGCTGATCGCCCGCTCGCGGCGCGGCACGCAGCAGCCGCACCCCGAAGGCATCGCCCGGCGCGCCGAGGACGCCGCGCGCGCCGCCCGGCCCGTGATGTTCGGCTTCCTGTTCGCCTGGGCGCTGCCGCTGAGCTTTCTGCCGCTGTTCGCCCGCACCTTGCCGTCCGGGATGCTGGCGCTGCCGCAGGACATCCTGCTCGCCCTGCCCTTGTCGGCCGAGATGCTGTGCGGACTGGTCGGCGCGCTGGCCGCCGGCAGGATCACCGACCGCCACGGCTGGCATTGGCCGGTGATCGGCGGCCTGCTGCTGGCGGCGGCCGGCTCGCTGGCCTCGGCGGCCACCGGCGCGCTGGAGACCTTCGTGCTGGCGCGCGGCACGGTGGGCCTGGGCTACGGCCTGGCATGGATGGGCCTGCAAGGCTTTGTCGTGCTGCGCAGCTCGCCGCTGTACCGCGGCCGCAACATGGCCTGGCTGGTGGCTGGACTGTTCGCCGGCCATCTGTCGGGCACGGCCGTGGGCGCCATGCTGGCCGACCAGGCCGGCTACCGCCCGGTGTTCGCCGCCAGCGCCGTCGTGCTGCTGCTGCCGCTGGCCGGCGTGGGGCTGCTGACCCGCCGCTGGCGCGGCAAGCCGCCCGAACCGGCCACCGCCATCGCCGCGCGCCCGCCGGCCAGCGCCACCGCCCGGCTGACCTTCTGGGCCAGCGCGCGGCGCCTGGGCGGGCTGCTGGCCAGCCGCGACTTCGGCGCGCTGCTGGCCGGGGCCGTGGTGCCCTTCTCCATCGCGCAGGTGGGACTGCTGTATTTCGCGCTGCCGCTGTACCTGGAAGCCCAGGGCGTGCCGGCCGCCAACATCGGGCGCGTGCTGATGGTGTACGGGCTGTGCATGATCTACCTGGGGCCGGCCATCGGCCGGCTGGTGGACTGCGGCGGCAACAAGAAATACTTCATCGCGCTGGGCGGACTGCTGGGCGGCGGCGGCATGGCCTACCTGTACGTGGACAGCAGCCTGCAGATGGTGGCGCTGGCGGTCTTCCTGCTGGCGCTGGGCAGCTGCTGGGCCGGCGCGGCCCAGACCTCGTGGACGCTGTCGCTGCCGCGCGTGCAGCAATACGGCCCGGGAGCGGCCACCAGCGTCATGCGCGCCGCCGACAAGCTGGGCCAGATGATCGGGCCGCTGTTCGTCGGCGCGCTGTTCACGCTGGTGGGCGTGGGCGCGGGCCTGGCCGTCACCGGCATGGTGTACCTGGCCGCCACGCTGCTGTTCGTGGCGGTGGCGCCCAACCGGATCAAGGGCGCGGCCTAGCCGGCTCGAGCACCAGGCGGTGCGCCGCCGGCCCGGGCAGCAGCGGCGCGGCGCGGCCCCTTGCCCAGTCTTCGTGGCCGGCCAGAAAGAACGGCGACAAGGGATGGCCCGAGGCGCCGCCGGGCAGCTGCAGCAGGCCCTGCGCCTCGTGGCCGGGCGCCACCACCATGCGCTCGGAGGCGCCGAAATCGGGCCCCTGCGTGCGCGGCACGTTCAGGTCGCCGGCCATCGGCTCGGCCGGCGCCGACAGCCAGGGCCGCAGCGCGGGCAAGGCCCGCGCCAGCGGGTGCGCCATGTCCAGGGTGTTGTGGCTGCCCCAGGTCGCGGCCGCCAGCGGCCGGCCGTCGCGGGTGAACTCGTCCACGACCGCGTCGATGCGCTCGAGCAGGAAATCCTGCCAGCTGGCAAAGCGCGCCGGCCGCCAGGCCTGCTCGCGCGCCAGCGCCTCCATCAGCGGCAGCAGGCGCGAGCTGGCGTAGCGCAGCGCCAGCGACGGGTCCCTTTCCTGCAGGCGGCGGTCCAGCGGGCCGAGCCACACATCGTAGAGCGCCTGGTAGAAGGCGCGCGCCAGCGTATAGCCGGCCTGGTCCACGCCGGCATGGCCGTCCCACTGCCGCAGCAGCCGGCGGAACTCGGCGCGGCCCGGCCGGTCCCGCACCGCCGCGTCGTCCAGCGCGCCCAGCGCCAGTTCGCGCCAGGCGTGGACCCAGCGCGCATGGTCGTCCAGCTGCAGCCGCATCAGCGCCGTCTCGTCCCAGTCTTCGCGCGCGAGCAAGGCGTCGCGGATCTGGGTGGCCCGCACGCCCACGTCCGCCCCGCCGTCGCCGATGCGCGCCTGCGCGGCCGGGTCGCCCAGCTGCAGGCTGTTGGCCGTCCAGAGCCGGCCCGAGGGCGGATCGATCACTTGCGGATAGTGCTGCGCGGGCAGGCGCGCCAGCGCCCCGCCCGCCTGCCTGGCGGAAAGCGGAAAGCCTTGCGGCTGGGCCACCTCGGCCGGCAGCGGGCCGGCCAGCGACCAGCCGATGCGGCCCTGGCGGTCGGCCACCACGATGTTCTGCGTGGGCACGCCCGCGCGGCGCGCCACATCCAGCGCGGCCGGCACGTCGGCGGCGGTTTCCAGCCGCTGCAGCGCCAGGTCGGCGCCATCGGGCAGGTGGGCGATCCAGCGCAAGGCGTAGGTCTTGCCGGCGGCCTGCACCATCGGTCCCCAATGGGTGATGCGCAGCGCCAGCGGCTCGGGCCGCCCGCCGCGCACGGCCAGCATCTCGGTCTGCTGCTCGGCGCGGCGCCAGTTGCCCAGGCCGTCCCGATAGCGCAGCGGATCGGCCGGATCCAGCTCCAGTTCGATCAGGTCGATATAGCGCCCATAGCTGTTGGTAAAGCCCCAGGCCACCTGCCCGTTGCTGCCGGCCACCACCACCGGCGCGCCGGGCAGGCTGACGCCGGCGATGCGGCGCGTGCCGCCCTGCCCGTCGGGATACTCCAGCACCAGGCGATACCAGATGGCCGGCAAGGCCAGGCGCAGGTGCATGTCGTTGGCCACCCGCGCCAGGCCGCCCTGCCCGCGCGCGCCGTCCACCGCCCAGGCATTGCTGCCCACCGAGGCGGACGGCGCGAAGCTGCTCTCGCGCGACAGGCGCGCGGGCGGCGGCTGGTCCAGCCAGTCCGGCCGCGTGGCCGGCACCGCCGGCAGGCCGGCCGGCGCGGCCCGCCCGTCCAGCGGCGCGTCCCAATGGCTGGCGGGCAGCGTCAGCGCGGCCAGCAGGTCGGGCGGCACCATCTCGCGCAGCAGGCCGCGCCCGAGCACGCGCCTGAACTCGTTGCCCTGCAGGTCGAAGTACATGGACCAGATCACCAGCAGCGTGTCGTAGGGCCGCCAGGGCTGCGGCTCGGTGCGCAGCAGCAGGTATTCGAAAGGCCGCGCGCGCAAACCCTCGCGGCCGGCGTTGACGCCCTGGGCATAGGCCTGCAGCAAGGCGCGGTCGGCCTCGGGCAGCGCTTCATAGGCGGCCCGGGCCCGCGCATGGAAACGGTGCGGCCGGTTGCGCCGGTCCAGCGGCAGCGCGGCCTGGCCCAGCAGCTCGGCCAGCTCGCCCGCCGAATTGCGCCGCAGCAGGTCCATCTGGAAGTAGCGGTCCTGGCCGTGGGCCAGCCCGGTGGCATAGGCCAGGTCGTTGCGGTTGCGGGCCTGGACCGTCACCGAGCCGGCCGCATCGCGCAGCAGCACGGCCGGCTCGCGCAGGCCGGCGGCCGGCACGCTGCCGTCGAGCTGGGGCAGGCTGGCGCGCAGCCACAGCCAGGCGCCCAAGGCGGCCGCGGCCGCCAGCAGCGCCAGGCAGGAAACGAGCAGGAAGACAAGACGGGCAAGGCGTTGCGGCAGGCGGCGCGAAGTCATCGGTACCTGTTCGGCTGTTCGGGATAAGGGGCCAACGGGCGCCGCCAGAAGGCCTCGCGGCAGCAAGGATTCTACGGCCCGATCATGACAGGAAATATGTCATCCATAAGTCACGCCGGCACGGGAACCGCCGCGCCCGGCCGGCGTCCCACCCGCATGGATACCTCTGCCTTCACGGACATCTCCCGTTTGCGCACCCGGCGCGGCTTGTGCGCCTTGCCGCTGCTGGGCCTGCTGGGCGCCGGCCTGCCCGCGGCGGCGCGGGCGGCCCCGGCCCCCGGGCAGGCCGCCGCGCCCACGCTGGACAGGCTCGCCCGGCAGGCGCGCCAGCTCGAACCCTTGCGCGCCCTGCTGGTGGCCCGGGACGGCGCGGCCCTGGTCGAAAGCAGCCGGCCCGGCATGGACCTGGATGCGCCGGTCAACATCAAGTCGGCCTCCAAGAGCCTGATCGCGGCCATGATCGGGCGCGCCATCGCCGAGGGCATGCTGCCCGGGGTGCACGCCGCCATCGCGCCGCTGCTGAAAAAGCGCCTGCCTGCCCGCGCCAATCCGCGGCTGGCCGAGATCACCGTCGAGGACCTGCTGACCATGCGCGCCGGCCTGGAGCGCACCTCGGGACCGAACTACGGCCGCTGGGTCAACAGCCGCGACTGGGTCGGCTACGTCGTCTCGCGGCCTTTCGTGGACGAGCCGGGCGGGCGGATGCTGTATTCCACGGGCAGCTCGCACCTGCTGTCGGCCATCCTGACCGACGCGTCGGGCCGCAGCACGCTGCAGCTGGCGCGCGACTGGTTCGGCGAGCCGCTGGCCATGCGCTTTGGCGGCTGGGACCGCGACCCGCAGGGGATCTACCTGGGCGGCAACAACATGGCGATCTCGCCGCGCGCCCTGCTGCGCTTTGGCGAGATGATGCGCCAGGACGGGCGCGCGGGCGACACGCAGGTGGTGCCGGGCCCCTACATCCAGGCCTCGTGGCAGCCCCGCACGCAATCGCCCTTTACCGGGCATGCCTACGGCTATGGCTGGTTCATCGCCGAGGCGGCGGGCCACCCCGTCTACTACGCCTGGGGCTACGGCGGGCAGCTGCTGTACGTGCTGCCCAGCCTGTCGGCCAGCGTGGTGATGATCTCCGATCCGGACCAGCCCTCGGGCCGCAACGGCTATGCGCGCCAGCTGCACGAACTGCTGGCCGGCCACATCGTGCCGGCGCTGGCCGCGCACGGCCGTCAGGCCTGAGCCGTGCGGCGCGCGCGCCAGCTGGCCCGCGCGAAGACGGCCACGAAGCACAGCGAGAGCATCACCACGATGGTGGGCGCGGGCGCGCTATCCAGGAAAAAGCTCAGGTATACGCTCAGCAGCGAGCACGCCGTGGCGATGGCCACCGACCACAGCAGCATCGCCCCGAAGCTGCGCGTAAGCAGCAAGGCGATGGCCCCGGGCGCGATCAGCAGCGCGATGGCCAGGATCAGGCCCACGGCCTTGAGGGCGCCGACGATGGTCAGCGTCAGCAGCGCCAGCAGCCCGTAGTGCAGCAGCCCCACGCGCAGGCCCACGGTGCGCGCCTGCACCGGGTCGAAGGCATGCAGCAGCAGGTCGCGCCACTTGAGCGCCACCGCGCCGGTGGCCGCCAGCGCGATCAGGCCGCTTTCGGCCAGGTCGGGCCAGTCCACGCCCAGCATGTCGCCGAACAGGATGTGGTCCAGGTGCACGTCGCTGCGGATGCCCGTGTACAGCACCAGTCCCAGCGCGAACATGCCGGAGAACACCACGCCCATGACCGTGTCCTGCTTGAGCCGGCTGTGGGCCTGCAGATAGCCGGTGCCCAGCGCGCAGGCCATGCCCGCGGCAAAGGCGCCGATGGCCAGCGGCCAGCCGGCCATGTAGGCCAGCACCACGCCGGGAAAGACCGCGTGCGAGACGGCATCGCCCAGCAGCGCCCAGCCCTTGAGCACCAGGAAGCACGAGAGCAGGGCCATCGGCACGGCCACCAGCACGGCGATCAGCAAGGCATGCCGCATGAAATCGAACTGCAGCGGCAGCAGCAGGGTTTCGGCCAGCGTCATGGCCGGGCCCCTTGCGCGCCCGCCCGCCGGCGCGCGGCCAGCACGCCATGCTTGGGCGCGAACACGAAGGCGGCCAGGAAGCAGGCCGTTTGCAGCAGCACGATGATGCCGCCGGTGGCGCCGTCCAGGAAATAGCTGGCGTAGGCCCCCGCCAGGCTGCTGGCCGCGCCGATGCCCACGCTGATGGCCAGCAGGCGCCCGAAGCGGTCGGTCAGCAGGTAGGCGGTGGCCCCGGGCGTGACGACCATCGCCACCACCAGGAAGGCCCCCACCGTCTGCATCGCCGCCACGGTGCAGGCCGACAGCAGCACGAAGAACAGGCCCTTCATGAAAACGGGGTTGATGCCCACCGAGCGCGCGTGGCTTTCGTCGAAGAACGCCACCATCAGGTCGCGCCATTTGAGCAGCAGCACCAGCAGCGAGACCGTGCCGATGACGGCCAGCTGCAAGGTGTCGTGCGGCGTGATGGCCAGCACGTTGCCCAGCACGATGGTCTGGATGTTCACCGAGGCCGGCCAGAGCGAGACCATGAACAGTCCCAGGCCGAAGAAGGCCGAGAACACCAGGCCGATGACCACGTCTTCCTTCAGGCGCGTGCGATGGTTCAGGAACAGCATGCTGGCGGCGGCCAGCGCGCCCGAGAAAAAGGCCCCGGCCGAGAACGACAGGCCCAGCATGTAGGCGCCCGCCACGCCCGGCACGATGGCGTGCGAGAGCGCATCGCCGATCAGCGACCAGCCCTTGAGCATCAGGTAGGCCGACAGGAAGCCGCACACCGCCCCGACCAGCGCGCACACCCACATGGCGTTGACCATGTAGCCATAGCCGAAGGGTTCGGCCAGCAGCGCCGCCATCAGCCGTCTCCTTGCGTATCGGGCCGCTCGCGCGCGGTGACCTGCTCGCCGTAGAACACCAGCGGCCGCTCGTCGTCGGAAAAGATGCCCACCGCGTGGGCGCGCCGCTCGTCGGTATCGTTCAGGGCGAAATGGCGCAGCACGCCGCCGAAGGCCGCCTGCAGGTTGCGGCGCGTGAAGACCTCGCCGATGGGGCCGAAGGCCAGCACGGTGCGGTCCAGCAGCACGGCACGGTCGCAGAACTCGGGCACGCTGCCCAGGTTGTGCGTGGACACCAGCATGACCCGGCCCTCGGCGCGCAATTCGGACAGCAGCGCGATGATGGCGTCCTCGGTGGTGACGTCCACGCCGGTAAAGGGTTCGTCCAGCAGGATGACGCGCGCGTCCTGGGCCAGTGCGCGCGCCAGGAACACCCGCTTTTTCTGGCCGCCGGACAGCTCGCCGATCTGGCGCCCGCGCAGCGCGGCCATGCCCACGCGCTCGAGCGCGGCCTGGACCGCCTGCCGGTCCGCCGCGCCGGGCCGGCGCAGCAGGCCCATGTGGCCGTAGCGGCCCATCATCACCACGTCCTCGACCAGCACGGGAAAGTTCCAGTCGACTTCCTCGGCCTGCGGCACGTAGGCGACCAGCTTGCGCCGCAGCGCCTCGCGCGCGGGCATGTCCAGCACGGAAATCTCGCCCTGGGCCAGCCGCACGAAGCCCATGATGGCCTTGAACAGCGTGGATTTGCCGCTGCCGTTCACGCCGACCAGCGCGGTGATGGTGCCGGCGGGCGTATCGAACGAAGCCTCGCGCAAGGCCGTGTGGCCGTTGCGGTAGACCACGGTGGCGCCGCGCACGCGCAAACCGCTGCCGCTTGCGGCCTGGCCGGCGGCGCCCGTCATGGCTCCAGGCCCCGCGCGATGGTTTCGGAGGTCACGCGCAGCAGGTCGATATAGGTGGGCACCGGACCGTCCTCGGCGCTGAGCGAGTCCACGTACAGCACGCCGCCGTAGCGCGCGCCGGTTTCGCGCGCGACCTGGCGCGCCGGATCGGCCGATACGGTGCTTTCGCTGAACACGGCGGGGATGCCGTGCTCGCGCACCGCGTCGATGACGCGGCGCACCTGCTGCGGCGTGCCCTGCTGGTCGGCGTTGATCGGCCACAGGTAGAGCTCCTTCAGGCCGAAATCGCGCGCCAGGTAGCTGAACGCCCCCTCGCTGGTGACCAGCCAGCGGCGTTCGGGCGCGATGGCCTGCAGGCGTGCGCGGATCGGCTCGATGGCCTGCTCGATGCGCTGCTTGTAGGCCTGCGCGTTGGCGCGGTAGGTGTCGGCATTGGCCGGATCGTGCTGGACCAGCGCATCGCGGATGTTGTCGACGTAGCGCAGCGCCTCGGTGGGCGACATCCATGCGTGCGGATTGGGCTTGCCGCGATACGGCCCGGTGCCGATGCCCATGGGCTCGATGCCCTCGGACACCACCGCCCCGGGCACGTCCTTGAGGCGGCTGAAGAAGCGTTCGAACCACAGCTCCAGATTCAGCCCGTTCCAGAGCACCAGCTGCGCGTCACGGGCCCGGACCAGGTCGCCGGGCGTGGGCTGGTATTCGTGGATCTCGGCGCCCGGGCGCGTGATCGATTCGACCACGGCCGCATCCCCGGCCACGTTGCGGGCCATGTCGGCGATGACGGTGAAAGTGGTCAGCACCTTGAACTTGCCGGTGGCGCCAGCCTGCGCCTGCGCCGTCGCGGCAAAGGCCAGCAGGCAGCCCAGGATCGCCGTGGCGGCGGTAACGAAGGGGCGGATCATCTTGCTTCTCCATGCTGCGGTTCGGGCGTCGCGGCCTCCAGCAGCGAACGGCCGCTGGCCTCGGCGGCCAGCAGCAGCCGGCACAGCTCGGGATAGCGCAAGTCCGGACGCAGCTCGGCCAGCATGCCCACGCGCAGCCAATGCTCGGCCTGCGCATTGATGGAACGGCTGAACGCATTGCTGGCCAGCCGCAGGTTTTCATGTACCAGGTCGGAGATTTTGACGATGCCCATGGTCCCTGCCATTATATGCTCTATATATGATCCATATATATCACAACCAAGGCAAGGTGGCACGCGGTTCAGGCCCTGGCCGCCTCGGGAAGGACCATCTCGAAAAGGCGCGCGTAGGGAGAGCCCACCGGCCATAGCATGCCCAGCCGGCGCGCCAGCGTATTGCCGGGCAAGGCGATGCGCACCACCTCGGCGGGCAGCGAGCCTTCGCGAAAGCAATCGGGCACCAGCGACACGCCCAGCCCCAGGCCCACCAGCACCTGGATGCCGTCGGGCGAATCCAGCTCGAAACGCTCCTGCGGCTGCAGGCCGCGCTGGCGCAGGTACTGGTCGGCCAGCAGGCCGCCCCAGGTGCGCCGGTCGTAGCGGATCAGCGGCTGCTCGCGCAGCAGCGTATCGGCATCGTCCGAGGCCGGCAGGCCGGCCGGCGCCAGCAGCACCAGCGGCTCGACGCGCAAGGGATGCCAGGCGAAGGACTTGGGGATGGGAAAGGGCGGCTCGACCATCAGGGCCGCGTGCACGTTGCCGCTGGCCACCAGGTGGTAGAGATCGTGCGAGGCGCCGATCTCCAGCGCCGCGTCCAGGCGCGGATAGCGCCGGGCGATGCCGCGCAGGATCTCGGGCATCACGTGGGTGAGCGCGGTGCGGATGGCGCCGATGCGCAGGCCGCCCGGAAAGCCGTCGGCCGAGGCGGCGGCCTTGAGCTCGCGCACTTCCTGCTGGAACTGCCGGGCGCGCACCAGCAGGCGCGCGCCGCTCTCGGTCACGCGCACGAACCGCCCCGAGCGGGTGAACAGCGTCACGCCCAGTTCGCGCTCCAGGGCGCGCACCCGCTGGGCCAGCGCGGTGGGCGTGACGTTGAGCCGGCGCGCGGCCTCGGCCATGGACCCGCATTCGGCAATCATGACGAAGGTATCGACGAACTGGGTTTCCATGCGGACAGGCCCACGAATCAATAAAAAGTTGATTCTCAAGAATCAAAAATGAAATTGTGCTGCTTTTTGGCTTGCTCAACAATAAATGCCTTACGCGCGGCCGCCGCGCCGCCTTCCCATAACAATCCGCTTCCGGAGACACCATGCCGATCCCTGCCCTCGCCGCCCGCCGCCGGGCGCTCGCCACCTTGCTCGCCTGCAGCCTTGCCGCCCTGGGGGCCGGCGCCGCGCACGCGCAGGACGACTACCCGTCCAAGCCCAGCACCCTCTACGTGGGCTTTTCGGCCGGCGGCGCGGTGGACCAGGTGGCGCGCGAACTGGGCCAGGCGCTGGGCAAGCAGTTCGGCCAGCCCTACGTGGTGGAGAACCGTCCCGGCGCCACGGGCACCATCGCCGCCGAGGCGGCCGCGCGCGCCAGGCCCGACGGCTATTCGCTGCTGCTGGCCACGCAATCGACCATGGTGGTGGCCCCGGGCATGTATCCCTCGCTGCGCTTCGATCCCATCAAGGATTTCGAGCCCATCTCGCTGGTCGCCTCGGTGCCGCTGGTGCTGGTGGTGCATCCCTCGCTGCCCCTGAAGACCGTGCAGGACGTGATCGACTACGCCAAGGCGCAAGGCGGCAACCTGCCCTATGCCTCCTCGGGGCTGGGCGGGCCGCAGCACGTCTCGGCCGAGCTGTTCGCCGCGATGGCCGGCATCAAGATGGTCCACGTGCCCTACAAGGGCGAGGCCAACGCGATCACCGACGTGCTGGGCAACCAGGTGCCGCTGATGTTCAGCAACCTGCCCACGCTGCTGCCGCACATCCAGAGCGGCAAGCTGCGCGCCATCGCCGTCTCCAGCCTCAAGCGCGCCGACAGCGCGCCGGACATCCCCACCGTGGCCGAGTCCGGCCTGGAAGGCTTCGAGGCGCTGACCTGGTTCGGCCTGTACGCCCCGGCCGGCACGCCGCAGGCCGCGCTGGCCAAGCTCGAGCAAGGCGTGGCCAAGAGCCTGGAGGATCCGCAGCTGCGCGAGAAGCTGACCAAGCAGGGCCTGACCCTGGAAGGCAGCACGCGCGACGAGTTCCGCCAGTACATGCAGGCCGAGAGCGTCAAATGGGGCGACCTCATCAAGAAGGCCGGCATCAAGCCCGAGTAAGTTTTCCGCCGGGCCGCCCGCGCAAAGCCGAACGCATCGAAGACCCCATGAGCCTGACCTCTTGCGGCACCGCCGCCACGCCGTCCGCGGCCGCGCCCGCCACCCCGCTGCCGCGGCGGCTGCGCCGGATATTTTCCCTGGAGGATTTCGAGACGGCGGCGCGGCGCCACCTGCCGCGGCCGGTGTTCGGCTACATGAGCGCGGTGGCCGAGCGCGGCCATGCCTTCCAGGACAGCGGCGCGGCCTTTCGCGACTATGGCTTCGTGCCGCGCGTCATGGTGGACATCTCGCGCCGCAGCACCGCCACGACGCTGTTCGGCCAGCACTACAGCGCCCCCTTCGGCTTCTGTCCGCTGGGCCTGTCGGCCCTGTCGGCCTACCGCGGCGACCTGGTGCTGGCGCAGGCCGCCGCCCAGGCCCGGCTGCCCATGATCATGAGCGGCTCTTCGCTGATCCGCCTGGAAGAGGTGGCCGCCGCCAATCCGCAGGCCTGGTTCCAGGCCTACCTGCCCGGCGACCGGGCCGGCATCGAGGCGCTGGTCGAGCGCGTGGCCGGCACGGCCTTCAAGACCCTGGTCATCACGGTGGATACGCCCGTGCCGCCCAATAGCGACAACACGCGGCGCATGGGCTTTTCGGCCCCGCTCAAGCCCAGCCTGTCGCTGGCCTGGCAGGGCCTGACGCATCCGCGCTGGCTGTTCGGCACTTTCCTGCGCACGCTGCTGCGCCACGGCATGCCGCATTTCGAGAACAACTACGCCACGCGCGGCGCGCCGATTCTTTCGCCTTCGGTGCTGCGCGACTTCTCCGAACGCGGCAACCTGGACTGGAGCGTGCTCAGGGCCATCCGCCAGCAATGGCGCGGCCGCCTGGTGGTCAAGGGCATCCTGAGCGCGGACGATGCGCGCATGGCTCGCGACTGCGGCGCCGAGGGCCTGATCGTATCCAACCACGGCGGCCGCCAGCTCGACGGCGCCATCGCGCCGCTGCGGGCCCTGCCGTCCGTGGTGGCCGCCTGCCCGGACATCCCGGTGATGCTGGACGGCTCGGTGCGGCGCGGCACCGACGTGCTCAAGGCCCTGGCCCTGGGCGCGCGGATGGTATTCGTGGGACGGCCCTTCGGCTATGCGGCGGCCGTGGCCGGGCAGGCCGGCGTGCTGCACGGGGTGGACCTGCTCACGCGCGAGGTCTCGCGCGACATGGCGATGCTGGGCGTGACCGCGCTGGACCAGCTGGACGCCGGCAGGCACCTGGTGCGGCGCGCTCACGACTGAGCCGCCGGGCCGCACGCGCGCGGCATTCTCCCCGCGTGCCGCGGCCGTTCACCCCCCCTGCGGTTCAGGCCTTGCGGCTCAACCCTTGCGGCCCCAGTGCCAGGGCAGGCGCACCGGCCATTGATAGCGGCTGTCCAGCACGCGCGGCGCCAGCCAGCCGGCCGAGGCGATGGCCACGCCGGCGGCCATGACCACGTCGCTCAGGTAGTGGTCCAGGTTGACCAGCCGGCTCAGGCCCACCGCGGCGGCGAACAGGAACAGCGGCCAGCGCAGCGCCGGGGCCAGCTTGGCCAGCGCGGCCGCCACCGCGAAGGCCGTCAGCGTATGGCTGGAGGGAAAGGAGTTGAAGGGATCGCCCGAGAACGGCAGCCCCAGCCCGTAGAAGCCCTGCTCGAAGAACACTTCGGGACGGGCGCGCGCCACCACCTGCTTGAGCACCAGCGTCACCAGCCCGCCCAGCGTCATCGTGGCCAGCACCAGCAGGCTGCCGCGCACCCAGCGCTCGTAGGCGATGCCCAGCCAGCGCCCCAGGCGGTCGTGCCGCATGCGCCACAACGCGCCGCCGTAGACGGCCAGCGCGCCCACCACGAACAGGGTAGTGTCGGCCATGTCGCCGATGTCCTCGAACAGGTCGTCGATGGACGGCGTGGTTTCGCTGTGCAGCAGCTGCGCCAGGGGCAGGTCCACCCACAGGGCCAGGGCGGCCAGCCCCAGCAGCGCGGTCAGCATCCAGGCGCGCGCAAGCGGCTTGCGCGGCGCCGGCAGGACGGGCTGGGGGGGTTGGGCGGGAAGCTGCGTGCTCATCGTCTGGACGGGCGGCCGCGCGCCCGTGTCGGTGGAAAGCCCCTATGCTAGCCGCCCGCGCATGGAATTTTTGTGAAATCCCTAGCGCACCCGGTGCAGGTAGTGGCGATGGCGCTCGTACTGGTCGAGGATGTCGCCGATCACGTCGTCGCGGGTCCAGCCCATGATGTCGTAGTCCTGGCCGCCTTCACGCAGGTGGACTTCGGCGCGGAAGTACTTGCGCTCCTCGGACTCGCCCTCGGTGTCCAGCAGGGTCAGCGCCGGGCGCACGTAGGCCCGCGCGCGGACCTCGTAGAGAAAATCCTGGTGCTCGCCATGCGAGACTTCCAGCGAAACGCGGTCCTGCTGGGGCATCTCGACCTTCACGCCGAAGCCCTGCTTGCGCAGTTCTTCGGCCACCGCCTCGCAGGCGGCCTTGACGGTCTCGCCGATATAGCGCTCGACGTGGGCGCGGCGCGGCATCATCACCATGTTGCGCAGCCGGCCCTGCCAGGCGCTGTCGCCGCGCGGCGCGGGCCGCGACAGGCTGAGCGCCTGGTAGCGGATGTCGCGCTTGGCCGCATCCAGGCGCAGGGCCTTGAACAGGCCGTACACCGCCACCAGCAGCACGATGGCAAAAGGCAGCGCGCTGGCGATGGTGGCCGTCTGCAAGGCCGTCAGGCCGTCGGCCAGCAGCAGCGCGATGGCCACCGCGCCGATCAGCAGCGACCAGAAGACGCGCTGCCACACCGGCGACTGGCTCTTGCCTCCCGAGGCCAGCAGGTCGACCACCAGCGCGCCCGAATCGGCCGAGGTGACGAAGAACACCACCACCATCATCACGGCGATCATGGAGATGATGGTCGCGCCGGGCAGGTATTCCAGGAAGGCGAACAGCGCCAGCGCCGTGTCGGCCTGCACCGCCTCGGCCAGCTCGCGCATGCCGTCGAACAGCACCATGTGGATGGCGGTATCGCCGAATACCGTCATCCACAGCAGGGTAAAGCCGGTGGGCATGAGCAGCACGCCGGCGACGAATTCGCGGATGGTGCGCCCGCGCGAGATGCGCGCGATGAACATGCCCACGAACGGCGACCAGGCCAGCCACCAGCCCCAGTAGAACAGCGTCCAGCCGCCGATCCAGTCGGTGGGTTCGTAGGCATAGAGGTTGAAGGTCTTGCTGACGATGTCCGACAGATAGGCGCCGATGTTCTGCACGTAGGCCTGCAGCAGGAACACCGTGGGACCGCCCACCAGCACGAACAGCAGCAGCAGCACCGCCAGCACCAGGTTGGTTTCGGACAGGATGCGGATGCCCCGGTCCAGCCCGCTGGCCACCGACAGCGTGGCCAGCAGGCAGGTGGCCACGATCAGGATGATCTGCATGCCGACGCTGTTCTCCAGCCCGAACAGGTGGCTCAGGCCGCTGTTGATCTGCGCCACGCCCAGGCCCAGCGAGGTCGCCACGCCCAGCACCGTGCCGATGATGGCGAAGATGTCCACGGCATGGCCGATGGGGCCGTGGATGCGTTCGCCGATCATGGGATAGAGCGCCGAGCGCAGGGTCAGCGGCAGGTTGTGCCGGTAGGCGAAATAGGCCAGGATCAGCGCCACGACGGCATACAGCGCCCAGGCGTGCAGGCCCCAGTGGAAGAAGGTGATCATCATGGCTTGCTTGGCCGCCGCCACCGTTTCCGGCTCGCCCACCGGCGGCTCCATGAAGTGCATGATGGGCTCGGCCACGCCGAAGAACATGATGCCGATGCCCATGCCCGCCGAGAACAGCATGGCGAACCAGGTATGGGTGCGGTAGTCGGGCACGCTGTGATCGGGCCCGAGCTTGATGTCGCCGTAGCGCGTCAACGCCATGATGACCACCGCCAGCAGGATCAGCGCCACCGTCAGGATGTAGAACCAGCTGGCGTTGGCCAGGATCCACTGCTGCGTGGCGTTGATGACGCGCTGCGAGGGACCCGGCGCCGCGATGGAGAACACCACGATCAGCAATATCAGGATGGCCGAGGTGGCGAACACGGGCACGTTGATCGTCGTTCGGAACTTCGGCATGGGCTTCTCCTGTGTCTTGTCGCCGGACCGCTCGCCCGACCCCGCCAAGACGCTACCATGTGCGCATGTCCGACGCCAAGACCTCCATCTTGTCCCTGCGGCTGGGCCTGTTCGCATCGCCGCTGGGGCCCATCCTGACCCTGCACGACAGCGCCGGCTGCCTGCGCGCGCTCGAATTCCACGAATACGAGGCGCGCATGCACCGGTTGCTGGACCGCCACTACGGCGCCTGGCGCATCGAGGGCCGCGAGGACGGCGGGCCGCTGGCGCCGCGGCTGCAGGCCTATTTCGAGGGCGACATGCGCGCCTTCGACGATGTGCGGATCGCCACCGCCGGCACCCCTTTCCAGCGCCAGGTATGGGCCGCGCTGCGCCGCATCCCGCCAGGGCGCACGCGCGCCTATGGCGACCTGGCGCACGAGCTCGGTTGCCGCAACGGCAGCCGGGCCGTGGGGCTGGCCAACGGCGCCAATCCCATTGCGCTGGTGGTGCCCTGCCATCGCGTGATCGGCGCCGACGGCAGGCTGACCGGCTTTGCCGCCGGCCTGCACCGCAAGGCCTGGCTGCTGCGGCACGAGGCCGCCGCGCTGGGCCAAGGAACCCTCGAACTGCCCCTGGCCTAGCCGCGCCGCCGGCGCCGCGCCCTTTCGCATCCATATGCAACGAAATGCATGGCATTGCTAGCAGCCGGCCGCGACGGGCCGCCCGGCTAACAGCCTGAAACGGTCTGCGGCCGGCGGCGTCATGCCTGCGTGGTATGAGTGCCTGCACCTAGGTTTACGCAGGAGCCCCGCATGCACTATCCCCGCATCGCCCCCGCCGGCGGCCGGCCGGCCCCCTTGGCCTGGATCCTGGCCGCGGCCTTGGCGGCCGCCCTGGCGCTCGCGGCCCGGCCGGCCGCCGGTGCGCAGGCTGCCGACGAGGACTTGATCGGCGGCGTGCGCAGCAACGACATCGTGGGCCGCCTGCCCGATTCGGCGGGCGGATTCGCGCTCAAGAGCCGGCACAGCGATCCCGGCAAGCAGCTGGTGCGGGCGCGCTACCAGAAAGACGACAAAACCGCCGCGCTCGCCCGGATCCAGGCGGTGCGCTCGCGCGGCAAGATCGTGACGCTGCCCGACGGCACGGAAAGCCCGGCGGTGGGCGTCACCAAGGTCATCGACTACTACAAGGGACAGCAGGACAAGGAGATCGAGCAGCTCAGCCTGGGCAACCGGGACAGCGGCCCGCTGAACTGCGTGCAGGTGTATACCCCGCAGCAGCGCACCCTGCGCCTGGTATGCCGCACCGCGGTCCTGGGCCGCATGCTCGAAACCCAGGCCGATGCCCTGGACGGCAGGGGCGACCCCAAGGCCCAGCGCGACACGCTGGCGGCGTTTACGCTGGAACTGGCGGCGGCACTGCGCCGGATAGGCCCCGGCGCCTGATAAATAGGTTTTTATTTGCACATTGAGAGCGGACCGAGGCCGGTGCTAAATTAGGGAAACACAACAAACCTAGCCCGGCTTATATATGCCCATAAAAACATAAAAGCCCCGGCCCCCTGCCCTCATGTCCCAGCAAAAAATCCAGTTCTACGACCGTCCCGCCGGCGGCTGGGGCGCGCTCAAAAGCGTGGCCCAGCAACTGTTGCAGCAACACATTCCGTTCAAGGGCGCGCGCACCCTGCTCTCGGCCAACCAGCCCGACGGCTTTGACTGCCCCGGCTGCGCCTGGCCCGACCGCGAGCACGCCTCCACCTTCGAGTTCTGCGAGAACGGCGTCAAGGCCGTGGCGGCCGAGGCCACGCGCGCGCGCGCCACGCCCGAGTTCTTCGCCGCCCATACCGTGCGCGAGCTCTGGGCGCGCACCGACCACGAGCTGGAAGCGCAAGGCCGCCTGACCCATCCGCTGGCCTACGACCCGTCCAGCGACCGCTACCTGCCCATCGAGTGGGACCAGGCCTTCGCGCTGATCGCACGCCAGCTGCGAGCCCTGCCCGACCCGGACCAGGCCATCTTCTATACCTCGGGCCGCACCAGCAACGAGGCGGCTTTCCTGTACCAGCTGTTCGTGCGCCACTACGGCACCAACAACTTCCCCGACTGCTCGAACATGTGCCACGAGCCCAGCGGCACCGGCATGAAGCAAAGCCTGGGCGTGGGCAAGGGCACGGTGACGCTGGAGGACTTCGAGCAGGCCGACGCGATCTTCATCTTCGGCCAGAACCCCGGCACCAACCATCCGCGCATGCTGGGCGAGTTGCGCCAGGCCGCCCGGCGCGGCGCGGCCATCGTGGCCTTCAATCCGCTCAAGGAGCGCGGGCTGGAACGCTTCGCCGACCCGCAAAGCCCGGTCGAGATGCTCAGCCTGGGCGCCACGCGCATCAGCTCGGACTACTTCCAGGTCAGCACGGGCGGCGACCTGGCCGCGCTGATCGGCATCATCAAGCACGTGCTCGAGCGCGATGCGCAGGCGCTGGCCGCCGGCCGCGCGCGCCTGATCGACACGGCCTTCATCGCCGAGCACACCACCGGCTTTGACGCCTTCGCCGCCGGCATCCTGCAGGAGGACTGGGAGACCATCGAGGCCGAGTCCGGCCTGAGCCAGGCGCAGCTGCGCCGCGCCGGCGACATCTACCTGCAGGCCGGGCGCGTGATCGCCTGCTGGGGCATGGGCATCACCCAGCACAAGCACTCGGTGGCCACCATCCGCATGATCGTCAACCTGCTGCTGCTGCGCGGCAACATCGGCCGGCCCGGGGCGGGCGCCTGCCCCGTGCGCGGCCACAGCAACGTGCAGGGCGACCGCACCATGGGCATCTACGAAAAGCCCGCGCCCGCCTTCCTGGACCGCATGGAGCAGGTGTTCGGGGTGCCGATGCCGCGCCGCGAAGGCTACGACACCATCGGCGCCATCGAGGCCATGCACGACGGACGCGCCAAGGTGTTCTTCGCCATGGGCGGCAATTTCGCCATGGCCGCGCCCGACACCGGCGCCACCTGGCAGGCGCTGCGCAACTGCGAGCTGACCGTGCACGTGGCCACCAAGCTCAACCGCAGCCATCTGGTGCACGGGCGCCAGGCCCTGATCCTGCCTTGCCTGGGCCGCACCGAGATCGACATGCAGGAGGGCGGCCCGCAAGGCGTCACCGTCGAGGACTCCATGAGCATGGTGCACATTTCGGCCGGCATCAACCCGCCCGCCTCGCCCCAGCTGCTGTCCGAGCCGGCCATCGTGGCGCGCCTTGCCGCGGCCACGCTGCCCGACAGCCCGGTGCCCTGGCTCTGGCTGGTCCAGGACTATGCCCGCATCCGCGAGCTGATCGAAAAGGTCTTCGACGACTTCGCCGGCTTCAACGAAAAGATCGCCGTGCCCGGCGGCTTTCGCCTGCGCAACACGGCCTCCGAGCGCATCTGGCAGACTCCCAGCGGCAAGGCGCAGTTCCTGGCCGCCGGCGTGCCGCGCGACCTGCCCATCCACCAGGCGCGCCGCCACAGCGGCCAACGCGTCTTCAACCTGAGCACCGTGCGCTCGCACGACCAGTACAACACCACGGTCTATGGCCTGAACGACCGCTACCGCGGCGTCTACGGGCAGCGCCGCGTGGTCTTCGCCCATGCGCAGGACCTGGCCGAACTGGGCCTGCGCGACGGCCAATGGGTGGACCTGCTCGGCGCGGACGGACAGCGCCGCGCCGAGCGCTTTCGCCTGGTCGCCTACGACATCCCGCGCGGCTGCCTGGCCGGCTACTACCCCGAGACCAACCCGCTGGTGCCGCTGGACAGCTATGCCGACCAGGCGCGCACGCCCACGTCCAAGTCCATCCCGGTGATCCTGGTGCCCCACGGCGCCGGCGCGGGCTCGGCCGAAGTCCCGGCCACCCGGGGCGAAACCGAGCCGGCCGGCGCCGATGTCCCTGCCTGAGGCCGCGCAGCTGCTGGCCGTGCTGGCCGAGTACCCGCAAGGCGCCTCGCTGCCGCGCCTGGCCAAGCGCCTGGGCGTGCGCGCCAGCACCCTGATGCGCCTGCTGGCGCCGCTGGGCGAGGATCCGCTGGGCGGCAATCCGCTGGGCGATAGTCCACAGGGCGGGATGCCGGGTCCGGGCTGGGTCGCCGTGCGGGACACGCCCGGCGGCTGGACGGCCTGCCTTACCGAGGCCGGCAGGCAGGCTCTGGCGCAGGCGCGGCAGGCGCCGGGCCCATAGCGGCCGGGTCGGGCGCGGCGGGCTGGGCCTGCCAGCGCGCGGCCGCCTGCACGAACGCCTCGACCACCCGCTGGCGCGCATTGCGCCGGGTCACGGCGTGCACGCCGCCCCCCGACACGGCCGCCGGCAGCCGGCAGGCCGCCACGCTGCCGGCGAAGTGCGCCACGGTGGAAACCGGCACCAGCGCCACGCCCAGGCCCGCGCCCACCAGCGCCAGCTGGGCGGGGATCTCGGCCACCGTCTGCACCACGCGCGGGCGCACCCCGGCCCGCAGGCACAGTTCGTACAGCCGCCCGGCGAAGGCCGAGGTGTCCAGCCGCAGCATCACGAAGGGCTCCTCGGCCAGTTCCGCCAACGCCAGGCGCCGGCGCGAGGCCAGCCGGTGGCGCGCCGGCAGCGCGGCCACCAGCGGATCGGGCCAGATGGGAATGGAGCACAAGTCCTGGTCGTCCACGGCGGTGCGCGAGATGCTGACGTCGATGCGCCGCTCGCGCAGCGCATCGATCTGGCTGGCCGGGTTCATTTCGTTGAGCAGGATGGAGACCTGCGGATGCGTGCGCGTGTAGTGCGCGATCAGGTGCGGCACCGGCCCCAGGAAATGCGAGCCGGACAAGCCCACCTCGACGCGGCCGGCCTGCCCCGCGTCGACCGCGCGCACGCGGGCGGTGGCGTCCTTGACGCGCGCCAGCACGGTGCGCACGTCGCTCAGGAAGGCCTGGCCCGCCTCGGTCAGCGCCACCCTGCGGTTGCCCCGCACGAACAGCTTGACGCCCAGCTCGCGCTCGAGCTGGGCGATCTGCATGCTCAGCGGCGGCTGCGACATGTGCAGCCGCTCGGCGGCCCGGGTGAAGTTCAGCTCTTCGGCCAGGACCGCGAAATAACGCAGGTGTCGGATCTCCATGGCCGCAATGATATGTGCAAGATATCAAACAAGACAAAAACAATATTGGAAAGTATTGGTAGGCTTGAGCCAGAATACCGTCGCTGAAATGCGATAGATATGTAACAACAACGATTCGAACGGAGACCTTCCATGCTCAGACTCGCGTTTACCGCCCTGCTCGCCTGCGCCGCCCAGGCCGCCGCCGCCGCCGACTTCCCCAGCCGCCCGATTTCGCTGATCGTGCCCAATCCGCCCGGGGGGCTGGTGGACACCTCCGCCCGGCTGGCCGCCGATCCGCTGGCCAAGGTGCTGGGCTCGCCCGTGGTGGTCGAGAACAAGGACGGCGGCAGCGGCAACATCGCCTACCAGGGCGTGGCGCGCGCGCAGCCCGACGGCCATACCCTGCTGGTGTCGTACTCGGCCTACCACGTGGGCAATCCCAACCTGACCAAGAACCTGCGCTGGGATCCGGTCAAGGATTTCGAACCCGTGGGCCTGGTCAGCATCTCCAGCAACGTCATCGCCGTGCACCCTTCGGTGCCGGCCGACGACCTGCAGGGCTTCATCGCCGAGCTCAAGCAAAAGCCCGGCCACTACAGCTATGCCTCGCAAGGGGTGGGCTCGCTCTCGCATATCGGCACCGAGATCTTCACGCAGCAGACCGGCACCAAGATGCTGCACGTGCCTTATCGCGGCTCGGGCGCGGCCATCCAGGACGTGCTGGGCGGCAACGTGCAGGTGTTCATCACCACCCCGCCCTCGGTGATGGGCCACGTGCGCACCGGCAAGCTCAAGGGCCTGGCCGTCACCAGCGCGCAGCGCCATCCCATGCTGCCGGACGTGCCCACCGTGGCCGAGGCCGGCCTGGGCGACTATCAGCTCGAAGCCTGGGTGGCGCTGTTCGCCCCGGCCGGCACGCCCGCGCCGGTGATCGAGAAGCTGGCCAGCAGCCTGGAGCAGGCCCTGACCAGCCCCGAGACCGTCGAGCGCGCCCGCGCAGCCGGCATCGAGGCCCGCTTCGAAGGCCCGCAAGCCCTGGCCGAGCGCGTGCGCACCGAACTGGCCTACTGGGGCAAGACCATCCAGGCCGCCAACATCAGTATTGATTGATCCCACCCCCGAAGCGCTACGCGCTTCCCCCTCAAGGGGGCGACGCTGGCGGACCGGCAAAGCCGGCTCCGCGGCGTCCCCGCTCGCATCGCAGCCGTTTCGGCGAATGCATCCTGAGAAAAGGCATCACTATGACTCAAACCGCCCGCACCTTGCGCATCGGCCAGATCGTGCCCAGCTCCAACACCACCATGGAGACGGAGATCCCGGCGCTGTTCCGGGCGCGCGAGACCATCGCGCCCGAACGCTTCACCTTCCATTCCAGCCGCATGCGCATGAAGCAGGTGACGGCCGAGGAGCTGGCCAGCATGGACCGCGAATCGGACCGCTGCGCGCTGGAACTGTCCGATGCCCGCGTGGACGTGCTGGGCTACGCCTGCCTGGTGGCGATCATGAGCCAGGGCTTGGGCTATCACCGCGTCTCGCAGGAGCGGCTGCACCAGGCCACCGTAGCCAACGGCGCGCCCGCCCCGGTGGTCTCCAGCGCCGGGGCGCTGGTCGAGGGCCTGCATGCCCTGGGCGCGCGCAAGGTGGCAATCCTCACTCCCTATATGAAGCCCCTGACCCGGCGCGTGGTGGACTATATCGAGCACGAAGGCATCGCGGTGCACGACAGCCTGTCGCTGGAGATCGCCGACAACCTGGAGGTGGGCAGCCAGGATCCTCTGGCTCCGGCCACCCACGTCGAGCGCCTGGATACCCGGGGCGTGGACGCAGTGGTGCTGTCGGCCTGCGTGCAGATGCCTTCGCTGGCCTCGGTGCAGCAGGTGCAGGACCGGCTGGGCCTGCCGGTGGTCACGGCGGCCATCGCCACCGTCTACCGCATGCTCAAGGCGCTGGAACTGGATACACGCGTGCCGGAGGCCGGCGCGCTGCTGAGCGGGCGCTATTGACGCACGGCGCTTGACATCCCGGCCGGGTTCTGTATTCTGAATACAGAAAAGGAGCCCAGCATGCTCAAGCCGCCGCGCAGCACCCCCGACCTGGCCGAACACGTCTACGCGCAGCTGCGCGACGCCATCGTGGCCGGCCAGCTGCAGCCGGGCGAGCGGCTGGCCCAGGAAGACCTGGCCGCGCAGTTCGGCATCTCGCGCCAGCCCGTGCTGCAAGGCCTGGCGCAGCTCGAACGCGACGGCCTGGCGGTGCGCGGCGACGGCCGCGGCACCCTGCGGGTCGCGCCGCTGGACCCGGAGCTGGTCAGCCACTTCTACGAACTGCGGGCCGAGATCGACACGCTGGCCGCCCGGCGCGCGGCCGAACGCGTGGCCGCCGGCCAGGCCCCGCCGCTGTCCGGCGAACTGCTGGCGCGCGGCACGGCCGCGCTTGCCCAGGGCAGGATGGCCGCGCTCATCCAGGCCGACACCCATCTGCACCACGCCATCTACCAGGCCAGCGGCAACCCGCTGATCACGCGCGTCATGGCGCCGCAATGGCGGCACCTGGAGCGCGTCATGGGCGCCGTGCTGCAGACCCACGCGCTGCGCGCCGGACTGTGGGACGAACACCGCGACATCGTGGCAGCCATCAATGCCGGGCAGGCGCAGCGCGCCGCCGCGCTCTCGCGCGAGCATGCGGTGCGCGCCGGGCAGGGCCTGCTGCCGCGCCTGGCCCGGGCCCTGGGCGCGCACGGGCACGAGGCCGCCACGGCCTGACAGCCTTTGTCCAGCGGCGGGCCGCGGCCCGCCGCTATGCGACCGGCGCGGCGGATCGGACACCGCCGCGCCGCCAACCAGACCGGCAAGCAGCCGGCGTCCACCCGCTTCAGGAGACACGCCATGCAACTGACCCCCCAGCAGCTCGAGCAGTTCGACCGGGACGGCTACCTGTTCTTTCCCGGCCAGTTCACCCGCGAGGAAATCAAGTCGCTCACCGACGAGGTGCCCCGCCTGTACGCGCAGCACCGCCCCGAGAACGTGCGCGAGAAACACAGCGGCGCGGTGCGCACCAATTTCGCCGCCCACCTGTACAGCGAACCCTTCGCCCGCCTGGCGCGCCATCCGCGCATGGTCAAGCCGGTCGAGCAGCTGTTCGGCGAGAAGCTGTACATGCACCAGTTCAAGATCAACGGCAAGAACGCCTTCGACGGCGACGTCTGGCAATGGCACCAGGACTACGGCACCTGGCTCAACGACGACCTGATGCCCAGCCCGCGCGCCATGAACGTGGCGATCTTCCTGGACGACGTGGACCAGTACAACGGCCCGCTGATGTTCATCCCTGGCAGCCACAAGCTGGGCGTGCTGCAGGCCGGCCACGACACCACCACCACCAGCTATCCGCTGTGGACCATCAACAACGAGAACATCCGCACCCTGGTCGAGAAGGCCGGCGGGCGCAACGGCGGCATCGTCACGCCCACCGGGCCGGCCGGCTCGATGATGCTGTTCCATTCCTGCCTGGTGCACGCCTCGGGCAGCAACCTGAGCCCCTGGCCGCGCGTGAGCGTCTACCTGAGCCTGTGCGCGGTCTCCAACCACATCCGCCGCTTCAAGCGCCCGGAATGGATCGCCCACCGCGACTTCACGCCCATCGAGTGCCTGCCCGACGATTGCCTGGTACGCCCCTATCCGGTGGCCCTGCCCTGGGCGCAGGGCACGCCGGAATCGGCCGCGCAGACATCCGAAGCGCCGCTGGCGGAGGTGGCCTGATGAACCTGCACAGATTGCTGCAGCAACGCGAAGCGCAAGGCCAGCCCCTGCGCGTGGGCCTGATCGGCGCGGGCAAGTTCGGCTCCATGTACCTGAGCCAGGTGCGCCGCACCCCTGGCGTGCGGCTGGTGGCCGTGGCCGACCTGGCTCCCGACCGGGCGCGCGCCGCGCTGCGCAAGGTCGGCTGGGAAGACGAACAGCTGCGGGCCGCCTCGTTCGAGGACGCCGAGCGGCGCGGCACGGTATGCATCACCGACGACGCGCCGGCGATGATCGCCGCCGGGCAGATCGACATCGTCATCGACGCCACCGGCAGCCCGGCGGCCGGCATCGCCCACGTGCTGGCCTGCTGCGAGCACGGCAAGCACATCGTCATGGTCAACGTCGAGGCCGACGCGCTGGCCGGCCCGCTGCTGGCGCGCCGCGCGAGCCGGGCCGGCATCGTCTATTCGCTGGCCTACGGCGACCAGCCCGCGCTGATCTGCGAGATGGTCGACTGGGCGCGCGCGGCCGGCTTCGAGGTGGTGGCCGCCGGCAAGGGCACCAAGTACCTGCCCGAATACCACGCCTCCACGCCCGACACCGTGTGGCCCTACTACGGCTTCACGCCCGAGATGGTGGCCGCCGGCGACTTCAACGCGCAGATGTTCAACAGCTTCCTGGACGGCACCAAGAGCGCCATCGAAATGGCTGCGGTGGCCAACGCCACCGGCCTGCTGCCCGCGCCGCACGGGCTGGAGTTCCCGCCCTGCGGCGTGGACGACCTGGCCCGCGTACTGCGCCCGCGCGCCGAAGGCGGCATGCTGCACCATCGCGGCCAGGTCGAGGTCATCTCATCGCTCGAACGCGACGGCCGGCCGGTCTACCGCGACCTGCGCTGGGGCGTATACGTGACCTTCGCGGCCGACAGCGACTACGTGCAGCGCTGCTTCAAGGAGTACGGCCTGGTCACCGACCCGGGCGGCAACTACACGGCGCTGTACAAACCCTATCACCTGATCGGCCTGGAGCTGGGCATCAGCGTGGCCAGCGCCGGGCTGCGCGGCGAACCCACCGGCTCGCCGCTGGACTGGCACGGCGACGTGGTGGCCACCGCCAAGCGCGCGCTGCGCGCCGGCGAGATGCTCGACGGCGAAGGCGGCCACACGGTATACGGGCGCCTGATGCCGGCGCGCGACTCGGTGGCCGGCGGCTACCTGCCGCTGGGCCTGGCCCACAAGGTCAAGCTGCGCGCCGACGTACCCGCCAGCCAGCCGGTGCGCTGGCAGGACGTGGAGTTCGACGAAGACGCCCTGGCCGTGCGGTTCAGGCGGGAGATGGAAGGGGCGTGGGCGCAATCGCCCCAGACCGTGCAGGTAGCGCCGCAACCGGCGTGACGAGGCGAGCGGCGTCCGCCGGCGCAAGCCGTGCGGGCGCCGCGGCGGCGCCTCACATGGTGGCCGACAGGCCGCCATCGATCGCCAGGATCTGCCCCGTGACGAAACCGGCCTCGCGCGAAGCCAGGAAGACCAGCGCCGCCGCGACATCTTCGGCAGCCCCCCAGCGGCCGGCGGGCGTGCGCTCGCGCAGCCACACGTCGAAATGCTCGTCATCCTGCAGCGCCTGTGTCAGCTCGGTGCGCACATAGCCGGGCGCCAGCGCATTGACGGTAACCCCATGGCCGGCCAGCTCGGCCGACCATTGCCGCACCAGCGCATGCAAGGCGCCCTTGGCCGCCGTATAGGCCGTCACATGCCGGCGCCCCAGCAAGGCGGTGATCGAACCGGCGAACACGATACGGCCATGGCCGCGCGCGCTCATGCCAGCGGCTGCCTCGCGCGCCAGCGACCATTGTGCGGTCAGGTCGGCATGGACCACACGCTGGAAGTCCGCCAGGTCGAACGCCAGCAGGGGCTGGCGATGCTGGATGGCGGCGTTGGCAAACAGGATGTCGATGCCGCCGTGGCGAGCCTGCAGCGCCCGCAGCGCCTGTCCGGCCGCCTGCGTATCGGCCACGTCGAAGGCCGCCGGCATGGCCTGGACGCCCTCCTGGCGCAAGGCGGCCGCGGCGCGCTCGGCCTGTCGCGCATCGCGCCCGTTGAGCAGCACCCGCGCGCCATGCCTGCCCAGCGCGCGGGCGCAGGCCAGGCCGATGCCGCGCGTCGAACCGGTCACCAGCGCGAGCTGTCCCTTGAGGTCGAACACGCCGGCTCCTTCAGAAATCCACCTGGTCTGCGCCCTTCAGGCCGAGCAGGGCGCGCGCTTCCTGGGGCGTGGCGACCTCGAAGTCCAGCGCCTGCAGGACGGTGCGGATACGCTGCACCTGCGCCGCGCTGGACTCGGCCAGCTTGCCCGGTCCGAGCCACAGCGAATCCTCCAGGCCCACGCGCACGTGCGAGCCCATGGCCGCGCCGATGGTCGCCAGCGGCAGCTGGTTGCGGCCGGCGCCCAGGATGGACCATTGGTACTGGTCGCCGAACAGGCGGTCGGCGGTGCGGCGCATGTGCATGAGATCTTCGGGATGCGGCCCGATGCCGCCCAGGATACCGAATACGGACTGGATGAACAGCGGCCCCCGGACCAGCCCGCGCTCCAGGAAATGCGCCAGGTTGTACAGGTGGCTGATGTCGTAGCACTCGAACTCGAAGCGCGTGCCGTTCTCGCTGCCGCGTGCCAGGATGGTCTCGATGTCCTTGTAGGTGTTCTTGAAGACCAGGTCGCGGCTGTTCTCCAGGTGTTGGCGCTCCCAGTCATGCTCGAAGCGTGTGAAACGGCGCAGCATGGGGAACAGTCCGAAATTCATCGAGCCCATGTTCAGCGAGGCCAGCTCGGGCTTGAACGTCATGGCCGGCCGCATTCGCTCTTGCACCGTCATGTGCGGGCTGCCGCCGGTGGTGATGTTGACCACCGCGTCGGTGGCCGCCTTGATGCGCGCCAGGAAGGGCTTGAACAGTTCGGGATCCTGCGAAGGCTTGCCGTCGGCCGGGTCGCGCGCATGCAGGTGGAGCACCGCCGCGCCTGCCTGGGCGGCGGCGATGGCCGCCTCGGCGATCTGCTCGGCCGTCACCGGCAGGTAGGGCGACATGCTGGGGGTATGGATGGCGCCGGTCGGCGCGCAGGTGATGATGACTTTGCGGGATTCGGCCATGTTTCAGTCTCCGGAAGTATCTGGGTCCTGGCGGGCCAGCGCCTGCTTGAGCGCGGCCAGCCGCATCAGGCGCAAGTCGCGCCAGCGCCGGCGCGCCGGCAGCGCCTGGGCGGGGATCAGATCGCGCCGGGCCTGCTCCAGGCGAGCCACCAGGGCTTCGGCCCAGGGCCGCTCATCGGCCTGCTCGGCGACGATGTCTCGGTACAACCCGCCATAGCGGGCGCAATAATCGACCAGCCCGCCCGGTGCATTGAGGTCTATGGTCTCGAACGGGCCCATGAAGGCCCAGCGCAAGCCCAGGCCTTCGCGGATCGTGGCGTCCAGGCCATCCGGGTCCACATAGCCCTGCTCGACCAGCCGGAAGGCCTCGCGCAGCAGCGCGCCTTGCAGCCGGTTCAGCACGAAGCCCTGCAGTTCGCGGTGCACATGCACTGGCGTCTGGCCCACGCGCCGCATCAGCGCGGCCGCCCGCTCCAGCGCCGCAGCGGCCGTCCACGGCGCGCCGCACAGCTCCACCACCGGCACCAGGTAGGGGGGATTGACAGGGTGGGCGACCAGGCAGCGCGACCGTCCCGCCAACCCGCCTGTGAACGCCGAGGCGGGGATGCTGGAAGTGGAGCTGGCCAACACCGTGTCCGGCGCGGCCAGCGCGTCCAGCCGGGTGAAGATATCTTCCTTGACATCGCGGCGCTCGGGCAGGTTCTCCTGCACGTACCCCGCGCCCTGCAAGGCCTGCTCCAGGCTGGCGCAGTAGTCCAGCCGCGCCAGCAGCGCAGCCGGTTCGTCGGCCAGGCCATGGGCGTACAGGTCGGCGACCTGGCCTTCGATCAAGGCGCGGGCCTGCGACAGGGCCCGCGCATCGCCGTCCCACAGCTGCACGCGATGGCCGGCACGTGCAAACACGATGCTCCAGGCCTGGCCGATCAGGCCGGTGCCCACGACGGCAAAGACGGTGCGGCCGCTATCGTGATCCATGGCGTGCTCAGCTCAATTTCTGGGTATGGCCGTCGACCACCAGTTCCTGGCCCGACACGTTCAGGGCGGCGTCGCTGGCGGCGAACAGTGCCATATTGGCGATATCGGCCGCGGTAACCATGCGCCCCAGGGCGGCCTGGCTTTCATAGGCGCGCGCAACTTCCTCCAGCGGCTTGCCGCTGGACTGCGCCTTGGCGGCGATCACCGCGCGGATGCGTGGTCCATCGACCGCACCGGGCAGGATGGCGTTGACGCGGATGCCGTCGGCGCCCAGCTCGATGGCCAGCGACTTGGTAAAGCCCACTACCGCCCACTTGGAGGCCGAGTACGGCGAACGCCCAGGAAAGCCGAGGTGCCCGGCGGCCGAGGACAGGTTCAGGATGCAAGGATTGCGGCCTTTGCGCAGGCGCGGCACGGCTTGGCGCGCGCACAGGAATTGGCCGGTGATGTTCACGTCCAGCGTACGCTGCCAGTCAGCCAACGACAAAGTCTCGACCGGGCCGGTCGGCCCCGCCACCCCTGCGTTGTTGACCAGGATATCCAGGCCGCCGAGCCGGGCATCGGCCTGCTCGAACAAGGCGGCCACCGAAGACTCGTCCGAAACGTCGGCGATCGTCCATGCCGATCCCGGCAACTGGCTGGCGGCGGCCTCCAGCGCCTGCCCGTCGATATCGCAGATCAGCACCCTGGCGCCGGCCCCGGCATAGGCTCGGGCAATCTCCAGGCCGATGCCGCTGGCCCCGGCGGTGATCAGGGCGCGGCGCCCCTGCAAAGCGGTATTGGTGAACATGCGGCAATCTCCTAGACCCACAATTTTTCGCGTCGCAACGCCAGATCCCGCAACAGCGGCAGCGCCGGACCGTGATGCGAAACCCGGCCGCGATCGAGCACCAGCGCGGTATCGGACAGGGCCAGGGTCAGGTCCAGGTTATGGTCCACGATCAGGATCGTCACCTGCCCCTTCAGGCGCAGGATCGCGTTGAACACCTCCTCGGTCATGGCCGGGGACAGCCCCTCGAAGGGTTCGTCCAGCAGCAGCACCTTGACTTGCCCGGCCAGGGCCCGGGCAATCGCCACCATCTGCTGCTCGCCGCCCGACAGCAGCTCGGCATTGACGTGATAGCGCTCGCGCAAGCGAGGAAAGATGGCAAAGATGCGTTCGTCGTCCCAGGCGCCGGGGCCGCCGCGGCGCAGCCGGCCCAGCATCAGGTTGTCGCGCACGGTCAGGCCCGGGAACAGCCGCCGCCCCTGCGGCACGAAGGCAATGCCCAGCCGCGCCATGGCCTCGGGCACGGGCGAACGCACCGCCTGGCCGGCGATGCGCACTTCGCCTTCGCCCAGGCGGGCCATGCCGATCAGGCTTTTGAGCAGCGTGGACTTGCCCGCGCCATTGCGCCCGAGCACGGCCAGTATCTCGCCGCGATGAATGCGAAAGCCGATGTCCGAAAGAATGTGGCTCTTGCCGTAGTAGGCTTGCAGCCCCTCCACCTGCAGCTCGACCTGTCCGGACACCTGGGCCGGCTGCACCTTGGCGGCCAACGCCTCGCTGCCCGAGCCGATGTAGATCTCGCGTACCCGGGCATCGCCCTGCACCGCGGCCGAGTCGCCCTCGATCAGCACCTTGCCCTGGTTCATCACGGTGATGCGGTCCGACAAGGCGAAGACCCGGTCGACGTCGTGCTCGACCAGCAGCACCCCCAGCCTGTCGCCCAGCGTGCGGATCAGCTTGCCGATGCGGTCGCGCTCGGCCGCGGCCAGGCCCGCCAGCGGCTCGTCCAGCAGCAACAGGCGCGGCGCCGAACCCAGCGCCAGCCCCATGTCCACCAGCCGCTGCCCGCCATAGGAGAGGTCTTCGGCGATCGCCTGCTCCATGCCGTCCACGCCCAGGAAGCGCACCAGCTCATCGGTCTGGGCCTGCGTGCCGGCCAGCGCGTCGGCGCGCCGCAAGATCGCATAGCGCGCCGAGTCGCGCGCCATCACCGAGAGCATCAGGTTCTCGCGCACGCTCAGGCCCTTGAACAGATTGGTAATCTGGAACGAGCGCGCGACCCCCGCCGCGCAGATGCGATCCGGGGAGGCGCCGGCCAACTCCCGCTCGCCCAAGGCGATGCGCCCGGCGTCGGGCGCGAACATCCCCGACAGCAGATTAAAGAACGAGGTCTTGCCCGCGCCGTTCGGGCCGATCAGCGCATGCACGCCCTGGCCGGCGATGGCGGTATCCACCTCGCTGACCGCCGCCACGCCGCCGAACCGCTTGGAGACCCCGCGCACGGTCAGCATCGGAGCCTGTGCCCCGTCCTGCAGGAAGCCGGGCAAGGCGCCCACCGTGGGCGGCGTGCTGCGTGCGGCCATCGCCGCCGCGCGCGTGGCTTCGGGCCGCAGCATGCGCCAGACGCGCTGGCCGATGCCGGCCAGGCCGGCGGGGCTAAAGAGAATGAACAGGATGAACACCAGCCCGAAGTACAGCAGCCAGTTCTCCGTCACCATGGACAGGTATTCGCGGAACAGCACGAAGAACAGGGCGCCCAGGATCGGGCCGGTAAAGCTGCGCATGCCGCCGATCAGCACGATGGCCAGCAATTCGCCAGAGAACGGCACAGACAGGCTCTCGGCCGAAGCGATCCGGTGGCTGAGCACCGACAGGCCGCCGGCCAGGCCCGTGACACCCGCCGAGATCACGAAGGCCAGCAGCTTGTACGCACGCACCGGGTAGCCCAGAAAGCGCGTGCGTACCTCGTTCTCGCGGATCGCCACCAGCACCTTGCCGAATGGCGACAGGCTCAGGCGCAGCAATAACGCGGCGACCAGGAAGGCGAGCACCGCCACCACCGCATAGAACACCCGGCTGTCATCCAGCGGCAGGCCCAGCCAATCCGGGCGGGTGATCCCGCCCAGCCCGTTCTCCCCGCCCGTGAGGCTGGTCCAGCGAAACGCCACCGTAAAGCACAGGGCCGAAAAAGCCAGGGTCAGCAGCGAGAAGTAAACGCCGCGCCGGCGCAGCACCAGTGCGCCGATCGCCAACGCGGCCAGCAGGACGATGAGCAACGCGCCCAGCACTGGCCAGACCACCGAATCGGGAAAATAGCGCAGCTGCAGGATGGCGACCGCATAGGCGCCGATGCCGTACCAGGCGCCGTGGCCGAACGAGACCAAGCCGGTCTGGCCAAGCAGCACGTTCAAGCCCAGCCCCACCATGGCCAGCAGCACGCAGTCGGTGGCAGAGGTGTAGGTCAGGCCGCCGGCCAGCAGCACGGGCGGCAGCAGCGCCAACCCGACTGCCAGGGCCAGCAGGGTCTTCATTTCCTGTTTTGCCATGCGCTACTCCAACCTTTCCATGCGTTCGCCCATCAGGCCGCGCGGACGCAGCAGCAACACCGCCAGCATCAGCAGGTACAGCGACGCTTCGGTGGCGGGCGGATAGAAGTAGGCCGTCAGGCCCCGGATCACCCCGACCAGCAGTGCAGCCAGGACCACGCCCCAGAAGCTGCCCAGCCCGCCGATGACCACCACCACGAAGGCGGCCGTCAGGATCTCATGGCCCATCGCGGGATGCACGCCGGTGACCGGCGAAAGCAGCGCGCCGGCCAGACCCGCCAGCCCGATGCCCAGGCCGCAAACGGCCGTGAGCACCGGCGCCAGGGAAATGCCCAGGGCCCGGACCATGTCCGGATCGTTGATGCCCGCGCGCACCACCTTGCCGAACGCGGTACGATGCAGCAGCCACCAGGTGGCCGCCAGGGCCGCGGCGGCCACGGCCAGCATGCCCAGCCGATAGATGGGATACATGAACTCGCCCACCGTCACCATCCCGCGCGCGAACGGCGGGATGCTGAATTGCAGCGGCGAGGCGCCGAACACCATGCGCAGCCCCTGTTCGATGACCATTGCCAGCCCGAAGGTGAACAACAGGCTGAGCACCGGGTCCGCCCGGTAGAAACGCCGCAGGAACAGGCGTTCCACGACCATGCCCACCAGCGCTACCAGCAGCGGCGAGATCACGAAGCTGGCGCCATAGCCCAGCCAGCCGGTCAGGGTCACCATCAGGTAGGCGCCCAGCGCGAAGAACGCGCCATGCGCCAGGTTCACCACGCCGCCCAGGCTGAAGATGATCGACAGCCCCAGCGCGATCAGCAGGTAGTAGAAACCCAGCAGCAAGCCGTTGGCGACCTGCTCGGCAAGAAACACCAGCTCCATGCTCAAACCCGTCTCCCCTCAGGCGAATTTGCAGGCGTTCTCCTGCATCGTGGGCGCCAGCGCCTCCAGGCTCTCGTCCTTGCCCGGCACGGGCGAGCTGGTCTGGAAGATGTCCCACTTGTCCGCCGACTTGTCCTCGTTGGGCGTGACCGTGTACATCTCGAACAGCAGCTGGTGGTCCCATGGGCGGAAATGGCCCTCGCGCTCGCGCAGCACATCGAAGGTCACGCCGCTTTCCAGGTATTCGACCAGCTTGTCCGTATCGTCGCTCCGGGTCTCGTTCATGGCGCGCGCCAGGATCTTGATGGCCAGGTAATCGGCCACGCCCTGGTTATCGGGCGGGCGGCCGAAACGCTTGGTAAAGGCCTGGGTGAACTGCCTGGCCGAGGGCGCCTGCACCTGGTGGGTCCAGATGATGGGCCACAGCCCGCTGAAACCATCGCGCCCGGCGCCCCATATGCTTACCGCGTTCAGGTCCGCGCCGGCCAGCGGAATGGGCAGGCCGAACTCGTTGTACTGCTTCATGAAGTTCGTGGTCTGGTTGCCGGCCAGGTTGCTGATGACGATGTCGGGCCGCTGCTGGCGGATCTTCAGGATCAGCGCGCTGAACTCGGTGGTATCGGTGGGCACCATGTCGTTGGACAGGAATTGCCCGCCGTGCTCGTCCATGAACTGGCGCGTCTTGGCGAACAGGTCGTGCCCGAAGGCGTAGTCGGCCGTAAAAGCCATCCAGCGCTTGCCCTTGACCATGCCGTCGCGCAGCAGCGCCTGGCCCACCGTCCGGACGTACATGGTGTTGTTCGCCTCCAGGTGGAACATGGTACGGGCGCAGTTGGCCCCGCGCAGTTCATCGGAATTGCAGCCCGTTTGCAGGAACAGCTTGTTGGCGCGCTGGGCCACCTGCGATATGGCCAGCCCCGAGGCCGAGCTGATCTCGCCGACCAGGGCCAGCACCTTGTCGCGCTCGACCATGCGGTGCGCCTTGGTCGATGCGGTATGGGGATTGACGCTGTCCTCGCTCATGAGCTGCAAAGGCCGGCCCAGCACGCCGCCGGCCGCATTCACCTCCTCGACGGCCAGGGTGGCGCCCAGCACCGCGTACTCGCCCATGGGGCCCAGAAAGCCCGTGCGCGGCGTCAGATGTCCGATCCGGTAAGCGTCCTGCTGCGCGCGCACGAAGGCCGGCGCCAAGCCGCCCAGCGCTGCAGCCGCGGTGGCGCCGAGCACCAGCTGGCGCCGCGAGGACGAAATAGGGGTAAGGCGTCTCGTCACGATCGTCTCCTTTGGTCTGGGTAGGAAGGCTGTCCCGCCTTTTCCTGGCCGAGTATAGTATCTGTGATCACAGATATTGTTATAGGGCATACCCTATATAATGTCGTCCCATGGCCCTCACAGACCTCGTTACCCCCGTTCCCAAGCGTCCCACCCTCGGCGCCGACGTGCATGCACAGATCCGCGAACTGCTGATCAGCGGCCGCCTCATGCCGGGCGAGCAGATTTCCCTGCGCAGCACCGCCCTGGCCCTGGGGGTGAGCGTGATGCCGGTACGCGAGGCGGTCTACCAGCTGGTGGCCGAGCAGGCCCTCGAAGTCACGCCCAACCGCGCCGTCCGGGTTCCCCGCATGCCCGTCAGCCAGTTCCGCGAAATCACCCAGATCCGCATCCACGTCGAAGGCCTGGCGGCCCAGCGTGCGGCCGAGGCCGCCACCCCCGAGCTGGTTTCGGCGCTGCGCGGCTGGAACGCCGCCCTGGAAAAGGCCATGCGCGCGCGCCAGCCCGACGCCTCGGCGCTGATCGGCAACAACAAGGAATTGCACTTCGCGCTGTACCGGGCCGCAGGCATGCCCATGCTGCTCAAGATGATAGAAAGCCTGTGGCTGCGCATCGGGCCTATCCTGAACTACGACCTGCGCTCGGGCTCGGCACGTATCCGCGAGCGCACGCCGGTGGCGCACCACCAGATGCTGATCGACGCACTGGCCCGGCGCGACAGCGCGGGCGCGGTAGCCGCGCTGCGCGGGGACATCCAGAGCGCGGCCGACTACATCATCGCCGCCGGCGTGCTGGTAACCGCCGACGAAGAGGCGGCCTGAGCCCTGCCGCTATTGCGCGGCCCGCCCCTCGCGCCAGCGCCGCCACCCCTGCGCCCGCAGCGCGCAGGCCGGGCACTGGCCGCAGCCGTAGCCCCAGTCGTGGCGCCGGCCGCGCTCGCCCAGGTAGCAGGTGTGGCTTTCCTCCACGATCAGGTCCACCAGCGCCGCGCCGCCCAGGCTGTCGGCCAGGGCCCAGGTCTGGGCCTTGTCCAGCCACATCAGCGGCGTCTCGATCAGCACGCGGGTGCCCATGCCCAGTCCCAGCGCCACCTGCTGCGCCTTGATGGCGTCGTCGCGGCAATCGGGGTAGCCCGAGAAATCCGTCTCGCACATGCCGCCCACCAGCACGTCCAGGCCGCGCCGGTAGCCCAGCGCGGCGGCCAGCGTCAGGAACAGCAGGTTGCGGCCCGGCACGAAGGTATTGGGCAGGCCGTTGGCCTGCATGGCGATGGCGCGGTCCTGGGTCAGCGCCGTGTCCGAAACCTGCCCCAGCACGGCCAGGTCCAGCAGGTGGTCCTCGCCCAGCCGGGCCGACCACCGGGTGAACCGCGCCCGCACGCCCTCGCGCACGCGCAGCCGGGCATCGAGCTCGATGCGGTGGCGCTGGCCGTAGTCGAAGGCCACGGTTTCGACGTGCTCGTAGCGCGACAGCGCCCAGGCCAGGCAGGTGGAGGAATCCTGGCCGCCGGAAAAAAGCACCAGCGCGCGGCGCGGCACGGGAGCGACCTGCTCGGGGGGAAAGGACGAAGCCATGACAAGGTACGGAAAGAAAAACGCCAGCCCGCACTGTAACGCGCCGTCCGCCCGGCGCGGCGGTGCGCGCACGTTCCGCGCCCCTTGCAGCTAGGGGACTCCCTGCATTGACACCCCCTGCCCCCGCCTGTACTTTCCTATCTATAAAACAAAATTCACATATGAGAAAAATACAGGAGCTGTCATGTCCCAACCCAAATGGCTGGTGCGCGAGGCCGACGTGCCCGGCTACCACCCCGCCAACCACACCGGCACGCTGAACCGCCGGCTGATCTCGCCGCAGACCGTGGGTTCGCGCCACGTGGAGGTGCTGCTGGGCACGATCGAAAAAGGCAGCGGCGCCCTGCCGCATTCGCATCCGGGCATCGAGCAGGTGTGCTACCTGCTCGAAGGCACGGCGCGTGCCGAAGTCGACGGCGAGGCCGCCGACATGCAAGCCGGCGACTGCTGTTATTTCCCGCCCGACGTCCCGCACGTCTTTACCGTCACCAGCGACACGCCGGCTCGCCTGCTGGTGATCTACACCCCGCCCTACGAAGAGCACCCCGACCGCGTGCGGCGCTAAGCCCGTCCGGGCAAGCCGCAATGCCATAACAAGGAGACATCCATGACCGCCATCCACCGACTTGGACACCTATTCGCCGGCGCACTGGCCGGCCTGGCGCTGGCCGTGGCCGCCGCGCCGGCCGCCGCCTATCCCGACAAGCCCGTCACGCTGGTCGTGCCCTTCCCGGCCGGCTCGGGCACCGATGCGGCCGGCCGCCTGTTCGCCACCGAGATCGGCAAGATCATCGGCCAGCAGCTCGTGGTGGAAAACCGCCCGGGCGCCAATGCCACCATCGCCGCCAACTACGTGGCCCGCGCGCAGCCCGACGGCTATACGCTGTTCGTGACCACCAATACCTCGCATTCGGCCGCGCCCTACCTGATGAAGAACGTGCCCTACGACCCGGTCAAGGACTTCACGCCCATCGCGCGCGGCGGCAACCTGCCCTTCATCCTGGTGGTCAATCCCAGCCTGCCTTTCAAGTCGGTGCAGGATCTGGTCGAATACGCCAAGGCCAACCCCGGCAAGCTCAGCTATGCCAGCGGCAACAGCACCGGCATCGTGGCCGGCGCCACGCTGGCGCAGCGCACCGGCATCGAAATGCTGCACGTGCCCTACAAGGGCACGCCGCAGGCGCTGACCGACCTGATCGGCGGCCAGGTCGACCTGATGTTCACCGACCTGACCTCGGGCCTGCCTTTCGTGCAATCGGGCAAGCTGCGCGCGCTGGCCGTATCGACCGCGGCGCGCAGCGCCGTGGTGCCCGACATCCCTTCGATGCAGGACGCCGGCGTGCCGGATTTCGACATCAACTCCTGGAACGGCTTCTTCGGCCCGGCCGGCATGCCGGCCGAGGTGGTCGAAAAGCTCAACGCCGCCATCAACCAGGTGGTCAACGACCCGGCCACCAAGGAAAGGCTGGCCCAGCAAGGGTTTGACGCCTTCAGCGGCTCGCAGCAGGAGTTCGCCGCTTTCGTGCAGGAACAGCTGGCGCTGTGGGGCAAGCTCATCAAGGACGCAGGGATCCAGCCCCAATGACGCACGCAGCACACGCAGCACAAGCCGGCCCGCTGGCCGGCATACGCATCCTGGACCTGACCGCCGTGGTCATGGGCCCCTACGCCACGCAGGTGCTGGCCGACCTGGGCGCGGACGTCATCAAGGTCGAGCCGCCCGCGGGCGACAACATGCGGGCGGTGGGCCCCATGCGCAACCCGGGCATGGGGCACCTGTACCTGCACCTGAACCGCAACAAGCGCTCCATCGTGCTGGATCTCAAGCAGCCCGAGGGGCGGCTGGCCTGCCTGACGCTGGCCCAGTCCTGCGACGCGGTGCTCTACAACATCCGCCCGGCCGCCATGGCGCGCCTGGGCCTGTCGTACGAGGCCTTCGCCGAGCGTCGCCCGGCCATCGTCTATGCCGGCGCCTACGGCTATTCCGAAGCCGGCCCCTACGCCGGGCGGCCCGCCTACGACGACCTGATCCAGGGCCAGACCGGCATCGCCGACCTGGCCTTGCGCCAGGGCGCCGACCAGCCGCGCTACGCGCCGCTGACGCTGGCCGACCGCAGCGTGGGCCTGCACATGGCGATCGCGCTGCTGGCCGCCATCCTGCATGCGCGCGAGCACGGCCAGGGCCAGAGCCTGGAGATCCCCATGTTCGAGGGCATGGCGCACATGGTGCTGGGCGATCACCTGGGCGGCTGGACCTTCGACCCGCCGCTGGGCGAGACGGGCTACGCGCGCCTGCTGGCCCCGCACCGCAAGCCCTATGCCACGCAGGACGGCCACATCTGCCTGCTGATCTACAACGACAAGCATTGGCGCAGCTTCTTTGCCGCCATCGGCCAGCCGCAGATGCTGCAGGATCCGCGCTTTGCCACGCATACGGCGCGCGCGGCCCACATCGGCGAGGTCTACGCCTACGTGGCCGAGCTCATGCTCACGCGCACCACCGCGCAATGGCTGGCGCTGATGGCGCAGGCCGACATCCCGGCCTCCAAGCTCTACGGCATCGAGGACCTGGTCAACGACCCGCATATGCAGGCCACCGGCTTCATCCGCGAGGTGGACCACCCCAGCGAAGGAAGGCTGCGCACGCCTGCGCCGCTGGGCCGCTTCAGCGGCACGCCCACCGCCTTGCGCCGCCCCGCGCCGCGGCTGGGCGAGCACAGCCTGCAGCTGCTGCGCGAGGCCGGCTACGACCAGGCCGCCATCGACGCGATGCTGGCCACGCAAGCCACCCTGGACGGACAACGCTGATGCTGGAAATCGACGAACTGAACGAAGAACAACGCGCCATCCGCGACGCCGTGGCGCAGATCTGCGCGCGCTATCCCGACGAATACTGGCTGGAGCGCGACCGCGACGGGCGCTTTCCGCACGAGTTGCACGCCGACCTGGCGCGCGACGGCTGGCTGGGCATCGCCATGCCCGAGGCCGTGGGCGGCGCGGGGCTGGGCATCGGCGAAGCGGCCCTGATGATGCAGACCATCGCCGCCTCGGGCGCGGGCTTTGCCGGGGCCTCGGCGGTGCACATGAACATCTTCGGGCTAAACCCGGTGGTGGTGTTCGGCTCCGATGAGCAGAAGGCGCGCTGGCTGGGGCCGCTGATCGCCGGCGAGCAAAAGGCCTGTTTCGCCGTGACCGAGCCCGATGCCGGCCTGGATACCACGCGGCTGCGCACGCTGGCGCGGCGCCAGGGCGATCACTACGTGGTCCAGGGCCGCAAGATCTGGATCTCCACCGCACAGGTGGCCGACAAGATGCTGCTGCTGGCGCGCACCACGCCGCTCGAGCAGGTCAAGCGCCCCACCGAGGGCCTGTCGCTGTTCTACACCGACCTGGACCGCCGCCATGTGGAAGTGCGCGAGATCGAGAAGATGGGCCGCAAGGCGGTGGACTCGAACATGCTGTTCATCGACGGCCTGCGCATCCCGGAGCAAGACCGCATCGGCGAGGAAGGCCGGGGCTTCGAATACATCCTGCACGGCCTGAACCCCGAACGCATCCTGATCGCCGCCGAAGCCGTCGGGCTGGGCCGCGCGGCGCTGCGCCACGCGGTGCGCTACGCCGGCGAGCGCACGGTATTCGGGCGGGCCATCGGCCAGAACCAGGGCATCCAGCACCCGCTGGCGCAGGCCTGGATGCAGCTGGAAGCCGCCGACCTGATGGTGGCCAAGGCCGCGCGGCTGTACGATGCCGGCCAGCCTTGCGGGCCGTACGCCAACACCGCCAAGTACCTGGCCGCCGAGGCCGGGCACAATGCCTGCCAGACCGCGGTGCTGACGCTGGGCGGCATGGGCTACGCCAAGGAATACCACGTCGAGCGCCTGCTGCGCGAAAGCTATATCCCGCGCATCGCCCCGGTCAGCCCGCAACTGATCATGTGCTATATCGCCGAGAAGGTGCTGGGACTGCCCAAGTCGTACTAGGGCCTGCCCGCTAGCCCTGCTCCAGCGCGATGCACGCGGCCCGCAGCATCTTGGCGTAGGCCTGCTGGTTGGGCTCGATGCGGTAGACCGGCGCGCCGATCGAGATCGCGTAGGCCTCGCCCGAGAGCATCACCGGCCAGGCGATGGCCCCCACCTCGGCGATGGACTCGCCCAGGTTGCTGAACCAGCCGCGCTCGCGCGAGCGCGCCAGTTCGTCCTCCACCGCGTCGGGCTCGACCAGCGTGCGCTCGTTAAAGCGCGCCAAGGGCGCGGCGCGCAGCACGGCCTGCCGCTGCGCGGCGGGCAGGGTCGAGAGCAGGGCCTTGCCCAGCGAATTGGCGTGCACGGGCTTGAACTCGCCGGCCGTGGCGGTATAGCGGATGGTATGCGGCGAATCGAGCACCTGCAGGTACACCACCCGCATGTCCTGGGCCAGCTTGGCGAACACCACGGTCTCCTGCGTGACCTCGCGCAGCTCTAGCAGGCTGGGATAGACACGGTCGAGCACCGGGTCGTTGCGGGCGATCTGCTGGGCCATAGCCAGCAGCCGGCTGGTGGGGTAATAGCCGTTGCGCCGGCCGATCTCGTACAGGTAGCCCAGCTCGGACAGCGTGCGGATCAGCGCCAGGCAGCTGGAGACCGGCGCCTGCAGCAGCCGCGCCAGCTCGGACAGGGACAGCGGCCGCTTCTCGCGCGCGTACACCTCGATGATCTCGATGACTCGCAGGGCCGTCTTGACGCTCATGGAATGTCCGGCGAAATGGGGATGCCTATTGTAGATCGGCGCCCGCGCCGCTCATCGAGAAAAACCCGCAGCGGCAGTCGCCGGCCGCCCGGGAAAACCTGCAATACTTGAGCCATCCCGATGCTGATTTCATGGAGCCCTGCCTTGAGCCAAGTCCGTGCGCCGCAACAACAAGAAGAATCCAGCCGCGAGGCGATCCGCCTGCTGGGCCGCCTGCTGGGCGACGTGATCCGCCAGAGCGCCGGCAAGCCAGTCTACGAAACCATCGAGACGCTGCGCCGCTCGGCCGTGCGCTTTCGGCGCGAGGGCAACGCCGCGGACGGACGGCGCATGCAGCGCCTGGTCAAGCGCCTGGCCGGCACGGACGCCAACTCGGTGGCGCGGGCCTTCAGCTATTTCCTGCACCTGGCCAACATCGCCGAAGACCACGAGCAGAACAAGCAGCAGCGCGCCCATGTCCTGGCCGGCGGCACGCCCCAGCGCGGCAGCGTGGCCAGCGCGGTGCAGACGCTCAAGACCCACGGCGTGAGCGGGGCGCGCATCAAGAAACTGCTCGAACAGGCCTCGGTGGTGCCGGTGCTGACCGCCCATCCCACCGAGGTGCAGCGCAAGAGCACGCTGGACCTGCATCGCCAGATCGCCCAGGCCCTGGCACGGCGCGACACCGAACTGAGCGGGCAGGAGCGCCACGAGGTCGAGCTGGAGCTGCTCGGGCGCGTGGCCACGCTCTGGCAGACCCGCATGCTGCGCTACACCCGCCTGACCGTGGCCGACGAGATCGACAACGCCCTGTCCTACTACCGCAGCACCTTCCTGCAGGAGATCCCGCGCCTGTACGGCGAACTGGCGCGGCTGGTCGAGCGCGAGCCGCGCTCGCCTTTCGCCGCCCCGCCCGCCCCGTTGCCGCCGTTCTTTCGCATGGGCAGCTGGATAGGGGGCGATCGCGACGGCAATCCCAACGTCGATGCCGGCACGCTGGAGCAGGCCTTGCTGCGCCAGGCCACCGTGCTGTTCGAGCATTACCTGCAAGAGGTGCATGCGCTGGGCGCCGAACTGTCCATCACCACCTTGCTGATCGGCGCCTCGCCCGAACTGGACCGGCTGGCCGAGGCCGGCGGCGACGATTCCCCGCATCGCAGCGACGAGCCCTACCGGCGCGCTCTGGTCGGCATGTACGGCCGGCTGGCCGCCACGGCGCAGCGCCTGACCGGCCAGCCGCTGCATCGGCGTCCCGTGCGCGGCGATGCGCGCCCCTACGGCACGCCGGACGAGTTCGCCGCCGACCTGGCCGTGCTGGCCGACTCGCTCAGCCGCAACCACGGCGCGCCGGTGGCGCGGCTGCGCCTGTCGGGCCTGCAGCAGTCGGTGCAGGTGTTCGGCTTTCACCTGGCCACGCTGGACCTGCGGCAAAGCTCGGACGTGCACGAGCGCACGCTGGCCGAGCTGTTTGCCCGCGCCGGCGTGCTGCACGAGGGCAGGCCGCTGGACTACGCGGCGCTGGACGAGCAGGCGCGCGTGGCGCTGCTGCGCAGCGAGCTGGCGCAAGGCCGCCCGCTGGCCTCGCCCTGGATCGAGTATTCCGAAGAAACACGCCGCGAACTGGCGGTGCTGCGCGCGGCCGCCTCGGGGCGCGCCCGCTATGGCGAGGCGGCCGTGCAGCAGGTCATCGTCTCGCATACGGAAACCCTGAGCGACCTGCTCGAGGTGCTGGTGCTGCAAAAGGAAGCCGGCCTGATCGTGCCGCCCGCGCCGGGCCAGGCCGGGGCGGGCGCCGGCGGCCTGATGGTGGTGCCGCTGTTCGAGACCATCCCCGACCTGGAAAACGGCCCGGCCATCATGGCGCGCTTTCTGGCCCTGCCCGAGGTGCGCCAGCGCATCGCCCGGGAGCAGGCCGGCGTGCAGGAGGTCATGCTGGGCTATTCGGACAGCAACAAGGACGGCGGCTTTCTCACCTCGAACTGGTCGCTGTACAAGGCCGAACGCGCCATGGTCGAGGTGTTCCGCAAGCAGGGCGTGCGGCTGCGCCTGTTCCACGGCCGCGGCGGCACCGTGGGGCGCGGCGGCGGCTCGAGCTTCGACGCCATCCTGGCGCAGCCTCCGGGCACGGTGGCCGGCCAGATCCGCCTGACCGAGCAGGGCGAGGTGATCCAGAGCAAGTACAAGGACGCCGACGTGGGCCGGCGCCACCTCGAGCTGCTGGTGGCCGCCACGCTGGAGGCCAGCCTGGCCCCGCAGGCGCGCGCGGCCAGCCAGGAGGACGCCCACATGGCCCACTACGGCCAGGCCATGTCGCTGCTGTCCGAGCATGCGCAAAAGACCTATCGCGCGCTGGTCTACGACACCCCGGGCTTTGCGCAGTATTTCTTCGCCTCCACGCCCATCGCCGAGATCGCCGGCCTGAACATCGGCTCGCGCCCGGCCTCGCGCAAGCCCGGCCAGCGCATCGAGGACCTGCGCGCCATCCCCTGGGGCTTCTCGTGGTCGCAATGCCGGCTGCTGCTGCCGGGCTGGTACGGCGTGGGCTCGGCCATCGAGGCCTACCTGGCCGAGGGCGGGCCCGGCGCGCCGCGCAGCCAGCGCGCGCGCCTGGCCCAGCTGCGCGACATGGCGCGCGAGTGGCCGTTCTTCCGCACCCTGCTGTCCAACATGGAAATGGTGCTGGCCAAGACCGACCTGGCCATCGCCGCCCGCTATGCCGAGCTGGTCCCGCAAAAGGCGCTGCGCGGGCGCATCTTCGGCACGATCAGCCAGGAACACGCGCGCACGCTGGCGGCGCTCGGGCAGATCACCCAGCGCGCGCTGCTGGCCGACAACCCGGTGCTGGCCGCCTCGCTGCGCGAGCGCTTCGCCTACATCGATCCGCTCAACGCGCTGCAGGTCGAAGTGCTGCGGCGCCACCGGGCCGGCGCCAGGCGCCAGGGCGGGGGCGACGAGCGCATCCAGCGGGCCGTGCACCTGACCATCAACGGCATCGCGGCCGGACTGCGCAACTCGGGCTGAACGCAAGGCGCCGCACCATGCAAGCAAGGCCCTCGCCCCGCCTGCAGGACTGCCGGCAATGCGACCGGCAGGATCCGCTGGCGCCGCTGCGCGAACGTTTTGCGCTGGACCGGGCCGAGATCTATCTGAACGGCAATTCGCTGGGGCCGCAGCCGGTGGCCGCGGCCGGGCGCATGCGCCGCGCCGTCGAGCAGGAATGGGGCCGGGACCTGGGACGCAGCTGGACACGGGCCGGCTGGAGCGACCTGCCCCGCCGGCTGGGCGCGCGCATCGCGCCGCTGATCGGGGCCGGCCCGGACGAGGTGGTGGTGGCCGACTCGACGTCCGTCAACCTCTACAAGGTGCTCTGCGCCGCCGCGCATCGCGCCCGCCAGGCCGGGCGCCTGCGCATCCTGGCCGAGGCCGGCGGCTTTCCCTCGGACCTGTACATCGCCCGCAGCGTGGCCGAGCAGCATGGCATGACGCTCTCGTTCATCGACCCGCGGCCGCTGGCGGCGCAGATGCCGGCCGATGCGGGCATCGTGCTGCTCAGCCACGTCGATTACCGCAGCGGCCGCCTGCGCGACCTGGCCGCCGATACCGCGGCCGCGCATGCCGGCGGCGCGCTCGCGGTCTGGGACCTGGCCCACTCGGCCGGCGTGGTGCCAGTGGCGCTCAAGGCCGCCGGCGCCGACTACGCCGTAGGCTGCTCGTACAAATACCTCAATGGCGGGCCGGGCGCGCCGGCCTTCGTGTGGGCGCACCCGCGCCACGTCGGGCAGGACAGGCAGCCGCTATGGGGCTGGCGGGGACACGCGGACCCTTACGGCTACCTGCCCGACTACGTGCCGGCCGCCGATATCGGGCGCTACCAGGCCGGCATGCCGCCGCTGCTGTCCATGACGGCGCTGGCCTGCGGCCTGGACATCTACGAACAGGCCGAACCCCTGGGCGGCCTGGCGCAGCTGCGCCGCAAATCGCTGGCGCTGTCCGGGCTGTTCATGGCCTGCGTCGATCCGCATGCCCAGGCGCTGGGCCTGACGCGGCTCACCCCCGCCGAGCCGGCGCAGCGCGGCGCCCAGCTCAGCTACCGCGTGGCGCAGGGCGGCCCGGCCATCGTGGCGGCGCTGGCCGGGCAAGGCGTGCTGGCCGATTGCCGGGCGCCGGACGTGCTGCGCTTTGCCTTCGCGCCGCTGTACCTGCGCCATGAGGACGCCTGGCACGCCGCGCAGCGCCTGCTGCAGGTGCTGCGCGGCGGCCTGTGGCGCGAGCCGCGTTTTGGGGCGGGCGCTCCATGATGCAGCAGGCGCTGCTCTGGCTGGCCTGCGGGGCCGGCATGCTGGCGGCCGGCTGGGGCGCCGCCGCGCTGGCCCACCAGTGCCCCGGCCCGCGCGCGTTGCGGCGCTGGGCGGCCGCCTTGTGGCTGGCGGCCGCGCTCACCCTCGTCCTGCTTGCCGGCTCCACTGGCCGGCTGTACTGGCTCTCTGCCTATGCCGTGGCCCTGGCCGCCCTGTTCGGCTGGTGGAGCGAGCTGGCCCCGTCGAACCGGCGCGACTGGGCCGAAGAGGTGGCCCGCATGGTCACCGGCCGCGTGCACGACGGACAGGTCACGCTGCACAACGTGCGCAACTTCCAATGGCGGGCGCGCCACGACTACCAGGCCCGCTGGGAAACCCGCCAGTACGACCTGCACGCCCTGCGCACGGTCGACCTGCTCGCCTCGCACTGGATGGGGCCGGCCATCGCGCACACCCTGGTCTCCTTCGGTTTCGCCGACGGCCGGCACCTGGTGTTCTCGGTGGAGATCCGCCGCGAACGGCACGAGGCCTTCTCGCCAGTGGGCGGATTCTTCAAGCAGTACGAGGCCTGCATCGTGGCGGCGGACGAACGCGACATCGTGCGGGTGCGCACCAACATCCGCCGCGAGGACGTCTACCTCTACCGCGTGCACATGCCGGCCGACACCATGCGTTCGCTGTTCCTGGCCTATGTGGAGCAGGCCAACCGGCTGGCGCATACGCCGCGCTTCTACCATACGCTGACCGCCAACTGCACCACCATCGTCTATCACATGGCGCGGCGCCTGGTGCGCGGCCTGCCGCTGAACTGGCGCCTGGTGCTTTCGGGCTACCTGCCCGGCTACCTGCACCGGCTGGGCGCCCTGGAGCCGGGCTGGGAACTGCACGCACTGCGCGCGGCCGGATACCTCAACCCCAGGGCACAGGCGGCCGACCAGGCCGAGGATTTCCCGGCCCGCATCCGCGCGGGCGTGCCCGGCCACGAGCCGGCGGCGGCGCGCTAGCGGCCGCCATCGCGCCTGCGCCGGCACGCGCAGCCGGCGGGCCGTCCCGGCGCGACGCCGTACAATCGCCGTGTAAGTCCACCGGTACCGCCATGGCAGACAGCGACCCGCAACTCCCGCCTCCCCCCGTGCCCGCGCCGCAGCGTGTCCCGCGCAAGGCCGACTTCGTGGCGCTATCGAACCTGCGCTACGAGCTGCGCAAGTTCCTCGCCTTCAGCGAGGCGGCCGCCGCGGCCAACGGGCTCACGCCCCAGCAGCACCAGGTGCTGCTGGCCATCAAGGGCTCGCCCGATGACCGGCTGACGGTGGGCGAGATCGCCGAACGCATGCTGCTGCGCCATCACAGCGCGGGCGAACTGGTCGGCCGGCTCGAACGCATGGGCCTGGTCGCGCGCGAGCACGACACCCGCGACCGGCGCCGCGTCAACATCCGCGTCACGGCGCTGGCCGAGCAACGGCTGCGCTACCTGTCGGGCGCGCACCTGGACGAACTGAGCGCCACCGGCCCGCTGCTGCGCACCCTGCTCGATCATTTCGTCAACCGCGACTGAACCGGGCCGGGCGCTTGCGCGCCGAGCAGGACGGCCTGGCTCAGTCCTCCTCCACGAAGGCCTCTTCGCGCTTGCTCCGGACCGAGGGCAGCGCCACCAGCACGACCAGCACCGCGGCCGCGCCCAGCAGCGAGGCCGACAGCGGGCGGTCGATGAAGGTGGTGAACTCGCCGCGCGAGAGCAGCAGCGCCCGGCGGAAGTTCTCCTCCATCATGGGGCCCAGCACCAGGCCCAGCAGCAGCGGCGCGCCTTCGCACTTGAGCTTGGCCCAGATGTAGCCCACCACCCCGAATATCGCCATGACGTAGATGTCGAAGACGTTGTAGTTCAAGGAATACACGCCGATGGTGCAGAACACCAGGATGGCCGGGAACAGGATGCGGTAAGGCACCTTCAGCAGCTTGACCCAGATGCCGATCAGCGGCAGGTTCAGCACCACCAGCATCAGGTTGCCGATCCACATCGAGGCGATCAGGCCCCAGAACAGCTCCGGGTGGCTGCTCATGACCTGCGGCCCCGGCTGGATGTTGTGGATGGTCATGGCCCCGACCATCAGCGCCATCACGGCGTTGCCCGGGATGCCCAGCGTCAGCAGCGGGATGAACGAGGCCTGCGCGCCGGCGTTGTTGGCCGACTCGGGGCCCGCCAGGCCGGCCGGATGGCCCTTGCCGAAGCGCTCGGGCGTCTTGGACAGCTTCTTCTCCAGCGTATAGGACGAGAACGAGGACAGCACCGCGCCGCCGCCGGGCAGCAGCCCCAGCATGCAGCCCAGGCCCGTGCCGCGGACCATGGCGGGCGCGGCCTCCTTGAACTCCTGCCTGCTCGGATACAGCGAGCCGACCTTGTCGTTGACCTGGACGCGGTTCTCGCGCTGCTCCAGGTTGCTCATGATCTCGGCCAGGCCGAACACGCCCATGGCCACGATGCCGAAATCGATGCCGTCCTGCAGCTCGGGGATGCCGAAATCGTAGCGGGCCACGCCCGAGTTCACGTCGGTGCCCACCATGCCCAGCAGCAGGCCGATCAGGATCATGCCCACCGCCTTGGGCACCGAGCCCGAGGCCAGCACCACCGCGCCGATCAGGCCCAGCACCATCAGCGAGAAATACTCGGCCGGGCCGAACTTGAAGGCGATCTCGGCCAGCGGGGGCGCGAACGCCGCGATCATCAGGGTGGCCACCGAACCGGCGAAGAACGAGCCGATGGCCGCCAGCGCCAGCGCCGCGCCGGCGCGTCCGTTCTTGGCCATCTGGTGGCCGTCCAGCGTGGTTACCACCGCCGCCGTCTCGCCCGGCAGGTTGACCAGGATGGCCGTGGTCGAGCCGCCGTACTGCGTGCCGTAGTAGATGCCGGCCAGCATGATCAGGCCCGCGATCGGCGGCAGCACGTAGGTGATGGGCAGCAGCATGGCGATGGTCGGCACCGGGCCCAGGCCCGGCAGCACGCCCACCAGCGTGCCCAGGATGCAACCGAGCAGCGCGTAGATGAGGTTTTCCGGGGTGAACGCCACAGAAAACCCCAGCATCAAGTTGTCGAACAGCTCCATGGACGGCCTCTTGGAAAGCAAACCGAAAGGATCGTATCACGATGGATTTTCGACAAATAACCCGGGTTTACGCTGATAAATCATGATATATCCCGGATAATTACATCGTTCCAAGACGGTAAACAAAGGAAAACTCCCCGCCGGCCCGTCTTTATTCTTTCATTTTTCTTTCATTCGATCGCGCCAACCGGCCAGGCGCGGGATACCGTCGGGCCGCCCACCCGGCGTACCATGCGAAAGCCGGCGCCTTTTGCGGCGGCCGCCGATCGTCATGCCTATTCCCTACCTGCGCAGCCTTACCGCCCTGGAACGATCGCCTCGCGCCAACGTCCAGCTGGCCTGCTACCTGACGTTCACGGCGGGCGCGGTCAATGCGGGCGGGTTCCTGGCGGTGCACACCTACACCTCCCATATGTCGGGCATCGTCTCGGCCATGGCCGATCACCTGGTGCTGGGCGGCACGGCGCTGGTGGCGCAAGGCCTGGCGGCGCTGGCCGCCTTCCTGGCGGGCGCGGCCTGCTGCGCCCTGCTGGTGGGCTTCGGGCGCCGGGCGCGGCTGCGCAGCGGCTACGCCCTGCCGCTGCTGTGCGAGGCCGCCCTGCTGCTGTGCTTCGGCGTGCTGGGGGCCAACCTGGGCGAGCACCGCTGGCTGTCGGTGTCGGTCACGGTCATGCTGCTGTGCTTCATCATGGGCCTGCAGAACGCCATGATCGCCGCGGTATCGGGCTCGCAGATCCGCACCACGCACATCACCGGCATGGTCACCGACGCGGGCATGGAGCTGGGCAAGCTGTTCTACTGGAACGTCAAGCGCACGGACGATCCGGCCCTGGTGGTGCGCGCCGACCGCAGCCGGCTGCGCCTGCTTGCCACCCAGATGTCGCTGTTCTTCCTGGGTGGGGTGATCGGCGCCTATAGCTTTCAGCACCTGGGCTTCGGCTCGACCCTGCCGCTGGCGGCCGCGCTCTTTTTATTGGCGGTGGTGCCCATCGCCGACGACATCCTGGAGCGGCTGCGGCCCTCGGCATAGGGCCGCAGCCGCCGGCGCTATGCCTGGCCTTCGAACTGGTCGAAAGCCTCCAGCGCCCGCGCCGAATACACATAGGCCGCCCCGGCATTGAGCGCGATGGCCGTGCCCAGCGCCTCGGCCACCTCCTCGATGGTGGCCCCGGCCTTGCGCGCCGCGGCCGAGTGCGAGGAAATGCAGCCGTCGCAGCGCGTGGTCACCGCCACGGCCAGCGCGATCAGCTCGCGCGTCTTGGCGTCCAGCGCCTTGCCCTGCCCCAGCGCCTCGTTCAGGCCGCGGTAGGCCGAGGCCACGGGCGGGTTCTTCTCGGCCAGCTTGCCGCCCGCCTTGCGCAAGTTGCTCAGGGTTTCGGGCCAGTTGTTCATCATGCTTGCTCTCCTTCGGTCAAAAAAACGGGGTTGCGCGCCGCCGCGGGCGCGGCACGGTCCGGCTGTCCCTCATGCCGCCCACAGGTTGGGCGTGGCCGCATTGGAATATCCGGAGACGAACTCCTTGCGCTGGCCCGTCTGCGCGTCATAGACGCTGCGCCGGATGCGGCCGATGTTGCCCCCATACAGGTGGATGCTGATGGAGACCCTGTCGTCATAGGCGTTGCTCACCCGGTGTATGTCGCCGATGGCCGGCGATACGAAGGCCACCTGGCCCGGCTCCAGCCGCTTGGCTTGGCCCTCGGGCTGCGCGCCGGCCGGCGTGATGCGATAGGCCTGGTCCACTTCGGCGCCGCGCAGCATGCCGATCACCCCCCACACCGTGTGGTCGTGCACCGGCGTCTGCTGGCCCGGCCCCCAGACGAAGCTGACCAGGGAAAAGCGATCCAGCGGATCGCCGTACAGCAGGTACTGCCTGTAATACTGCGGATGGGGCTGCGCCATCTCCTCGGGCAGCCAGTCGTCCCGCTCGACCAGCCCCGCCACGATCCGCCCAGCCTGCTCCAGGATCTGCGGCTCGTCCAGCCCCTGGCGCTCGGCCAGCCGGCTCAGGGACGCCACCGCGTTCAACAACTTCTCGTTTGCCACCGCCTTGCCTCCTTCGTTCAATCCAGCGGGTTCGCCAGCACCTGGTCCACGAATGCGCCGGCATGCCCCACATAGCCGTGCGGCGCCAGCATCCGGTCGATCTGCGCCTCGCTCAGGCGCGCCGACACGTCGGGATGGCGCATCAGCGCGTCCTTGAGCGAGCCGCCGTTCTCGAAAACGTCCATGCAGATGCCATAGACGATCTCGTGCGCCTCCTGCCGGCCCAGCGCCTCGCTCAGGCCCATCATCACCGCCTCGGACATGAGCAGGCCGTTCTGCGCGTACAGGTTGCGCTCCATGTTCTGCGTGCGCACGCTCAGCCCGCCCGTCACGAAGACCATTTTCTGGATCGCCGCATGGGTCATGGCGAACACCCTGCCAATGTACTCGCGCTCGGCCTGCAGCACGACCTTGTCGCGCTCATGGTCGGCGACGATGCCTTCGATGGCCAGCGGCACGGTGGCGCGCACCAGCCGGTTGACGGCGATCACCCCCTCGCACACGGGCGGGTTGCGCTTGTGCGGCATGGTGCTGCTGCCCACCTTGCCCAGGGCGAAAGGCTCCTCCAGCTCGGCGGTCTCGGTCTTCTGCAGGCTGAAGACTTCGTGCGCGATCTTGCCGGCGGTGCCGCAGGCGATGGCCAGCACCGAAATCAGCTCGGCCACGTTATCGCGCGAGGTATGCCAGGTGATGGCCGGGCAGCCCAGGCCCAGCTCCTCGAACAGGCGCTGCTGCACCGCCATGCCGGCCTCGCCCAGGGCGGCCAGCGTGCCCACCGCGCCGGAGAACTGGCCCACCAGCACGCGCTCGCGCATCTGGCGCAGGCGCTGGGCGTTGCGCCGCAGCTCCTCGGCCCAGCCCGCGGCCTTGAAGCCGAAGGTAATGGGCAAGGCGTGCTGGCCGTGGCTGCGCCCCACCATGACCTGGTCCCGGTACCTGGCCGCCAGCGCGCACACGTTCTCGAAGAGCTTGCGGTAGGACGCATCGATCTCGTCCAGGGCCTCGCGCACCTGCAGGATCGTGCCGGTATCCATGATGTCCTGGGTGGTGGCGCCCCAATGGATGTACTCGCCCGCATCGCCTTCGCAAACCTGCTTCATGGCGCGCAGCAGCGGCACGATGGGATGGGCGGTGCGGTCCATCTCGGCCTTGAGCGCCGGCAGGTCGATGTTCCGGACCTGGCTGCGCCGCTGTATCTCGGCGGCCGCGGCCGCCGGGATGATGCCCATTTCCCCCTGCACCTTGGCCAGCGCGGCCTCCACGTCCAGCCAGCGCTGCACCGTGTTCTCGTCGCTGAAGATCCTGCGCATCGCCTCGGTGCCGAACTGGTCCCGAAACAGCACGCTGTCGATGACATATGCTCCCATTTTTTCCCTCATGCTCCTGCTTGGTGGTGATCTTGCGCCCGGTTTGCGCGCGCCTGGCCCAGCCATCGGCGGTAGTCGCGCATCCAGCGCGGGAAATCGCCGCAGCCGCCGATCTCGAGCAAGCGGGCGTGCAGCGCGCAGACGTCCCGCCCCTCGAAGCCGGCTTCCTGCAGCAGCACGCCGCTCTTGGCCAGCAGCCGCTGCTGCTGCGCCTGCAGGTCCGCCTGCGGACGGCTGGCATCGTGCACCGACGTCCTGCGCTCGCCCGAGCGGGTCTCGATCTCCACGCGCGCGTTGGCCCGCGCCAGCGCCGGGTCCCCGTGCACGCTGACCAGCTCGCGCCAGGCCGCGATCTGCGGATCGGCCAGGGCCGGCGGCAGGAACGACGCATGGGCCGCGGTGTCGCGGCCGGCCAGGGCCAGGGCGACGGTATGGCGCACGCTGAACTTGGCCTGCGGCTCGGTCCTTGGCGTCTGGATGTTGCACACATCGAGATATTGCGGCTCGACATACACCCGCACGGCCGCCACCGAGGCCCTGTCGATGGGCGCCAGGGCCCGGGCCGCGTCGATCGGCGCCTGCGTGCCATAGCACGAGGCGTGGTACTTGAAGACGATGTCACGCACGCACCAGTGCCCCGGCTGCCGCATGGCCGCGTCCTCGGCAAGCTGCCGGGCATACAGGGACGGGAAGCCGTCCTGCCCGTCCAGGATGGACGGCGCGGCCGCAAAGCCGGTACGGGCCAGGCTGGCGGCGAACAGGCCGTTGGCCGCCGCGCGGCCGGCCTGCAGGGGCTTGGCCGGCGTGCCGAAGACGGCCCGCAGCCCGCCCGCCATGGTCGCCACGATGCCAAAGGCGTGGCGCTGCGCCGCCTCGTCCAGGCGGCACAGCGCGCCCACGGCCGCCGCGGCCCCGAAGCTGCCCAGCGTGGCGGTGTTGTGCCAGCCCTGCCGGTAATGGCTCTCGCCCATGTGTGCGGCCAGGCGCGATTGCACCTGCACGCCGGCAACGAAGGCCGCGAGCAGGTCCGCGCCGCTGGCGCCGCTGTGCTCGCCCCAGGCCAGGATGGCCGGCCACAAGGGCACGGACGGATGCACGCGCGACTTCAGGTGGGCATCGTCGAAATCCAGCACATGCCCGGCCAGGCCGTTGACCAGCGCCGCGGCCTCCAGCCCCGTGCGCTCGCCCGAGCCCAGCAATGTGGCCACGCCGGGCGGCAGCTGCGGCGCGGCCAGGCACTGCCGCAACTGCTGCACCGGCTGCGCCTGCCAGGAGGCCAGCACCAGCGTGAACCAGTCCAGCAGGCAATGCCGCGCGATGGCCAGGGTGTCCGCGGGCAGGGTCTGCGCATCGACCGACAGCGCGCAGCGCGCCAGCGCGCCGGTCAGCCCGTGGGCCTCGGGCGGGTTCGCCGGGCTCATGCCGTCCCCTTGGCCGCGGGCGGCTGGCCGGGCGGCCGCTTGCGGCGCAGCAAGGGCACGACGAAGGACAGCAGCGCCAGGCCCAGCAGCACGACCGTGATCGGATGGCTCAGGAAAATGCCGTGATCGCCCTCGGCGATGATCAGGGCGCGCCGGTAATTGGTCTCGGCCATCGGCACCAGCACCAGGGCCAGCACGATGGGCGCCAGCGGGATGCCCACCTTGCGCAGCACGTAGCCGATCAGCCCGAAGACCAGCGTCACGTAGACCGGGAACATGGCGTTTTGCGAGGCGTAGGCGCCCACCACGGATATCCCGACGATGATGGCCGCCAGCAGGGAATTGGGCACGCGCACCACCTGCACCCAAAGCCGCGCGCCGAGCAGGCCCACCACGACCATCAGCGGCACGCCGATAAGCAGCGAGGCAAAGATCGAATAGGGAATCTCGGGATTGCGCACGAACAGCAGCGGGCCGGGCTGGATGCCCTGGATCATCAGGGCCCCGATCAGGATGGCCGCCGTCGCCGAGCCCGGGATGCCCAGCGCCAGCAAGGGCGCCAGCGACCCCGTCACGGCCGAGTTGTTGGCCGCCTCCGAGGCGGCCACGCCTTGCGGGTTGCCCTGGCCGAAGGTCTCGGGCGACCTGGATACGCGCTTGGCTTCGTTGTAGGCGATCAGGCTGGCGATGGAGGCGCCCGCGCCCGGAATCACGCCCACGATGTAGCCGATGCCGGTGCTGCGCAGGATGCAGCCCCAGATGCCGCGGTAGCGGGCGAACGATATCTTCAGCACGTTGCCCATCTGCATGGCCTTGGCGCTCGCGGCGCTGCCCTCCATCATGACCAGCGCTTCGGAGATCGCATAGAGCCCGAGCAGCGCCGGCACCAGGGGGATGCCCTCGAACAGGTCCGGCGTGAAGGCAAAGCGCGGCACGCCGCTTTCCGGGTCCATGCCGACCACGGCGAACAGCACGCCGATGCACAAGGCCAGCAGGCCGCGCGCGACCGAACCGCCGCCCAGGCTGCTGACCAGGCTCAGCCCGAACAGCGCCAGCGCGCAATACTCGGTGGGGCCGAACCGCAGGGCGAACTCCGATAGGGGCACCGCCGTGCAGATGAGCAGCAGCGCCCCCACGAAGGCCGCCGCGCCCGAGCTGATGATGGACACGTGCAGCGCAAAGCCCGCCTCGCCCTTCCTGGCCATGGGATAGCCGTCCCACGAGGTGGCGACCGCGGCGGCGGTGCCCGGCGTGTTGAGCATGATGGCGGTAATGGCGCCGCCGTACTCGGCCGCCACGTACAGGCCCACCAGCGCCACCATGGCCACCACGGGATCGACCCCGTAGGTGAAAGGCACCAGCAGGGCCACCCCCAGGCTGGGGCCCAGTCCCGGCATGGCGCCCACCACGTAGCCGACGATGGTGGCGAACAAAAGCGCCAGCAGCACCTCGGCCTGGAGGACCAGGCCAAATCCTGCAGTCAGGTCTGCAATCATCGCGTTCTCTCAGGGAAACTGCACGTCCAGCAGCCAGTCGAAGCAGACGTAGACAAAGGCCAGGTAACCGATCGTGCAAGCCAGCACCCTGGCCGCACGGCGTTCGCCCCCGGCCAGCATCAGCAGCGGAAAGGCGGCCAGCGAGCTCAGGTAGAAACCCGCGTGCGGCATGAGCAGCACGTACGAGGCGATCAACAGCAGGCCGCAGGCCACGCTGCGGGGCCGACCCACCTGCACCTGTTCGCCTTGGCCCCCCGCCCTGGCAAACAGGTACACGCCGCAGGCCATGCCCAGCACGGCGGCCAGCAGCGGCACCTGCCCGGGCCCGACGTCCACCGGGCTGAACGCCGGCGGCAGGGACAGCGCCATCCACGCCGCCCAGCCGAACGCCAGCACGCAGGCCAGCGCCAGCAGCCGGGCCGACTTGTGGCGCAAAGGCGCAGCCCCTGCGGCCGCGCGCGCGGCGCCATCGAGGACGAAGCCGCCGTCATTTCGCCACTCCCAGCCGTTCGAGCCAGCCGTAGGCGATCTTGTCCATCTGCTCGATGAAGGCCGGATATTCATCCGGCCCCTTGTCCCCGGCGACCTGCGCCGTGGTTTCCATGTACTTGCGGAACGCGGGATCCTGCATCGCCTTGAAGAAGCCGTCGGCCAGCTTGCGCTGGATGTCGATGGGGATGTCCTTGCTGCCGTACAGGCCCCGGATCTGCTTCCAGGCCGTATCCACCGGATAGCCCGCCTCGGCGTAGGTGGGCGTATCGGGAAACTCGCGGGCCCGCTGGTCGTCCAGTATGCCCAGCACACGCACCCGCCCCGCCTGCTCGAACTGCAGCGCCGGCCCCGGGTTGGTATTGACCGCGTCGATGTGCTTGCCCAGCACCGCCGTCATGGCCTGCGGCCCGCCGTCGTAGCCCACCCAGGTGAAATGCATGCCGCTTTTTTCGGCCAGCATGTTGAAGGCGATGTTGTGCGCCGCGCCCACGGTGCCGAAGCCGCCCACCTTCAAGGCCTGGCCCTCGCGCTTGCCCGCCTCGACCAGGTCGGCCAGCGTCTTGTAGGGGCTGTCGGCGGGCACCACCGTGATGTAGGGATCGAGCTGGCTGAGCAGGATCCACGAGAAGTCCTGCCAGCGGTACACGCCCTTCAGGTTGGTGCGCATGGCCGTCAGGTGCGAGGCGGTGTTCACGCCCACCGTATAGCCGTCGGGCCGCGAGGCCTTGAGCAGGGCCATTTGCGTGGCCCCGCTGCCGCCGGGACGGTTGACCACCACCACCGGCTGGCCAAACACCGGCTCGGCCGCCTTGGCCAGTTCGCGCGCGAAGATGTCGGTGGACGAACCCGGTCCCGTATGGACCACGATGGTGATGGGCTTGCTGGGAAAGTCGTCGGCGGCCAGGACCGCCGCGGGCAGCCCGGCGCTTGCGGCGGCCCATGCCGCGGCGCCCAGGCCCTTGATCGCCTGCCTGCGCAATCTGTTCATGTCTCGCTCCTTTTTCTCATTATTTAGGATCTTCGTCCTAAATTTAGTGAAAAAATGGTACGAAGCCAGCGCGCCGATGTCAACAGCGGGCCGGCCGATGCAGGGTTAACCACGAGGCCGGCCGGGCCGGCCGTGCGCCCGCGCGCAGGCGCCCGGGCGCACGCAGCGCGCGGCGGAACAGGAAAAACGGAGGAGGGAAAACAAAAACGGCGCCAGCAACAAAGGCTGGCGCCGTTTTTCTCGGGCTTGGGCGCGCGGCGCTTGCCGCGCATCCGACCAAACGAATTTGGTCGGGGCGAGAGGATTCGAACCTCCGACTCCTGCGTCCCGAACGCAGTACTCTACCAGGCTGAGCTACGCCCCGATGTCTTTGCAGACGCTTTGCGCAACGCGCATATCGGCTTACCGATCACGCTCTACTGCGAAAGCGCAAAATTCTAGCAGGGATTTCGAATATTCGGAAATCGGGTAGCTGGACAAGGCCTGGCGGGCCGCCTGGGCCTCGGCCACCGCGCAGCGCCGGGCGTGCTCGAGCGCGTCGGTGGCCCGGATCGCCTGCGCCACCGCCTCGAAGTCGGCCTGGCCGGTCTCGATGGCCCCGCGGATCAAGGCGCGCTGCTCGGGCGTGCCCACTTCCATCACGCGGATCAGCGGCAGGGTCGGCTTGCCTTCGCGCAGGTCATCGCCCACGTTCTTGCCCAGCGCCGCCGCATCGCCGCTGTAGTCCAGCACGTCGTCGATGAGCTGGAACGCCGTGCCGATGTGCCGCCCATAGGCGGCGGCGGCGGCCTCCTGCTCGGCCGTGGCGCCGGCCAGGACGGCACCCACCTGCGCGGCGGCCTCGAACAGCTTGGCGGTCTTGTAGCGCACCACCTGCAGGTAGCGCGGCTCGGACACCTCGGGATCGTGCACGTTCAGCAGCTGCAGCACCTCGCCCTCGGCGATGACGGTGGTCGCGCCCGACAGGATGGCCATGATGCGCATCGAATCGGCCTCGACCATCATTTCGAAGGCGCGCGAGTACAGGTAATCGCCCACCAGCACGCTGGCGGCGTTGCCGAACACCGCATTGGCGGTGCTGCGCCCGCGCCGCAGGTCCGACTCGTCCACCACGTCGTCGTGCAGCAGGGTGGCGGTGTGGATGAACTCGACCACCGCCGCCAGCAGGTGGTGGCGCTCGCCCCGGTAGCCCAGCGCCTTGGCGATCATCAGCAGCAGGGCCGGCCGCATGCGCTTGCCGCCCGCGCCGACGATGTAGTCGCCTATCGTGCGGATGAGCACCACTTCGGAATCGAGCCGGGCACGGATCACGGCATCGACGGACTTCATGTCCTGGGCAACGGGGGCAAGCAGGTCAGGCAGGTTCAAGACGGATCCGGTATCGAAAGAGGCGCGCAAGAACGGCGGGCCGGGCGCGGGAAGCCGCCCCCGGGCAGCCGGCGCGGCGCCGCGGACGGCGAAAAAAGACCGCCGGCTGGCGGTGGGCGGGCCACGCGGCCTGCGCCCGGCGGCGGCAGCGCGATGCGTGGCGGCAACACGGCGATTATAAGGGGACGCGTATCCCGCCCCGGCCAGCCAAATTCTGTTTGACTATCAATGGGTTGCAGGATAGAATCTTTGGTTTGGCGCTTTTGGGCCAAAAAAGCGCGCCGGGCATGCGGCCCTTGGCGCGCGTTCTTTGAACATACAGAGGTTATCCCATGTACGCGGTCATAAAAACCGGCGGCAAGCAATATCGCGTTGCCGCAGGCCAAAAACTCAAGATCGAACAGATACCGGCAGACATCGGGCAAGAAATCACCCTGGACCAGGTCCTGTCCGTGGGCGAAGGCGACACGCTGAAGGTTGGCGCGCCTCTCGTCTCGGGCGCCGCGGTCAAGGTCACCGTTCTTGCGCATGGACGCCACGACAAGGTCAAGATCTTCAAGATGCGTCGTCGCAAGCACTACCAGAAGCGTCAAGGCCACCGTCAGAACTACACCGAGATCCGCATCGACGCGATCACGGCGTAAGCACTGTTCGTCACTCTCAGCCAACATATTTTGGCTCGCAAGAGCCGATAGGAGCTAAACATGGCACAGAAAAAGGGCGGCGGCTCAACCCGCAACGGCCGTGACTCAGAAGCCAAACGACTTGGCGTCAAGGTCTTCGGCGGCCAATCGATCCTGGCCGGCGGCATCATCGTGCGCCAGCGCGGCACGCGCTTTCATCCCGGCCTGAACGTCGGCGTGGGCAAGGACCACACGCTGTACGCGCTGGCCGAAGGCAAGGTGCAGTTCGGCGTGAAGGGCAAGCTCAACAAGCAGACCGTCTCGGTCATCGCTGCAGAGTAAGCCTCTCGCACAGCCCCAAAAGCCCTGCCCGGCCGGCAGGGCTTTTTTTCTTTCGCCACCAGGAACACTCCCATGAAATTCGTCGACGAAGCCACCATCGAAGTCATCGCCGGCAAAGGCGGCAACGGCGTGGCCAGCTTTCGCCGCGAAAAATTCATCCCCTTCGGCGGCCCTGACGGCGGCGACGGCGGACGCGGCGGCAGCATCTACGCCGTGGCCGACCGCAACATCAATACACTGGTCGATTTCCGCTATGCGCGCCTGCACCGCGCCAAGAACGGCGAGAACGGCCGCGGCTCGGACCAGTACGGCGCCGCCGCGCCGGACATCGTGCTGCGCGTGCCGGTGGGCACGGTCGTGCACGACGCCGACACCGGCGAGGTCCTGTTCGACCTGGACCGCCACGGCCAGAAGGTCACCCTGGCCGCCGGCGGCCAGGGCGGGCTGGGCAACCTGCATTTCAAGTCCAGCACCAACCGCGCACCGCGCCAGTTCACCCACGGCAAGGAAGGAGAACAGCGCCGCCTGCGCCTGGAGCTCAAGGTGCTGGCCGACGTGGGCCTGCTGGGCCTGCCCAATGCCGGCAAATCCACCTTCATCGCCCGCGTTTCCAACGCGCGGCCCAAGATCGCCGACTACCCCTTCACCACCCTGCACCCGAACCTGGGCGTGGTACGCACCTCCGAATCGCGCAGCTTCGTGGTGGCCGACATCCCCGGCCTGATCGAGGGCGCTTCCGAGGGCGCGGGCCTGGGCCACCAGTTCCTGCGCCACCTGGCGCGCACGCGCGTGCTGCTGCACCTGGTGGATGTGTCCTCGCCCGATCCGGATGCCGATCCGGTGCCGCAGGCCGTGCAGGACGCCCGCGCCATCGCCGAGGAGCTGCGCCGCTACGATCCCACGCTGTACGACAAGCCGCGCTGGCTGGTGCTCAACAAGCTGGACATGGTGCCGGACCCGCAGGCGCTGGCCCGGCGCTTCGTGGCCGCCTACGGCTGGCAGGGCCCGGTGTATGTCATCTCGGCGCTGACCGGCGAAGGCACGCGCGAGCTGCTGTTCGACCTGCAGGACGCGCTGGACGCGGCCCGCACGCGCGAGCAGCAGGCCCAGGACCGCGCCGACGGCACCTACGTGGCGGACGATCCGCGTTTCGACGAAACGCGCAGCGACGCCGAGCCGCCGCCCGATCGGTCATAATCGCAGTCCGCCGTTTTCGCCGCAGCCCTGGTATGTCCGCCCACGCCGCTTCCGCCGTCTCCGTCGTCGCCCCCGCCAGCCGCCTGGTGGTCAAGGTGGGTTCGTCCCTGGTCACGAACGAAGGGCGCGGGCTCGATCACCATGCCCTGGCGCATTGGGCCGGGCAGATCGCCGCCTTGCGCCAGCAGGGCAAGCAGGTGGTGCTGGTCTCCAGCGGCGCCGTGGCCGAGGGCATGGCGCGCCTGGGCTGGCCGCGCCGGCCGGCTGCCATGCACGAGCTGCAGGCCGCCGCCGCCGTCGGCCAGATGGGTCTGGCCCAGGCCTACGAGGCAGCTTTCGCGCAGTTCGGGCTGCGCACCGCGCAAATCCTGCTCACGCACGAGGACATGGCCGACCGCACGCGCTACCTGAACGCGCGCTCGACCCTGTTCACCTTGCTGCGCCTGGGCGTGGTGCCCATCGTCAACGAGAACGACACGGTGGTCACCGACGAGATCCGCCTGGGCGACAACGACACGCTCGGGGCGCTGGTGACCAACCTGATCGAGGCCGACGCCCTGGTCATCCTGACCGACCAGCGCGGCCTGTACGACTCGGATCCGCGCAAGAACCCGCAGGCGCAGTTCGTCTCGCACGCGCAAGCCGGCGATCCGCGGCTAGAGGCCATGGCCGGCGGCGCCGGCAGCAACGTGGGCACCGGCGGCATGCTGACCAAGATCCTGGCCGCCAAGCGCGCAGCCGGCAGCGGCGCGCATACCGTGGTGGCCTCGGGCCGCGAGCACAACGTGCTGGTGCGGCTGTCGCAAGGCGAATGCATCGGCACCGAGCTGCAGGCGGTGCTGCCGGTGCGCGCCGCCCGCAAGCAATGGCTGGTCGATCACCTGCGCCTGCGCGGCAGGCTGGTGCTCGATGCCGGCGCGGTGCGCGCGCTGACGCAAGAAGGCAAGAGCCTGCTGCCCATCGGCGTGCTGGCTGCCGAAGGCGAGTTCTCGCGCGGCGACGTGGTGGCCTGCGTGGACGAACAGGGCCGCGAATGTGCGCGCGGGCTGGCGAACTACCCGGCCGCCGATACGCGCCGCATCCTGCGCAAGCCCTCGGCGCAGATCGCCGCCATACTGGGCCACATGTCCGAGCCCGAGCTGGTGCACCGCGACAACCTGGTGGTGCTTCAAGCCTCGCCGGTAAAGGTATAGCCCCAGCCGCGTATGGTGCGCACCGGCAGGTGCACGCCCAGGCGCGCCGCCTTGCTGCGCAGTCGGCTGACCGTCATGTCCATGTGCCGGGGCACCTGCCCCGAAACATCCGGCTCGCGCCGTATGCAGGCTTGCGGCGCGCTCAGCAGCGCCCGCATGAACTCGCGCTCGGCCGCGCTCAGCGCCAGCCGGGTGCCGTCCGGGCACAGCAGGCTCCAGCCGTCGTCGGCCAGCTCCCAGGCCGGCGTATCCGCGACCGGGTCGGGCAGCAGGCTGGCGCCCATCCGGCGCGCCAGCGCCTGCAGCTGCGCGGCCAGCTCGCCGGCTTGCAGGTCGCCGTTCAGGCAGACATCGGCCCCGTGCTGCAGGACCTCCATGCGCTGCTCCACGCCGGCATAGTGGCCCACCGCGACGATGCCGGCCGAGACGCGCCGCACGCGCAGGTCGCGGCAGATGCGCGCCAGCACATGGGGCGCGTCGGCCAGCACGACCAGGGGCACGCCGGCCTGCTCCACGTATTGGCGCGCCTGGGCCAGGGATTCGGCCCAGCCGGCGCCCACCCCGGCATCCTGCAGGGCCGAGACGGTGGCATGGCGAAACTGGACATCGGAAGAAAAGACTAGGACGGCGCTTTCATCGCCAGGACCGGTGACGGTCATGCGTGGACCTCGAACTCGTGACAAACACCTTCGTGTTGAATCCTAGCAAGTTCCTGGGCAGCTGTGCGAGCGGCGACCGGGCTGGTGCCGTTAATAAAGAAAACCTTAGTTTTCAGTTGCTTGACTGCGTGCCAGCGCACATGCCAGGCCCCGCCTGGGGCGAGGCCGGGCCATTTCATCACAAAAGTGATGAACGCGTAACCACCAAAGTGATTGAAAGTATGTATTCAATCACGGATGTGAATACTTTTGGCGAACGACTCCGGTATGCACGCATGCAACGTGCATTGACACAGCAGCGCCTGGCGCAGCTGAGCCGCGTCTCGCAAAGCGCCATCGGCAACTACGAAAGCGGCTTGCGCACCTCCAGCCGCTCGCTGCTGCGCCTGGCCAAGGTGCTGGGCGTCAATCCCGCCTGGCTGGAAACCGGCCAGCTGCCGATGGAGCCCACCGGGCCCGCGCAGCTGGTGCTGCGCGATGAGGTCCAGCCCGACAGCCCGCCGCAGCCGGCCGACTGGCTGTTTACCGAGGAAGACCACGCCCGCTACTTGGCGCTGGACGCCCACGACCGGCAGTTCCTGCGCCAGGCGGTGCGTTCGCTGATGCAGACCTTGCAGGCCGAGCGCCAGCAGGCCGCGGCGGCCAAGCCCGCGGCCAAGCGGCGCAAACGCTGACGCCGCGCCGCCGGCGGGCCCTTGCCCTACATCCGCGGGGGGGCCGTGCCGCCGGGTTCGCCCTGCCCGGACTGGGCCGGCACGGCCGGCGCGGGCGCGGCGGCCGGGGCTGCCTCGCCACCGGGCGCGGGCCCGGCGCTGGACGGGTCGTCGCCGCGGATGGCCGCGGCGATTTCGGCCGCCGCCTGCGCGTTGGGCGTGGCAAAGGCCAGCACGCCGCGGTCCAGCGGCTCGGCGATGCGCGGCGCGGCGATCAGCTCGCGGTCTACCACCAGCGCCAGGCGCTGGCCGACGTTGCGGCTGCTGACCTCGGTCAGCTTGCGGGCGCCCGCTTCGGTAAAGCGCAAGCCCACGAAATTCTGTCCCGCCTGGTCCACCATGGCGGCGGCCTCGGCCAGGTCATCGCGCGTGAGCGCGGGCGTGCGCTGCACGTAGAGCGAGCCGTCGCGCAGCGGCACTTCCATCAGGGCCGGATCGGCCTCGGTCTGGGCAATGTAGAAGGCCACGCTGGGCGCGGCGGCCTGGGCCGGATCGACGGCGCCAGGGGCTAGCTGCCCGGGCTGGGACGCGCTGGCTGCAGGCGGCGCGCCTTCCGTCTGCGACGCAGTCTTGTCGCCGCTCGTCTGGCAACCGGCCAGGACGAAGGCCAGGGCAGCCAGGGGCGCGACGGTACGGGCGGATATCTGCATGAAAGTCTCCTGCTTGTAAAAACAATGCCCCCGCGCCGCGCCTGACGGCTGGCCAGCCCCCGAAGCGGGACCGCCATGCCGTGGGCAGCCCGGCGGCAACCCTGCGCGGCGGCATGACGCCGCGCTGTCGGGACAGTGTACCGGCGCACCGGCTGCCGCACGCGTGTGGGGGCGTAGGCGCATACGACCGGATGTAACGGCGCGGCGCGTTTCTTGCATCCCGTTTCTTGTACGCTTATGGACCATTTCCTTGCAGGGGGCCGACGATGCGAGTCGACGTATTGATCCAGGGCTATCCGGGCCGCGCCGTGTGCCACGGCGCCTTGGGCTGGAGCACCATCGCGCTGCTGCGCGGCGCGGGCCGCACCGCCCTCATCGACGTGGGCGCCTTCGGCGTGCGCGCGCCGCTGCTCAAGCAATTGCGCGCCCACGGCGTCGAGCCCGACCAGGTCACCGACGTGGTGCTGACCCATGCGCACTTCGACCACGCCGTGAACTTCACGCTGTTTCCCCGCGCCACCGTCTGGATCGGCCAGGACGAACTGCAATGGGCCGCCGCGCAGCCGCCCGGTTTCGACCCCCTGCCCGAACTGTACGTGCGCGAGCTGGCGCAATCGCCGCGCGTGCGGCGCATCCAGGCCGGCGACGCCGTGCTGCCGGGCCTGCAGGCCCTGGCCGCCCCGGGCCATACGCCCGGGCACCTGCTGTTCTACCTGGACGGCCAGGCCGGCGACGTGCTGTTCACGGGCGACGCCGCCAAGAACCGCGCCGAACTGCTGGGCATGGACGTGGCCGACACGCTGGACCGCGCCGCCAGCCGCGCCAGCCTGCAAGCCATCTGGGACTTGTGGCGCCGGCGGCCGGGCACGCTGCTGGTGCCCGGCCACGACCTGTCCATGCAACTGGACGCCCGGGGCCAGCCCGAATACGTGGGCGAGCGGCACGCCGGCATCCACGCCTGGTTCGGCGAGTCGCTCGAAACCGCCACGCCCATCGACCTGTGCTGCGGCCCGCAGGCCGGACTGATTTCCCGCCACATCCAACCGGAGACACCGAAATGACCGACACCCCCGACACGCTGCGCCGGGCCTTCGCCCCGCAAGGCCGCCTGCGCGCTTCCATCAACGTGGGCAACCCCATCCTGGCGCGCCGCGCCGAAGGGGGCGCACTGCCTGCGGCCGGCGTCTCGGTCGACCTGGCGCAAGCCCTGGCGCAAGCGCTGGACCTGCCGCTGGAGCTGGTGGTCTTGGACAGCGCCGGCGAATCGGTGCAAGCCGTCTCGACCGAGGCGGCCGACGTCGGCTTCTTTGCCGTGGACCCGCAACGCGGCGAACGCATCGCCTTTACCGCGCCCTACGTGCTGATCGAAGGCTGCTATCTGGTGCGCGAGCAGTCCGCCCTGCGCAGCCAGGACGAAGTCGACCGCCCCGGCACGCGCGTGATGGTGGGCAAGGGCAGCGCCTACGACCTGTACCTGAGCCGCAGCCTGCAGCAGGCCCAGATCCTGCGCGCGCCCACCTCGCCAGCCGTGGTGCAGACCTTCCTGGACGAAGGCGCGGACGTGGCGGCCGGTGTCAAGCAGCAGTTGCAGGCCGACGCCCAGCGCCTGGGCGGCCTGCGCCTGCTGCCCGGCAGCTTCATGCAGATCCGCCAGGCCATGGGCATGCCCAAGTCGCGCGGCGAGGCCGCGGCGGCGTACCTGCGGGATTTCGTCGAGCGCATGAAGCGCGAGCAGGTGGGGATGGCGCTGCAGCGACATGGAATACAGGGGGCGGAGGTGGCGCCGGCTGGGGATTGAGTGCGCTGACGGCCCTCGTCTTGCTTGGGGAGACCGCTGCCCTGCCTGGAGAGACCGCTGCCTGACGGCCGGCGTGTGATCGCAACACCGCCGGCAGCCTGGTTCTTCTTGCCTGCTTGCCCCACGCCGGTTGAAAAGAGAAAGATCTTGCGGGGCCGTTCGCCAGGGGTTGCGCAGGCAACCCCTGACGAACATTCGACCGCCGATTTTGAGGGGTAGGGGCAGCGGGGCAGGCCCGAAGATTTCAAGGCTGTAACGGACGCGTTGGGTGTGAAGCCGCTTGCAAGCCTCAGGGCGGACGGGACACTGGCGGCCTGGCCGCTACGCTGATGACGCCGACAACCCGCCCCTACGCTGGAACACTGGCAGAGCCTATTGAGGAAGCTACGCTGATACGCTGGCAGACTCCGAGGTGACAGCGGCACTGACGACACGCCGCAACGTTGGATAACACCAATAAGCTCCAGCTTCTGTGCCAGGGGCTGCCTGCCAGCACGGCAGACCTCCCATGCGGGGCGAGTGTCACCCGGCACCTGCGCCCCGCCCCTGAAATCTTCCGCCCTACCCCGCCGCCCCTACCCCTCATAAGCGGCGGTCGAATGCGAAAGAAGGGGCGCCTGCGCGCCCCGCTTGAGCGGCCCCGCAAGATCTTTCTCTTTTCAACCGGCGTGGGGCAAGCAGGCAAGAACGACTCCGGCCCCAGCGCCGGACCAAGCCCAGCCTACGCAGTCCGCCGAGGCCGGGCGGGGTGGCGGGCGATTTCTGGCGCCGGGCGCGGCGCGAACGCGCCGCACGGCGACGGCATCGCCCGACGCCCCGACCGGACTCGGCGGACGTGTTCAAACAGACTTCAAACGGCCGCCCTCCACGCACGCCCCTCCGCCCCACACCGTATACTCCCCCCCACGCAGGGGTACTTCCCGCCGCACCCGCGGCAGGAGGTTGAGAGAGTCCCTTCGTACCAGTACGGATAATGCCGATGCTGGGAGCGAACCCCCCGCCCGCAATGGGCGGGTCGATCCCTATCGGCTCCAGACCCTTCCTTCTTGGAGCTACACCATGAACGCCAACCCACAGTTCCTGGCTTCCGCCGCCCAGGTGGACGCCGCTGCCCTCGCCCCGCTTCCCCGATCCCGCAAGGTCTACCAGCAAGGTTCGCGGCCCGATCTGCGCGTGCCGTTTCGCGAGATCGCGCAATCGCCCACGCCCACCATGCTGGGCGGCGAGGCCAATCCGCCGCTGACGGTCTACGACACCAGCGGCCCGTATACCGATCCGCAGGCGCAGATCGACATCCGACGCGGCCTGCCGGCGCTGCGCCGGGCCTGGATCGAGGAGCGCGGCGACACCGAACAGCTGGACGGCCCCAGCAGCCAGTACGGGCGCGAGCGGCTGCGCGACCCGAAACTCACCGCCATGCGCTTTGACCTGCAGCGCCCGCCGCGCCGCGCGCGCGCCGGCGCGAATGTCACGCAAATGCACTATGCCCGGCGGGGCATCGTCACGCCCGAGATGGAGTTCGTCGCCATCCGCGAAAACCTGCGGCGCGAGCAATACATCGAGAGCCTGCGGGCCAGCGGGCCGCACGGCGAGAAACTGGCGCGCCGGCTGCTGCGCCAGCATCCCGGACAGTCCTTCGGCGCCGCCATACCCGAGCGCATCACCCCGGAATTCGTGCGCGAGGAGATCGCCCTCGGCCGCGCCATCCTGCCGGCCAACATCAACCACCCCGAGACCGAGCCCATGATCATCGGGCGCAACTTCCTGGTGAAGATCAACGCCAACATCGGCAACTCGGCGGTCAGCTCGGGCATCGCCGAGGAGGTCGAGAAGATGACCTGGGCCATCCGCTGGGGCGCGGACACGGTCATGGACTTGTCCACCGGCAAGCACATCCACGAAACCCGTGAGTGGATCATCCGCAACTCGCCCGTGCCGATCGGCACGGTGCCGCTGTACCAGGCCCTGGAAAAGGTCTCGGGCCGCGCCGAGGAACTGACCTGGGAGCTGTTTCGCGACACGCTCATCGAGCAGGCCGAGCAGGGCGTGGACTACTTCACCATCCATGCCGGCGTGCGCCTGCCGTTCATCCCCATGACCGCCGACCGCATGACCGGCATCGTCTCGCGCGGCGGCTCGATCATGGCCAAGTGGTGCCTGGCGCACCACAAGGAGAGCTTCCTGTACGAACGCTTCGAGGAGATCTGCGAGATCATGAAGGCCTACGACGTCAGCTTTTCGCTGGGCGACGGCCTGCGGCCGGGCTCGGCCTACGATGCCAATGACCAGGCCCAGTTCGCCGAGCTCAAGACCCTGGGCGAGCTGGCCCGGATCGCCTGGAAGCACGACGTGCAGGTGATGATCGAGGGTCCGGGCCACGTGCCCATGCAGCTCATCAAGGAGAACATGGACCTGCAGCTCGAACACTGCCACGAGGCCCCCTTCTATACGCTGGGCCCGCTGACCACCGACGTCGCGCCGGGCTACGACCACATCACCTCGGGCATCGGCGCGGCGCTGATCGGCTGGTACGGCACCGCCATGCTGTGCTACGTGACGCCCAAGGAGCACCTGGGGCTGCCGGACAAGAAGGACGTCAAGGACGGCATCATCACCTACAAGATCGCCGCGCACGCGGCCGACCTGGCCAAGGGCCATCCGGGCGCGGCCATCCGCGACAACGCCTTGTCCAAGGCGCGCTTCGAGTTCCGCTGGGAAGACCAGTTCAACCTCGGCCTGGACCCGGACACCGCGCGCGCCTTCCATGACCAGACCCTGCCCAAGGAATCGATGAAGGTGGCGCACTTCTGCTCCATGTGCGGCCCGCACTTCTGCAGCATGAAGATCACACAGGACGTGCGCGACTACGCCCGGAAACAGGGCGTGGACGAGACGCGCGCGCTGGCGCGCGGCATGCAGGAGAAGGCGGTGGAGTTCCGCGACAAGGGCGCGCAGCTGTATCAGCGGCAATAAGGCCTGCCAGCGCTGATAGAATCCGCCAGGCCGGGCATCCGGCCCGGCTCGGCCCGGCCGCTTTGCGCCGGGCCTTTCTTTTTCATGCCCACCCGCTACCCATGGCCCTGAGCGCAACCATCTACAAGGCGCAATTGCACGTCGCCGACAACGACCGCGGCTACTACGGCAGCCACTCGCTCACCGTGGCCCGCCATCCCTCGGAGACCGACGAACGGCTGATGGTCAGGCTGCTGGCCTATGCGCTGTATGCCGACGGCGACGAAAGCCTGGCTTTCGCGCGCGGCCTGAGCGATACCGACGAGCCGGACCTGTGGCGCCGCGACCTGACCGGCGCGGTCACCCAGTGGATAGAAACCGGGCTGCCCGACGAGCGGCGCATCATGAAGGCCTGCGGCCGTGCCGGCGAGGTGGTGGTGCTGGCCTATGGCCGCAGCGCCGACACCTGGTGGAGCGGCATCCGCGGCAAGCTGGCGCGGGCGCGCAAGCTCAAGGTCTTTGGCCTGCCGGCCGCGTCCACGGCCGAGCTGGCGGCGCTGGCAGAACGCACCATGACGCTGAACGTGAGCATCGACGCGGGCACCGCCTGGGTCTGCGCCGGCAAGGGCGAAGCCAGCATCCCGGTCCAGCCGCTGCACGTCTAGCCGGGCGCCAAGGCATGCGGCCCTGCCCGCCTCAGAACTGCGTGCGGAAAACCAGCCCGCCCGCGTGCTGCCGGCTGCGGCTGGCCAGGCTGGCCTGGTAGTCCAGCTGCACGGCGCTGCGGCGCGTCAGCGCCACGCCCGCCGAGGCCTCCAGCAGCACGGCATTGCGCGCGATGGGCGCACCGGACACCTTGAAGGCATTGCCGCGATAGTGGTGGGTGGCCTGGGGCGTGGTGTCGCCGAAGGCGCGCCGCCATCCGGCCCCGGCGCGCAGCGACACCGTTTGGCCGCCCGCCTCCAGGGCCAGCGCGCCGCGCAATCCCAGCGTGGCGTAGTGCACGCGCATCGCGCGCTCGCCGCCGTCCAGGGCCAGTTCGCCGCTCTCGCGGTAGGTGCCGGTATGCAGCAGGACGCTGCTGGCGCCGGCATGCGGCTCGAATTCCCAGCGGCCCATACGCGCGAGATAGCCCGTCTCCGCGGTCAGCTGGGTGGCCTGCGCGCGATAGGTGGCGCGGGCACGGTCGTACAGGCCGGCAAAGCCGACATGGCGGTCGGTGCGCAGCTCGTGCCACGAGTGGATGGCTCCCAGCCGCAAGCCCCAGCGCCCCCAGTGCGCGCCGCCGTAGGCGCCCAGGTGATAGTTGTCGCTGCGTCCGCGCGCCCAGCGGCCCAGGGAACCGAAGTCGGTATGGCTGTAGCCGGCCAGCACGCCCAGGCGCAGCGCCGGGCCCACCGGCTGGTCCGCGCCGGCAAAGAAGCCGGCGGTGCGGCTCTGCAGCATGGCGGCATTGGCGTTGCCGTCGCTGCGGCTCCAGGCGCCGAACCCCTGGGCCCACAGGCCGTGTCCCGTGTCCTGGCCGGGCGCCTGCGCCAGCGCCGCCCGCAGCCGGCCCAGCACCGCGCTGCGCGCGAAATGGCTGTCGTTGACCAGCATGCCCTTGGCCGAGGCATGGGTCTCGCCCGAGAGCAGGTCGAAGGCGCGGCGCGCGTCGGCGCCCGCGTTCTGGGTGGCCACGGTATCGTAGAGCGCATCGCCCGCGCCCAGCCGCTCGACCGCCTGCGCCACGGCCTTCTGGTTGACGGAGGCGGCCACGCTCTCGAAGCGCGTGCCGTTGCGCACCACCTCCACATACACCGCGTCCGGCGCCTGGGAGACCACCATGCCGGTAAAGGGACGCATGCCGTTGAGCGTGCCGGCAATCGCCTGCACCGCTTCGGCCCTGGCCTGGACCTGGTAGCGCCCGCCCGGCGCCACGCTGCCGGGCACCGGCAGGCGGCCGGCGGATATGGCGCGCACCTCGCCGGCGGCCTGCACGGCCGGCGGCTGGGCCGCCAGGGCCAGCGCCGCCCAGGCGGCGCTGGGCCAGGCCGGGCGCCGGCGCGAAGCGCGCAGGGCAAGGGCGGGAAGGCGTTGCGAAGCGCGGAGCCTGGCGTCGCGCGGGCTGCGGGAGAGCATCATGATGCGTCGGCAGGCAGTCGCGGGGCGGCTGCCGGAAAGGGGAAGACCGGTGCAGTAAATCTTCCCGGACGATCATGACAAGCGTGGATCAGCGGCCGCTTCTGGCCTCAATCCGCGCCGTTGGGCCGGCGCTCCTGCGAAGAGCCGAAACGTAACAACGTCCCGGCAAGACGCGCGTGTCGCGGCGCCGCGACACGCACGGCCGGCCGCGATGCGTCCCCGCACGGAAACGCCGCGGCCGCCCGGTTTTTACAGCCGGCCTTCGCGCTGCGCCTGGATGGCGGCGGCCACGCCGGCGCCATAGGCCGGATCGGCTTTCGTACAGTGCTCGATATGCTTTTGCACGATGTGCTCGGACACGCCCGCGATGGCACGCGCGGTGTTTTCGAACAGCAGCTTCTGCTTTTCCGGGGTCATCAGGCGGAACAGGTCGCCGGGCTGGGTGAAGTAATCGTCATCGTCCTCGCGGAAATTCCAGCGGTCGGCATCGCCTTCGAGGGCCAGCGGCGGCTCCTTGAACTCGGGCTGTTCCTGCCATTGCCCTTGGGTATTGGGCTCGTAGGCGATGGTGCCGCCGTAGTTGCCGTCCACGCGCATCTGCCCGTCCCGGTGATAGGCGTGGTACGGGCAGCGCGGCGCATTGACCGGAATGGAATGATGGTTGACGCCCAGCCGGTAGCGCGCGGCATCGCCATAGGCGAACAGGCGCGATTGCAGCATGCGGTCGGGCGAGACGCCGATGCCCGGCACCAGGTTGGCCGGGGTGAAAGAAGCCTGCTCGACGTCGGCGAAATAATTGTCCGGATTGCGGTTCAGTTCGAGCACGCCCACCTCGATCAGCGGATAGTCCTTCTTGGACCACACCTTGGTCAGGTCGAAGGGGTGGAAGCGGTAGGTCTTGGCCTGGGCCTCGGGCATCACCTGCACGCACAGCGTCCACCTGGGATAGTCGCCGCGCTCGATGGCATCGAACAGGTCGCGCTGCGAGCTCTCGCGGTCCTTGGCAACCACGGCGGCGGCCTCGTCGTCGCTCAGGTTCTCGATGCCCTGCTGGCAGCGGAAATGGAACTTGACCCAGAAGCGCTCGTTGGCGGCGTTCACGAAGCTGTAGGTATGCGAGCCGAAACCGTGCATGTGGCGATAGCCGCGCGGGATGCCGCGATCGCTCATCACGATGGTCACCTGGTGCAGCGCCTCGGGCAGCCCGGTCCAGAAATCCCAATTGCTCTCGGGGCTGCGCAGGTTGGTGCGCGGGTCGCGCTTGACCGCCTTGTTCAGGTCGGGAAACTTCAGCGGGTCGCGAAAGAAGAACACCGGCGTGTTGTTGCCCACCACGTCCCAGTTGCCTTCCTCGGTATAGAACTTGACGGCAAAGCCGCGGATGTCGCGCTCGGCGTCCGCCGCCCCGCGCTCGCCGGCCACGGTCGAAAAGCGCAGGAACACCTCGGTCTTCTTGCCGATCTCGGAAAACAGCCTGGCCCGGGTATAGCGGGTGATGTCGTGCGTGACGGTGAAGGTGCCGAAGGCGCCCGAACCCTTGGCGTGCATGCGCCGCTCGGGAATCACCTCGCGGTTGAAGTGGGCCATCTTCTCCAGGTGCCACAGGTCTTGCAGCAGCAGCGGGCCGCGCGGCCCGGCGGTCAGCGAATCCTGGTTGTTGGGCACCGGGGCGCCCGCAGCGGTGGTCAGCTTCTTGGTCATGGGCCGAGCTCCTTGTCGTTGTAGAGGGGGTAAGCGCCGGCCTTTGCGAGCCATGCCGAACGCCGCGCATGCCCGCAGCCCGGGCCGGCGGCCGCAAGCCTTGGGGCTCCTGGATTTTGGAGTAGCAATGCTTTCAGATCAATGACTTGCCGATTGAATATTCCTAAGCGGGCGATAGGCGCGGCGTCTCCCCTACAATGATCCGGTCTTCCCGGGGGTTCGTCATGGACGCAGAATTCTGGCTGCAACGCTGGCGCGAGCAGCGCATCGGCTTTCACCAAAACCGCATCACGCCGCCGCTGGAAAAATTCTGGCCCACGCTGGGCCTGCACCCGGGCAGCCGGGTGCTGGTGCCGCTGTGCGGCAAATCGCTGGACATGCTGTGGCTGGCCAGGCAGGGCCACTCGGTGCTGGGCGTGGAGCTATCCGAACTGGCGGTCGAGCAGTTCTTCGCCGAGAACGAGCTGTCCTGCGCCACGCACACCACCGCCTCGGGCAAGCACTACGTGGCAGGCGAGATCGAGATCATCTGCGGCGACATCTTCGACCTGGACCCGGTCACGCTCTCGCGCTGCCAGGGCGTATTCGACCGCGCCGCGCTGGTGGCGCTGCCCGAGTCCATGCGCGGCGACTACGTGCAGGCGGTCTACAGCCAGCTGGCCGAGGACTACCAGGGCCTGCTGGTCACGCTGGACTATCCCCAGGGCCAGATGCAGGGCCCGCCCTTTTCCGTGGACGACGCGCAGGTGCAATCGCTGTTTGCCGCGGCGGGCGCCCAAGCCCTGCTGCTGGACCGGCGCGACATGCTCGATAAGGAGCCCAAGTTCGCCGAGCAGGGCGTCGAGCGGCTCGAATCGCTGGTCTACCGCCTGCAGCGGCGCCTTTGACGCAGCGCCACCCTACCCCAGGCTGGCCCCCAGCGCGCGCCGCACCTCGTCCTCGGGCTCGCCGCTGCGGGCCACGTAGTCCCGCAACTGGTCCTCGCCGATCACGCCCACGTTGAAGTACTGCGATTGCGGGTGGCTGAAATAAAAGCCCGAGACGCTGGCGGCCGGGTGCATGGCGTAGCTTTCGGTCAGCATCATGCCGATGTCCTGCGCGTCCAGCACCTCGAACATCGCCCGCTTGACGCGGTGCTCGGGGCAGGCCGGATAACCCGGCGCCGGGCGGATGCCGCGGTATTTCTCGGCGATCAGGGCCTCGTTGTCCAGGTCCTCGTCGGCCGCGTAGCCCCACAGGTCGCGCCGCACGCGGGCATGCAGGCATTCGGCGAAGGCCTCGGCCAGGCGGTCGGCCAGCGACTTGAGCATGATGGCCGAGTAGTCGTCGCCGGCCGCCTCGAATTCCTTTTCCTTCTTTTCCACGCCCAGGCCTGCGGTGACCGCGAACAGGCCGATGTAGTCGGTCACGCCGCTGTCCCTGGGCGCGATGTAGTCGGCCAGGCACTTGTTCTCGACGCCCTCGCGCTTGACGCCCTGCTGGCGCAGGTTGCGCCAGGTGAACAACGTGCGCGTGCGGGCCTCGTCGGCATAGACCTCGATGTCGTCGTGGTTGACCGAGTTGGCCGGATAGAAGGCCGCCACGCCGCTGGCGGTCAGCCAGCGCCCGTCGATGATGCGCTTGAGCATTGCCTGGCCGTCTTCGTAGACCTTGCGCGCCTGCTCGCCCACCACCTTGTCCTGCAGGATGGCGGGGAACTGCCCGAACAGGCTCCAGGTCTGGAAGAACGGCGTCCAGTCGATGTAGCGCGCCAGCTCGGCCAGGTCGTAGTGCTTGAAGGCGCGCCGGCCGATGAACTTGGGCCGCGGCGGCGCGTAGGCCGCCCAGTCGATGGCCGGCCGGGCGGCGCGCGCCTGGTCCAGCGGCATCAGCGGCGCGGCCTTGCGGCCGGCATGGCGCCGGCGCACGTCCTCGTACTCCTGCGCCAGCTCGGCCAGGTACTCGGCCGCCTTGTCCGATACCAGGTTCTGGGCCACGCCCACCGAGCGGCTGGCGTCCGGCACGTAGATGACCGGCCCGTCGTAGTTGGGCGCGATCTTGACCGCCGTGTGCACCCGGCTGGTGGTGGCCCCGCCGATCAGCAGCGGCGTCCCGCGGCTGGCGAAATACTCGTCGCGCTGCATCTCGCTGGCCACGTAGGCCATTTCCTCCAGGCTGGGCGTGATCAGGCCCGACAGGCCGATCATGTCGGCCTGCTCGCGCTTGGCGGTCTCCAGGATCTGCGCACAGGGCACCATCACGCCCATGTTCACGACCTCGAAGTTGTTGCATTGCAGGACCACCGTGACGATGTTCTTGCCGATGTCGTGCACGTCGCCCTTGACCGTGGCGATGACGATCTTGCCCTTGGCGCGCACGTCCCCGCCGGCCGCGGCGATCCGGCGCTTTTCCTCTTCGATGTAGGGCACCAGGTGCGCCACCGCCTGCTTCATCACCCGCGCGGACTTGACCACCTGCGGCAGGAACATCTTGCCGGCGCCGAACAGGTCGCCCACGATGTTCATGCCGTCCATCAGCGGCCCCTCGATCACCTCGATGGGCCGTCCGCCGCGCGCGGCCACCTGCTGGCGGATCTCCTCGGTGTCCTCGACGATGAAGGTGGTGATGCCGTGCACCAGCGCATGGGCCAGCCGCTTTTCCACTGGCTGCTCGCGCCAGGCCAGGTCTTCCTCGCGCTTGGCGCCGCTGCCCTTGACGGTCTCGGCGAACTGCACCAGCCGCTCGGTGGGCGTGCGCTCGTCCGACGGATCGCTGCGGCCCACGGGCTCGGCGCGGTCCAGGATCACGTCCTCGACCAGGTCGCGCAGCGGCTTGTCCAGGTCTTCGTACACGCCCAGCTGGCCGGCGTTGACGATGCCCATGGTCATGCCTTCGCGGATGGCGTGGTACAGGAAGACCGTGTGGATGGCCTCGCGCATGGGCTCGTTGCCGCGGAAGGAAAAACTCACGTTCGAGACGCCGCCCGAGATGCGGGCATGCGGCAGGTTCTGGCGGATCCAGCGCGTGGCCTCGATGAAGTCCACCGCATAGTGGTTGTGCTCGTCGATGCCGGTGGCCACGGCGAAGACGTTGGGATCGAAGATGATGTCCTCGGGCGGAAAGCCGACTTCATCGACCAGCAGGCGGTAGGCGCGCCCGCAGATGTCCTTGCGCCGCTGCAGCGTGTCGGCCTGGCCCTGCTCGTCGAAGGCCATGACCACCACCGCCGCGCCGTAGCGCCGGCACAGGCGGGCATGGTGCAGGAAGGCGTCCACGCCTTCCTTCATCGAGATCGAATTGACCACGGCCTTGCCCTGCACGCACTTCAGGCCCGCCTCGATCACCTCCCATTTGGAGCTGTCGATCATCACGGGCACGCGCGCGATGTCCGGCTCGGAGGCGATCAGGTTCATGAAACGAGCCATGCAGGCCACCGAATCGAGCATGGCCTCGTCCATGTTCACGTCGATGATCTGCGCGCCGTTCTCGACCTGCTGGCGCGCCACCGCCAGCGCCTCGTCGTATTTTTCCTCGCGGATCAGGCGGGCGAACATCTTGCTGCCGGTCACGTTGGTGCGCTCGCCCACGTTGACGAACAGCGTCTGCTCGTCGATGTTCAGCGCCTCCAGGCCCGACAGGCGCGTCTTGACCGGCACTTCGGGCACCTGGCGCGGCTGCAGCCGCGCCACTTTTTCGGCGATGGCGGCGATGTGCTCGGGCGTGGTGCCGCAGCAGCCGCCGGCCATGTTGACCAGCCCGGCGCGCGCGAACTCCTCGAGCAGCGCCGAAGTGTCGGCCGGCGTCTCGTCAAAGCCCGTCTCGCTCATGGGGTTGGGCAGCCCGGCATTGGGATACACGCACAGGAAGGTGTCGCAGATCTTGGCCAGCTCGGCGATGTAGGGGCGCATCAGCGCCGCGCCCAGCGCGCAGTTCAGCCCGATGGTGACCGGCCGCGCGTGGCGCACCGAATTCCAGAAGGCCTCCACGGTCTGGCCCGACAGGATGCGGCCCGAAGCGTCGGTGACGGTGCCCGATATCATCACCGGCAGCCGCACCCCGCGCGCCTCGAACACCTCTTCGACCGCGAAGATCGCCGCCTTGGCGTTGAGCGTATCGAAGATGGTTTCGATCAGCACGATATCGATGCCGCCGTCCAGCAGGCCCTGGAGCTGCTCGGCATAGGCCTGGCGCAGCTCGTCGAAGGTGACGTTGCGCGCGCCCGGGTCGTTCACGTCCGGCGAAATCGAGGCGGTCTTGGGCTGCGGGCCCAGCGCGCCGGCCACGAAGCGCGGCCGCTCGGGCGTGCTGTAGCGCGCGCAGGCCTCGCGCGCCAGCCGCGCCGACTCCTTGTTCATTTCGTAGGCCAGCTGCGGCAGGTCGTAGTCGCCCTGGGCGATCGAGGTGGCGCCGAAGGTGTTGGTCTCGATGACGTCCGCGCCCGCCTCCAGGTACTGGCAATGGATCTCGGAGATGATGTCCGGCCGCACCAGCGACAGCAGCTCGTTGTCGCCCTTGAGATCCTTGTGATGGTCGGCGAAGCGCTCGCCGCGAAAGTCCGCCTCGCCCAGCTTGTAGCGCTGGATCATGGTGCCCATGGCGCCGTCGAGCACGAGGATGCGTTCGGTCAGCAGTTGCGCGAACTGCGCCCCGTGGGTGTAGCTGGACAGGGGGTAGGGCAGGCTAGGAAAGGCGGTCATGTGGAATGGGCGCGACAAATCGGGCCTGGAAGGCCCCGGGAACCAACCGCCCATCGTATCAAAACGGGGCCTGCGTGATAGAGTCACGCCCCGAACCGGTGCTTTCGGCCGCCGGCGCATCCTGCAGCACACGGCCCCCATGGGGGCCTTACGATCCAACGGATGCGCCCGGGGCAGGGAAAGTCAAACGGGAAACAGGAACAGGCGCGCCGCGCCTGATGCCTGTGCTGCCCCCGCAACGGTCAGCGGCGCACGCTGCAGTGCCCGCCAGCCCGATACCGGCCGGTTCGAACGGGGAATGTCCGCGCCCGGTGCGCGATGTTCCGTTTTCGAGCACGACGTGCGGGGTCGCACGTCCACCGAGGTCTACGCCATGATCCCTTCCGCCCTGCGGCCCTGCGCCGCCGCGCTGGCCGCCGCCTTGCCCCTGTTGGCGCAAGCGCAAACCACCCCTTCCGCCATTGCCGAGCTGGACGCCGTGACCGTCACCGCCTCGCGCGTGGCCGCCGACACCGACCGCCTGCCGGTGGCCTACAGCGTGATCACCGCCCAGGACATCGCCGGCAGCAGCGCGCGCAACGTGCAGGAACTGCTCTCGGCCCAGACCGGCATCCACCTGCTGAACACCGCGGGTTCGAGCGACCGCCAGATCATCGACCTGCGCGGCTTCGGCCTGACCGGCACCAGCAATACCCTGGTGCTGATCGACGGCATCCGCCAGAACGACAACGACCTGTCGGCGCCCGCGCTGGGCGCGATCCCGCTGGCCAGCATCGAACGCATCGAGATCATCCGCGGCAGCGGCGCGGTGCAGTACGGCGGCGGCGCCACGGGCGGGGTAATCAACATCATCACCAAGACCGGCTTCCAGTCGCGCCACGCCGCGCAGGCCTCATACACGGTGGGCAGCTACGGGCTGCGCCAGCTTGACGGCTCGGTGGCCATCCACAACGAGACCTTCGCGCTCGATGCCTTCGGCCAGTCGCTGCGCACCGACAACTACCGCGACAACAACCGCGAGCGCCGCGACACCGGCGGCGCCGGGCTGACCTTCCGGCACGCGGGCGGCTCGGTGCGCGGCTATGTGCGCAGCACCAGCCAGAAGCTGGAGCTGCCCGGCCCGCGCCAGGTCGACACGGCCAACGGCATCGACCAGTACCGCGACGATCCGCGCGGGGCCAGCACGCCCGAGGACTTCGTGCGCATCCGCACCGACGCCTACGGCCTTCAGGCCGAGCAGCGCATCGGGCCGGGCACGCTGTACGCGGACCTGGGCCAGCGCGACAAGGAACAATACGGCCTGACGGCCAGCGACTTCGGCGACACCGAGCGCGAGCAGGACCTGAACGAAAGCTCGGCCAGCGCGCGCTACCGCCTGCCCTTTGCCGGCGGCCACAGCCTGGTGGTGGGCGCCGACTGGCTGCGCGGCACGCTGGACGGCACCAGCCTGTACGACGGCTTCGTCAGCGACCAGTGGCGCACCACCCAGCGCCAGCACGGCGTGTTCGCCGAGGCGCAGGTGCAGGCGGCCGAGGGCACCGTCTTCACCCTGGGCGCACGCCGCCAGACCTCCCGGGACCGCACCGAGGTGCAAACCGGCTTCATCACGCCGATGGAAAAGACCCATCGCCTGGGCGCCTGGCAGGCCGGCATCCGCCAGCAGCTGCCGGCCGACCTGTCGGCCTATGCGCGCATCGGCCGCAGCTTTCGCTTTGCCAACGCCGACGAACTGTTCTACCTGATGGAGCCGCTGGCGCCGCAGACCTCGGTGGACAAGGAAATCGGGCTGGACTGGCGCCGCGCCGGTTCGCGCGCGCGCCTGTCGTTCTTCCAGAACGACCTGGACAACGAGATCTACTTCAACCGCCTGGACGGCCCCTTCGGCAGCAACGCCAACCTGCCGCCCACGCGCCGGCGCGGCGTCGAGCTGGAGGCGGCCCACGCCTTCAGCCCGGCGCTGGCGGTCAATGCCAACGTGACCTGGCTGCAGGCCCGGTTCCGGTCGGGCACTTTCTCCGGCGTGGACCTGGCGGGCAAGGACGTGCCGCTGGTGCCGCGCTGGCTGGCCAACGCCGGGGTCAGCTGGCGCCCCATCGCCGACCTGGCCCTGAACGCCAGCGTGCAATACGTGGGCAAGTCGCGCCTGGACAACGACCAGGCCAACCAGTTCAGCGCGCGGCTGCCCTCGTATTTCCTGGCGCACGCCAAGGCCAGCTACCGCGTGAACGACCACCTGGAGGCCAGCGTGGCCGTCAACAACCTGTTCGACCGCCGCCATGCCACCTACGGCATCCGCTCCGGCAGCCTGGGGCCGGACGGCGCCTACAACCTCTATCCCGCGGCCGAGCGCAACCTGATGGCCTCGGTGACGCTGCGGTACTGAGGCGCCATGCACGCCCCGCGCCGCCCTTGCCTGCGCGCCGCGGCCGCCCTGGCGGCGGCCGCGCTCGCGCTGGCCGCGCAGGCCGAACCGCTGGCGCTGCAGGACGACGCCGGACGCCAGCTCACCTTGCCCGGCCCGGCCCGGCGCGTGGTCACGCTGGCGCCGCACGCCACCGAACTGGCTTTCGCGGCCGGCGGCGGCGATCGCCTGGTGGCCACCGTGCAATCCTCGGACTACCCGCCGGCCGCGCGCCGGCTGCCGCGCATCGGCCAGGGGCTGGCGCTGGATCCGGAGCGCCTTGCTAGCCTGGCGCCGGACCTGGTGATAGGCTGGCAGGCCGGCCGGCTGGATCCGGCCGCCTCGGCCCTGGCCCGGTTGTCGGTGCCCCTGTACGTAAGCGCCCCGCGGCGGCTGGCCGACCTGCCCCCGGCGCTGCGCCAGTTCGGACGCATGCTCGGCACCGAGGCGCAGGCCGGAGCCGCGGCCGACCGGCTGCAGGCAAGGCTGCAGGCCCTGGCTGCCGGCCAGCCCGCCCGCCAGCCCGTGCTGACGGTCTATGTGCAGGCCGGCAGCGGCCCGCTCTATACGCTTAACGGCGAGCACATCGTCAGCGACGCCCTGCGGCTGTGCGGCGCGCACAATGCCTTTGCGGCACTGCGCACGCCCGCCCCCCTGGTCGGGGTGGAAAGCGTGCTGGCGGCCGCGCCCGACGCCGTGGTCGTCACCAGCGAGCGCGAGGCCCGGCAGTGGCGGCAGCGGCAATTGCCCGCCGCCGTGCGCGGGGACGTGCTGGTCATGGACCCGGACCTGCTGTTTCGCCCCGGGCCACGGTTGGTGCAGGCCGCCGAGCAGCTGTGCGCCTGGCTGGACGGGCTGCGCCAGGCTCGGGGCGGCGCGCGGTCCCGATAGCAAGGCTTACGCCTGCTTGCCCTTAATGACACTGACGGGTGTCATTAGTGCTAGACTGCCCGCAAACTTGGCAGGGCCGTGCCCGGCCCGCCCCGCCTGGCGCCGCGCGATACGCGCGGCGCCCCCTGACCCGCCCGCCGATGCCTTCTTCCCGCAGCGCCGATATCGAACTGAGCCAGGATGAAAACGGCCGTGCGCACTGGCGCGCCAGCGGCGACTGGACCCTGCCCCACTACGAACGGCTGGCCGAGCGGGCCCGCCAACTGCGTCCCGGCGCAGATCCCGGCGAAGCGGCGATCGACTGGCGCGGCCTGGACGAGATCGATACCGCGGGCGCCACGCTGCTGGCGGACCTGCTCGGCCCCGAACGGCTGGCGTCGCTGGCCGAGAACGATCCGGCACTGCAGACCGAACGACGGGCCCTTCTTAAAAGCGTGGGCACGGCGCTGTCGGGCGAGCGGACCGACGCGCCGCCCGCCCGCCGGACCAGCGTGGCCGACCTTCTCGCCGCGCTCGGCGAGAAGGTCGCCGCCGGCGTGCAGGCGCTGCTGGGCCTGCTCGGCTTCATGGGACTGGTGCTGCAGACCGCCGCGCGGCTGGCGCCGCGTCCGGGCCGCTGGCGCCTTACCCCGCTGGCCGCGCACCTGCAGCAGATCGCCCTGAACGCGGTGCCCATCGTGGCGCTGCTCACGTTCATGGTGGGCGCGGTGGTGGCCTTCCTGGGTGCCACGGTGCTGGCGGGATTCGGGGCCAGCATCTATACGGTCAACCTGGTCGCCTATTCGTTCATGCGCGAGTTCGGCGTGCTGCTGACCGCCATCCTGATGGCCGGACGCACCGCCAGCGCCTTCACCGCGCAGATCGGCTCCATGAAGGCCAACGAAGAAATCGACGCCATCCGCGCGCAAGGCCTGGATCCCATCGAATTGCTGGTGATCCCGCGCCTTCTGGCCATGCTCATCGCCCTGCCCTTGCTGACCTTCATCGGCATCGCCGCGGGCATCGCCGGCGGCGCCCTGGTGTGCGCGGTATCCCTGGGCATCCCTTATTCGCAGTTCCTTGCCCTGCTGCGCGACATCGAGCTGGCGCACTTCCTGGTGGGCCTGGGCAAGGCGCCGGTATTTGCCTTCATGATCTCGGTGATCGGCTGCGCCGAAGGCTTCAAGGTGGCCGGCAGCGCGCAATCGGTGGGCGAGCACACCACCTCCAGCGTGGTGCAGTCCATCTTCGTGGTCATCCTGCTCGATGCCGTGGCGGCGCTGTTCTTCATGGAGATGGGATGGTGACGCCCGACCTCGCGCCGCCGGCGGCCATCAGCGTGCGCGGGCTGCGCAACCAGTTCGGCAGCCACGTGGTGCACGAGAACCTGGACCTGGACGTGCGGCGCGGCGAGATCCTGGGCGTGGTCGGCGGCTCGGGTACCGGCAAGTCGGTGCTGCTGCGCAGCATCGTGGGCCTGCAGCGGCCGGCGGCCGGCCAGGTGCTGGTACAGGGCAAGGACCTGATGGCCCAGGACGCGCGCCAGCGCGCCGCCCTGGAGCGCCAGTTCGGCGTGCTGTTCCAGAAGGGGGCCTTGTTCTCTTCGCTGACCGTCACCGAAAACGTGGCGCTGCCGCTGATCGAGCACATGGGCATGGCGCGTGCGGCCGCCGAGCGCCTGGCCGCCGCCAAGCTGGCGCTCGCGGGCCTGCCCGCCCACGCGGGCGCCCTGTATCCGGCCAGCCTGTCCGGCGGCATGATCAAGCGTGCGGCCCTGGCCCGCGCCCTGGCGCTGGATCCGCCCTTTCTCTTCCTGGACGAGCCGACCGCCGGCCTGGACCCGATCGGCGCGGCCGCCTTCGACGAGCTCATCGGCACCTTGCGCGATGCCCTCGGGCTGACGGTGTTTCTCGTCACGCACGACCTGGATACCCTGCACGCCATCTGCGACCGCATCGCGGTGCTGGCCCGCAAGCGGGTCATGGCCGTGGACACGCTGGCGCGCGTGGCCGCCGTGGACGACCCCTGGATACACGACTACTTCCACGGCCCGCGCGCCCGCGCCGCCGCGCAGACCGCCCAGGCCGCCCAGGCCGGACCCAAGGAAAACTGACATGGAAACACGCGCGCACCACATCCTCATCGGCCTGTTCACCGTCCTGGCCACGGCGGCCATCCTGGCCTTTGCGCTCTGGCTGTCCGGCTCCAAGGACGACGTGCAGACGCGGCACTACGTCGTCATCTTCAACGAGCCCATCACCGGCCTGTCGCGCGGCAGCGCCGTGCAATACAGCGGCATCCGGGTGGGCAACGTCGCCGAGCTGAACCTGGACCGCCGGGACCCGCGCAAGGTCATCGCGCGCATCCAGGTCGACGCCGGCGTGCCGGTCAAGCAGGACACCCGCGCGCGGCTGGCGATCACCGGCATCACCGGCAACGCCGTGATCCAGCTGACCGGCGGGACCCCCGAAAGCCCCCTGCTGCAGGCCCCCGAGGGGCAGGACCCGGTCATCGTGGCCACGCCCTCGCCGCTCTCGCGCCTGCTGGCCGACGGCGACGACGTCATGGGCAACATCAACGAGCTGCTCTTTAACGCCAAGACGCTGCTCTCGCCGCAGAACACCGCACACATCTCCGCCACGCTGGCCAACCTGGAGGCCGCCACCGGCGCCCTGGCGGGCCAGCGCGAGGCGCTGGACGACCTGGTGACGCAACTGCGGCAGGCCAGCCGCGAGGGCACGCGGACCCTTGCCCAGGCCACGCAGCTGCTGGAGAACGCCAACGCCGCGCTGACGGGCGAAGGCGGCCAGGCGCTGGCCAGCGCCAACCAGGCCATGACCTCGCTGGCCCGCACGGCCGAGCGCATCGACGGGCTGCTCAGCGCCAACGGCCCGGCGCTGGACAGCGGGCTGCAGGGCATCGGCCAGCTCGGCCCTGCCGTCAACGAACTGCGCAGCGCGATGGCCGCCCTGACGGCCATCGCCCGGCGCCTGGAAGACAATCCGGCCAATTACCTGCTGGGCCGCGAACGCATCGAGGAGTTCCGTCCATGAAACCCGCCCCCCGACTGCTGCGCGGCCTGGCCGCCAGCACCGCCGTACTGGCCCTGGTCGCCTGCTCCGTGCTGCCCGAATCCCGCCAGCTGACCGTCTACAGCCTGCCGGCCGCCTATCCCGCCCAGGCCGCCGCGCCGCTTGCGCCGGCGCGCACCGTGCGGGTGGCCGCCCCCGAGAGCGGGCGCATGATCGATTCCTCGCGCATCCTGGTCACGCCCTCGCACAACCGGCTCAGCGCCTACGAAGGCGCCCGCTGGAGCGACCCGGTGCCCGAGCTGCTGCGCGACCGGCTGGTCCAGGGACTGCTGCGCGACGGCCGCCTGCAGGCGGTCAGCGCGCGCTCGGGATTGCCTGCCGACCTGGAGCTCTCGGGCATCCTGAGCGAATTCCAGGTCCGCTACGAGAGCCAGGGGCCGGTGGCCCGCATCCGCTACGACGCGCGCCTGCTGCGCGGCGATACCCGGCAGACGCTGGCCGCGCGCACGTTCGAGGCCGCCCGTCCGCTGCAGGGCACGCAGGCCGCCGCGGCGGTGCAGGCCCTGGGGCTGGCGACCGACGAACTGGCCCAGGCCCTGATCGACTGGATCGCGGCGCAGGCCAGCCAAGGCCTGCCGCAGGCCGGCATGCCGCCGCCCCGGCGCTGAGCCGGCGCGCCGCCCGTATCGCCGCCGGCCGCGCCCCGGCGGCCTGCTCCGGCGCACGGGGCGCTCAGATCTCGCCGGCGCGGGCAGCCGCCAGGAATACCCCGACCATGCGCCGCACGTGCTCGCGCCGTTGCGCCGCCGTGCCCAGGCTCATATAAAAAAAGGCGTGCTGCTTCATCGGCTCGCCCACCAGCATCACGAACAGGCGCGCGGCAAGCGCCGCGTCGGCAATGGGCAGCCGATGGTCCCGGGCCAGTTCGCGCAGCATGGTTTCGACAAAAGCGTAGACGCCGTCCATCAGCGGATGCACCAGCTCGGCGAACTCGGGCGAGCGCCCCATCTCCACGCTGGTGAACCGGCACCAGGCCACCATGGCCGGGCGGGACAATTGCCCGAGCAGGTGGTTGCCCAGGTGTTCGAGCAGCACCCGCGCATCGCCCTGGGCGGGCGGGCGGTAGTGCAGCGTCAGCTTGTCGCGGATGGCCGCCAGCACGGCGCGCAGCAGGTTTTCCTTGGCGCCGAAGCGTGCGTAGATGGTGCGCTTGGTCACCCCGGCGCGCTGGGCGATGGCCGCCAGGCTGGCGCCCGCATAGCCGTGTCGCAGCATGAGCTCGGCCGCGGCGTCGAGGATGGACCGGGAGAGGGCCTGCGCCTGCTCGGGCGTGGGCCTGCCGCGGCGCGGGATTGCGTTCATGCGGGAAATATACCGCAGCCGCGCGCCGGCCCCGCGGCCCGTCGATGGCCTGCACGCCGTTCGCAACTGCTCTATCATTTCTCTCTTGCCCGGCGATTGCGCGGCCCCTTGCCGCATCGCCGGAACGCCCGGACCCGTGCTGCGCCGCCGCAGGCGCGCCCCCCGCACCCTAAGGCCTATGAACTCCACCGACTCCCTCGTCATCGCCGGCACCGCCTATTCGTCGCGGCTGCTGGTGGGCACCGGCAAATACCGCGATTTCGACCAGACCCGCGCGGCCATCGAAGCCAGCGGCGCCCAGATCGTCACCGTCGCCATCCGCCGCACCAACCTGGGCCAGAACCCGGACGAGCCCAACCTGCTGGACTACCTGCCGCCCTCGCGCTATTGCCTGCTGCCCAACACGGCCGGGTGCTACAGCGCCGAGGACGCGGTGCGCACGCTGCGCCTGGCGCGCGAACTGCTCGACGGCCACGACCTGGTCAAGCTCGAGGTGCTGGGCGATCCGCACACGCTGTTTCCCAACATGCCCGAGACGCTCAAGGCCGCCCGGACGCTGGTGGCCGACGGCTTCAAGGTCATGGTCTATTGCACCGACGACCCCATCCAGAGCCGCATGCTGGAGGACATCGGCTGCGTGGCCATCATGCCGCTGGCCTCGCTGATCGGCTCGGGCATGGGCATACTCAATCCCTGGAACCTGAAGCTCATCATCGAGCAGGCGCGCGTGCCGGTGCTGGTCGACGCCGGCGTGGGCACCGCCTCGGATGCGGCCATCGCCATGGAGCTGGGCTGCGACGGCGTGCTGATGAACACCGCCATCGCCGCCGCGCAGGATCCCGTGCGCATGGCCGGCGCCATGAAGCACGCCGTCCAGGCCGGCCGCGACGCCTTCCTGGCCGGGCGCATGCCGCGCAAGCACTACAGCGCCGCGCCCAGCTCGCCCGTCGAGGGCATGATCTCCCCCGCAACGCGGACGGGCAGCTAGCCATGGCCGCTTCCGCCACGCAAGGCGCGCACCCCCGCGCCCAGGACGGCATGCGCCGCATTCCCAACGCCCTGAGCATCGCCGGGGTCGATCCATCGGCCGGCGCGGGCGTGCTGGCCGACGTCAAGGCCATCAGCGCCCTGGGCGCCTATGGCTGCGCGGTCATCGCCGCGCTGACCGCGCAGAACACCCACGGCGTGACGCATATCTGCCCGGTGCCGCCCGAGTTCGTGGGCCAGCAGATCGACACCCTGTTCGCCGACGTGCGCATCGACGCGGTCAAGATCGGCATGCTGGGCCAGCGCCCGGTCACCGAGGTGGTGGCCGAAAAAATGGCCCGGCACGCGCCAGCGCACGTGGTGCTCGATCCGGTCATGGTCGCCAAGAGCGGCGACCTGCTGCTCGAGCGCGATGCGGTCGGCGCGCTGCGCGAGGCGCTGCTGCCGCAAGCCACGCTGATCACGCCCAACCTGCCCGAGGCCGGCGTGCTGCTGGACGAGCGGCCGGTGGATACCGTGCGCGAAATGCGCCGCGTGGCCGAAAAGCTGCGCGAGCGCATGGCCCATGCCGGCCACCGCTGGGTCATGGTCAAGGGCGGCCACCTGCCCGGGGCCGACACCATCGACCTGCTGCACGACGGCGACCGCATGATCGAGCTGCCCGGCCTGCGCATCGAGACCGCCAATACGCACGGCACCGGCTGCACCCTGTCCGCCGCGCTGGCGGCCCTGCTGCCGCAGACCGGCGACGTGCCCGAGGCGGCGCGGCGCGCCAAGGCCTACCTGACCGAGGCCATCCGGCAATCCGGCCGGCTGCGGGTGGGCAGCGGGCACGGGCCGGTGCATCATTTCCACGCCTGGCAGCCCTGAGGGGCCGGTACCGGCGCCGGGCCGCGGCCAGCCCCCGCGGCGGCCCGGCCGGGGAACCAAGGGCCGGGACGCCGGTCTTTCTTCGTAACATCTAGCCGCTACAATGGCGGGCTGCAATGCCCCCTCCTTCCAGTCCATAGCCATGAACGCATCCACTTTGCCCGACGTCGAAAAAGCCCGCTTCAACATGGTGGAGCAGCAGATCCGCACCTGGGAGGTGCTCGACGAAAAAGTGCTGGCCGCCCTGTTCCAGGTGCGCCGCGAGCTGTTCGTGCCGCCCGCCCTGCGCGCGCTGGCCTTCTCCGACGTCGAGCTGCCGCTGGAGATCAATTCGGTGGACACCCACCAGGTGATGCTGGCGCCCAAGATCGAGGCGCGCCTGGCGCAGGAACTGCAGCTGACCGCCACCGACTGCGTGCTCGAGATCGGCACCGGTTCGGGCTACCAGGCCGCGCTGCTGAGCAAGCTGGCGCAGCAGGTCACCTCGGTCGAGATCGACAGCCGCCTGTCCAGCTTCGCGCAGGCCAACCTGCAGGCCAACCATATCGCCAACGTCAAGGTCGAGACCGGCGACGGCGGCAATGGCTGGGGCTCGACCGAGTACGACGCCATCCTGCTGACCGGCTCGGTGCCCGCCGTGCCCGACGCGCTCAAGTACCAGTTGCGCGTGGGCGGGCGCATGGTGGTGGCCGTGGGCCAGGCGCCGATCATGACGGTCTGCCGCATCACCCGCACCACGGCGGCCACCTTCGATACCGTCAACCTGTTCGAAACCGTGATCAAGCCGCTGCGCGGCGCGACCGCCTCCAAGTTCAAGTTCTGAGCCATGCGCTGCGGATGGCTTGCGCGCGCGGCAGTGCTGGCCGCGGCCCTGGCCGCCGGCGGCGCCGTACAGGCCCAGGACCTCATGCAGTCCTGGCAGTCCGCGCTGGCGCGCGACCCGCTCTATGCGGCGGCGCGCGCGGCCTACCGCGCCGGCCAGGAGCGGTTGCCGCAGGCCCGCGCCAACCTGCTGCCCAACCTGAGCGCGGCGCTGGGCGGCGAATACGCCGAGATCCGCACCTCGGGCAACTCCGGGCGGGTGCGTTCCGGCACCCGGGCCACCTGGGATCTCGTGCTGACCCAGCCGCTTTTCGACTGGGCGGCGTTCAAGGCGCTGGACCAGGCCGAGCTGCTGGTCGGCGATAGCGGCATCGCCCTGCAGCAGGCCTACCAGGACCTGCTCCTGCGCCTGGCGCAGGCCTATTTCGACGTGCTGGCCGCCCAGGACACCCTGGCGGCCATCGAAGCCGAAAAAAGCGCGGTGGCCGAACAGCTGGCCTTCGCCAAGCGCAGCTTCGAGCTGGGCAACGCCACCATTACCGATACCTACGAGGCGCAATCGCGCTACGACCTGCTGATCGCCCAGGAGCTGCAGGCGCAGAACGCGCTGGACGTGGCCCGCGACGTGCTGGCCACCGTCACCGGCCAGCGCCCCGGCGCGCTGTCCGAGCTGCCCTACAGCGCGCCGCTGCCCTCGCCCCAGCCCACCGGGCTGCAGGCCTGGCTGGACCAGGGCGTGCCCTCGAACCTGGGCGTGCAGCGCGGGCAGCTGCAAACACGCATCGCGCAATACGGCATCGATATCGCCCGGGCGGGCCACTATCCCCGCCTGGACCTGCAGGCGTCCTCGGGCAGCGCCACCAACCAGGGACTGCAATCGCGCAACCTGCCGGCCGGCACCTCGGGCCGCCCCATCGACAGCAGCGTGGGCGTGGTGCTGTCCATCCCGCTGTACTCGGGCGGCGGCGTGTCTTCCCGCGTCACCGAGCAGGTGGCGCTGGCCGAGCAGGCCCGCCAGCTTCTGGAAAACGCGCGGCGCAGCGCCGAGCAGCAGATCCGGCAGTACCACGCCGGCGTGCTCTCGGGCCTGGCGCGCATCCGCGCGCTGGAGGCCGGAGAGGCCTCCAGCCGCGCCGCGGTGCAGGCCAACCGCACGGGCTACGAAGTGGGCGTGCGGATCAACCTGGACGTGCTCAATGCGCAGCAGCAGCTGTATGCCACGCTGCGCGACCTGGCCCGGGCGCGCTACGACACCGTCATGGCCGGCCTGCGGCTGCGCGCGGCCGGCGGCCTGCTGGCCGAGTCCGACCTGGCGGCCATCAACCAGCTGCTGCTGCCGCCTTCGCCCGAGGGCTCGCAGATGGCCGAGCGTGCCCGCCAGGCGCGGCGCGCCAGCACGCCGCCGGGCACCGGCGAGCGGGCCGCCCCCGCGGCGCAGGGACGCGGCGCCTCGGTGCCCGCCCCCTATCTCAATCGCGGATCTTACGCACCAGCGCCGTAGTCGAGCGCTGGAACTCGAAGGGAATGGCCACGGCGCGCCCGCCCCAGGACCGTACCAGGGCGGTTTCGGGCAGCACGGCCATGTCGTAGTCGCCGCCCTTGACGATGATGTCGGGCCGCAGGCGGGCGATCAGCTGCTCGGGCGTATCCTCGTCGAACCAGGTCACCAGGTCCACGCAGCCCAGCGCGGCCAGCAGCGCGGCGCGGTCCTGGCAGGTGTTCAGGGGCCGCTCGGGCCCCTTGCCCAGCCGGCGCGCCGAGGCATCGGTATTGACCGCCACGATCAAGGTGCCGCCCAGCTGCGCCGCGCGGTCCAGGTAGGTGACATGGCCGCGGTGCAGCAGGTCGAACACCCCGTTGGTGAACACCCACGGCCGCGCAAGGCCGCCGGCCGCCAGGCGGGCGGCGCACTGCTCGGGCGCGAGCATCTTGGCTTCGTGGCGCGGCGCCGGCAAGGCGGTGCCGGCGGACGGGGCGGCGCCCATCAGCCGGCCGTGGACGTGCTCGTGGCCGGAACGATCAGGCCGCCTTGCGCCCGGCCCAGCTCCTTGCGGTAGCGGTTCAGGTCCTGCACGGTATTGAAGGCGGTGCCCATCAGCAGCGACAGGTTGTGCAGGATGCGCGTGCTGACCTTGCCTTCCCAGTCCTTGTCGAAGCGGATCTGCTGGTCCAGCCAACGCTCGAGCCAGCCCGGCTCGGGCAGCTTGGACTGCACCGTGTCGTTGGGGAACATTTCCTTGTTCACGTGCAGGTTGGTCGGGTGCAGCGCCTGGGGCGTGCGGTGGGCCGATGCCATCAGCACGCCGATCTTGGTGAAGGCCTGGCGGGCCTGCAGGGCCGCCTCCTCGCTTCTTTGCGAGATCGCGCGCTTCATGTAGCGCAGGTAGGCGCCGGCATGCCGGGCCTCGTCCTGCGAGATGGTCTTGTAGATGGCCTTGATGACGGGCTCGGTATGCCAGTCGGCGGCGCAGCGGTACCAGTGGTTCAGGCGCACCTCGCCGCAAAAGTGCAGCATCAGCGTCTCCATGGCCGGCGCGGGATCGAACTCGAAGCGCACCTTGTGCAGTTCTTCCTCGGTGGGCACCAGTTCGGGCACGAAGCGGCGCAGGTATTCCATGAGCACCAGCGAGTGCTTCTGCTCCTCGAAGAACCACACCGACATGAACGCGGAAAAGTCGCTGTCCTCGCGGTTGTCGCGCAGGAACATCTCGGTGGCCGGCAGCGCCGCCCACTCGGTGATGGCGTTCATCTTGATGGTGTGCGCCTGCTCGTCGCTGAGCTTGCTGCGGTCGAAATCGTCCCAGGGAATGTCGGTGGACATGTTCCAGCGGACCGATTCCATGGATTTGAACAGTTCGGGGTAAAGCATGATGGCGTGCCTTTTCTAGTAGGAGTCCCGCGGATAGGCCATGGCTTGGACGGCGCCGTCCGCCTGCAGCCGGGCTGGCCCCGGGCTGCTCCGGAAAAGCCGCAACCGCGATGGGTGCAGGCTCGGCGCGGACCTCGCATGGCCGAGAGAGCGATGCGCCAGAATTAACCTAGCCACACGACGTTCATATGACTATATTCTGAACGTTTTGTTTCACAGGGGAAGGGGATCATCGGCCGGAACAGGAATTTCATGGCTGGATGCTCCATAACAACAACGCAAAGCCGATGGCCACCACGGCCGTGAGCACGGTCAGCAGCCGGTTGCCTTGCTCGCGGGCGCGCCGCAGCTCGGCGATTTCGGCCAGGATGGCCGGGTTCACGTCCGGCTGGCTCAGCCGCTCGTGCAGCAGCCGGGGAAACTCGGGCAGCCACTGCGCCCATTGGGTCGATTCCTTGCGCAGCTTGCGCTGCAGCCCCGGCAGCCCTACGCGCTGGTGCATCCAGTGCTCCAGGTAGGGCTTGGCGGTTTTCCACAGGTCCAGCGTGGGATCGAGCTCGCGCCCCATGCCCTCGACGTTGAGCAGCGTCTTTTGCAGCAGCACCAGCTGCGGCTGGATCTGGACGTTGAAGCGGCGCGAGGTCTGGAACAGCCGCAGCAGCACCTGCCCCAGCGAGATCTCGGCCAGGGGCCGGTCGAAATAGGGCTCGCACACGGCCCGCACGGCGCCCTCGAGCTCTTCCTCGCGGGTATCGGGCGGCACCCAGCCCGACTCGATGTGCAGCTGGGCCACGCGCCGGTAGTCGCGCTGGAAGAAGGCCAGGAAGTTCTGCGCCAGGTAGTTCTTGTCGAATTCGGACAGCGAGCCGACGATGCCGAAATCCAGGGCGATGTAGTAGCCCAGCGTCTCGGGTTGCGTGGACACGTAGATATTGCCCGGGTGCATGTCGGCGTGGAAAAAACCGTCGCCAAAGACCTGCGCGAAGAAGATCTCCACGCCGTTGCGCGCCAGTTTCTTGATGTCCACCCCCGCCGCGCGCAGCCGCTCGATCTGGCTGATCGGGATGCCCACCATGCGCTCCATGGTGAACACGGTCGCGGCGGTGTACTCCCAGACCACCTCCGGCACGATGAGCTCGCTGCTGCGGCCCGATTCGGGCGAGAAGTTGCGGCGCAGCTGGCTGCAGTTGGCCGCCTCGCGCACCAGGTCCAGCTCGTCGTGCAGGTATTTGTCGAACTCGGCCACCACCTCGCGCGGGCGCAGGCGGCGGCCATCGGGCGCCAGCCGCTCGATCATCACGGCCAGCATGCGCAGCAGGCGCAGGTCGTGCTCGATGATCTGGAGCATGCCCGGGCGCAGCACCTTGACCGCGACCTCGCGCCCGTCGTGCAGCACGGCAAAATGCACCTGGGCGATGGAGGCCGAGGCCACCGGGTCGGTCTCGAAATGCGCGAACAGCTGCTGCGGCGGCGCGCCCAGGGCCGCCTCGATGCAGGCGGCCGCCTGCTCCGAGGGAAACGGCGGCACGCGGTCCTGCAGGCGGGCCAGCTCGTCGGCCAGGTCGGCGGGAATCAGGTCGCGGCGGGTGGAGAGCACCTGGCCGAACTTCACGAAGATCGGCCCGAGCGACTCGAGCGCGCGGCGCAGCCGCTCGCCGCGCGGCGCGCGGGGCCGGCGCCCCAGCCGCATCACGCGCAGCAGGGCGGCGGGCACCGGGTGATGAAAACTCGAAAGCACCAGGTCGCCCAGCCCGTAGCGCAGGCAGATGAACACGATGCGGACCATGCGCAGCAGGGTCATCATGGCCTTAGCTCCGCGCGGCCGGCAGCCGGCGCAACCGCGACTCGAGCGCCGCCAGGCGTTCGGCGGTCCGGTCCAGCCGGGCCGAAGTGCGGTCCAGCTCGCTGCGCCAGGCCTGCAGCAGGGGCCGCCCGGCCAGCAGCGCGCTTTCCTCGGACAGGTATTCGGCGGCATTGCCGGCCAGCCGCTGCGCGGCCTGGCGCACGCCCTCGCCGGCCGCCCGCAGCCCGCCCATGAGCCGCAGGGCGGGGATGTCGCCCAGCAGCCGGGCCAGCTCGTCCTCGGGGTCGGGCCGCAGGTGGCGCGCCAGCTCGCCGATGGTTTGCGCCAGCGATGCGTCGCCGGACACATGGGTCATGTCCGTATAGGCCTGCCCCTGGACGGCCGGGCCGGCCAGCAGCCGGGCCGGGTCGATGCGCTCGGGCAGCATGGTGAACGTCACGGCGGGCTCGGCGGCGCGGCTGGCCTGCATGAAGCGTCCGCCCTCGGCAACCGTCAGCGACAGCCCGAAGCCGCCCAGCGCCAGGCGCACCGTCTTGCCCGCATGCCGCGCCAGCTGCTGGCGCGCCCACGGTTCGCGCTCGAGCAGCGCGTTGATGGCGCGCGCGGCGAGAAAGGCAAAGGAAGGCGGAAACACAGGCAGCATCGGATAACGGCAATGGGGCGCGCAGGCGCGAAGACCGGGGCGGGCCCGGCACATCAGGAGTTTACCGTGCCCCCGCCAGCCGGTCCGTCCAGGGCGGCCCCCACGCTGCGCCTTCGGCTTGCTGCCCCCCGAGGGGGCGCTTTTGCCTTGGGGCGGCCCGGCGGCAAAAAGAAAACCCGGCCTGCCGACCGGGTTTTCGGGCCGCGGGCCGGACCGGCCCGGGCACAGCGATCAGCTGGCGTACTCGACCGGGATCTGCTGGATACCCGCCAGCAGCCAGCCGCCGTTGTCGGGCTTGAACAGGTTCCAGACCTCTTCGAAACGGAAGGCCTCGGCCTGCGGATCCTCGCGCAGCATGCCGGAAAAGCGCACGCTGGCCAGGTGGCCGTCGGACACCTTCTCGATGCCCAGCAGCTCGGCGTTCAGCAGCACGACATCGGTGTGGCTGGTGCCGCTGCGCTGGGCCAGCTGGGGCCGCAGCTCGGCCACCAGGTCCTCGGTCAGGTATTCGCCCAGGGCCTGGGTGTCGCCGCTGTCCCAGAGCTTCTGGATCTGGACGAAGTGCTCCTTGGCCTTGGCCAGGAATTGCGGCGTGTCGAAGTTGCCGGGAATGAACCAGTTCTGGTCGCTTTCCGCTGCGGCGGCGGACGGTGTAGCGGCAGCGGCAGCGGCAGCCGGGGCGGCGGCGGCCGGGGCCGCGGGCTTGAGGCTTTCGCGCCAGATGGGCTGCTGCGACTGGCCGCCGCGGTCGAACGCACCGCCCTGGCCGGCGCCCTGCATGGCCGGACGGGCCGCGCCGCCGCGCAGGCGGCGGATCAGGAACAGCACGGCGAACACCACCAGGCCGATCAGCAGCAGGCTGGCCATGAACTCGGCAAAGGCCGCGCCCAGGCCCATGTGCGAAAGCAGCGCGGCCAGGCCCAGGCCGGCGGCGATGCCGGCGATGGGGCCGAACCAGCGCGAGGCGGTGCTGCGCGTGGCAGCGCCAGCCGCGGCGGCGGTGCCGGCCGCAGCGGCCGGCGCGGCGGCCGAACGCTGCGCCGTGGTGGCGCCGGCGCTGGGCGCGGCCGGCGGCGTGGCCTGGCGCTGGTTCATGACGTTGGTGGACTGGCGGCCATAGCTGCCGCCCCCGCCCATGCGGCGGGCTTCGGCGTCGAACGTGACAACAAGCATGGCCGTGCCGGTGATAGCCAGCAGCGCGGCCGCGCAGAATCGGAAAAATCGCTTGGACATGGCGTGTGTGCTCCTCAAAGCAGCTGTATGCCCCCCGGGGCATGCTTGACGCCTGAAATCGGCGTCTTTGTATTGAATCTTACTTTAACCTGAATGACGTGCAAAACGACAGACCCCAGGCTTGGGCGGGAAGTTCCGCAAAACGTTCAGCCGGCGGGGGCGGCGTCCTTGAGCTGCTGGACGAAGCGCCGCGGGGACAGGCCGTAGCGGCTGCTGAAATCGCGCGAGAAATGCGCCCCGTCGCTATAGCCGCAGTCCAGCGCCACCTGGGTAATGCTGCGCTGGCCGCCTTGCAGCAGCCAGCGCCCGTAGGCCAGCCGCAGGCGCCGGTAGAAGGACATGGGCGATTCGCCCAGCGCCGCCTGGAAGGCGCGCTCGAGCTGGCGGCCGCTCACGCCCACGTAACGGGCGATGGCCTCCAGCGAAGGCGGGTTGTCGATGCGCTGCTCGATGTAATGGGCCGCCTGGCGCACCCGCACGTCCTCGATGCCGGCCAGGTCATTATAGAAGTGCGCCTGCGGCAGGCGGGCCGGGCGGATGCCCTGCAGCATCATATGGCGCACCGCCTGCTGCGCCTTGTCCCGGCCGCAGTGGCGCTCGACCAGGTACAGCCCCAGGTCGATGGCCGCGGTCGAGCCGGCGCAGGTGATCAGGTCGCCCTCGTCGATGAACAGCCGGTCCACCACGGCGCGCAGGCCGGGATGCTGGGCGCGGAAGGCGTCGAGCACGTTCCAGTGCACGCAGACGGTGCGCGAGCCCACCAGCCCGGCCTGTGCCAGCACGAAGGTACCGGTGCAGATGCCCAGCATGCGCACGCGCTGGCGGGCCGCCTGCCGCAGCCAGTCGCCCAGCTCGGGCGGCAGGCTGTGGTTCAGGTAGTCGTTGCCGCCGCACACGGCGATGTAGTCGAACGAGCCGGGCGCCTGCAGGCCCGTGACGTCGGATACCGCCAGGCCGGCGCTGGAGCGGCGCGGCTGTCCGTTCACGCTCATCACCTGCCAGGCAATGTCGATCTGGCGGCTGCGCCCGCCCTCGTCGCCGGCCAGGCGCAGCACGTCGATCAGGCCTGAAAATGCCGCCAGCGTGAACTGGTGCAGCAGCACGAACCCCACTCGCAGGCGCGGGCCGCCCGCGGCGGGCGCCGGGACGCCGCGGTCCGGGGCATCGGGCGGCAAGGAGGCGGAGAGCGTGTCCATGTCGGAATTATTCAATTTTTTGACCGCCGGCTTCAAGCCGATACATTGGCGCTGGCGCACCATGTGACGGCGTCAACTCGTCACGAACTCATTGCCGACATCCAAGGGGAATACCATGGCAAATCGCATCGGAACATTGACCGCGGCCGTGCTGTGCGCGGCCGGCCTGCTCGGCGCCGCCGGCGCCCAGGCGCAGCAAAAGCCGCAACGCATCACCGTCGCCTGGTACGGCGGCAACTGGGGCGAAGCCTTCAACGCCTGCGTGGCGCAGCCCTATACCCAGGCCACCGGCATCGCGGTGGTGCCCGAGATCGGCACTTCCACCACCACGCTGGCCAAGCTGCAGCAGCAGAAATCGTCTCCCACCATCGACGTGGCCTGGATGGACGGCGGCATCAGCGAACTGGCCGAGCAGGCCGGCGTACTGGAGACCCTGGACCCGGCGCGCCTGAAGAACCTGGGCAACGTCATCGACCAGGCCGTCTACAAGAAGGACGGCGCGGCCTACGCCGTCGGCTCGGGCTACTACTCGCTGGGCCTGACCTATAACACCAAGGAAGTGCCCGAGCCCCCCACCTCGTGGAAAGACCTGTGGCGGCCGGACTACGCCGGCGCCATCGCCATCCCTTCGCCCTCGAACTCGGCCGGCGTGCCCTTCGTGTTCTTCATGAGCCGCGTATGGGCGGTCGACCCCAGCAACATGGGCCCGGTCTACCAGAAGCTGGCCGCCCTGGACGCGGCGCTGCTGTTCGACAGCTCGGGCGCGGCCACCAACGCCTTCCAGAGCGGCGAAGCCATCATCGGGGCCCACTTCAACGTGGGCGCCTGGGACCTGATCGACAAGGGCCTGCCCATCGGCTTCGCTGTCCCGCGCGAAGGCGTGTGGGCGACCGATGCGCGCCTGCACCTGGTCAAGAACTCGCCCAATCGCCAAGCCGCCGAAGCCTTCATCGACACGGCCCTCACGCCGCAGGCCGCGCAATGCCTGGCCGAGCGCCTGTACCTGGGCCCCGCCGTCAAGGACGTGACCGTGCCGCCCGAGACGGCCCGCAAGCTGCCGTGGGGCGAGAACGGCTCGGTGGCCAACCTGAGCCTGTTCGACTGGAACGTCATCAACGCGCGCCGCGCCGAGATCACCGACGCCTGGAACCGCGAAGTCGCGGGCAAGCGCTGAGCGCGCCGCGGGATACGACGACGATGCGCGCCTTGCTTTCCATCGAAGGGATCAGCCGCCGGTTCGGCGACTACCAGGCCCTGGACGCCATCGACCTGCAGGTCGAGCAGGGCGAGTTCATCGCCCTGCTCGGACCCAGCGGTTGCGGCAAGACCACGCTGCTGCGCGCCATTGCCGGCTTCCTGGCGCCCGACGCCGGGCGCATCGTCATCGACGGGCAGGCGGTGGACCGGCTGCCGCCGCACCGGCGGCCGCTCAATACGGTGTTCCAGAACTACGCGCTGTTTCCGCACATGACGGTGGCGCAGAACGTGGCCTACGGGCCGCTGCGCCAGGGCGCGGGCCGCAGGCAGGCCCATGCGCGCGCCCTGGAGGCGCTGGAGATGGTCGGGCTGGCCCAGATGGGCGAGCGCTACCCGCGCCAGATGTCCGGCGGCCAGCAGCAGCGCGTGGCGCTGGCGCGCGCCATCGTCAACCGCCCCAAGCTGCTGCTGCTGGACGAGCCGCTTTCGGCGCTGGACCTGAAGCTGCGCAAGCGCATGCAGCTCGAACTCAAGCACCTGCAGGAAAAGCTGGGCATCGCCTTCATCTTCGTGACGCATGACCAGGAAGAGGCCATGACCATGGCCGACCGCATCGTGGTCATGAACCGCGGGCGCATCGAGCAGGCCGGCGAAGGCACCGAGATCTACCTGCGCCCGCGCACGCGCTTCGTGGCCGAATTCATCGGCGATGCCAACCTGCTCGATTGCCGCCGGCTCGACGGCGGCCGCATCGAGCTGGCCGCCGGCGGCGGGCCGCTGGTCCCGCGCTGGCTGCCTCCCGGCGGCGCGCTGACCGCCATGCTGCGGCCCGAGCACCTGTGCCGCCTGCCCGACCCGGCAGGCGCCGGCCAGGCGGGCCTGGCCGTGCTGCACGGCACGCTGGCCGACCAGGTCAGCGTGGGCAGCCATACGACCCTGTACGTGCAGACGGACCGGGCCCTGCTGGCGGCCCGGCACATCGGCATGCCCGAGGCCGGCCTGCGCAAGGGCGACGCGGTGGCGCTGGGGTTCAAGCCCGGCGACCTGCACCTGATCGCGGACACGCCATGAGCCGCTACGGACAGGCCCTTGCGCTGCTGCTGGGCGCGCCGCTGCTTTTCTTCGCGGCCTTCTTCCTGGCCCCGCTGGCCGTGGTGGCGCTGGCCAGCGTCATGGACGGCCAGGGCGAGGCGACGCTGGCGCACTACGTGCGCATCCTGGCCGACCGCTACCACTGGGACGTGATCGCCGTCACCTTCCGCATCGCGGCCATGACCACCCTGGTCTGCCTGCTGGCCGGCTACCCGCTGGCCTGGTACCTGGTGCGCATCGTGCGCTGGCAGGCCTGGCGGCGCGCCTGCGTGATCATGCTGGTGGTGCCGCTGTTCACCAGCAACATCGTGCGCTCGTTCGGCTGGATGGTGCTGCTGGGCCGCAACGGCCTGGTCAACGACACCCTGACGACGCTGGGGCTGGCCGCGCGGCCGGTGCGCTTCCTGGGCACCGAGACCGGCATCCTGATCGGCATGGTCTACATCCTGCTGCCCTTCGTGGTGCTGGCGGTGGGCAACGCGCTGGCGCGGGTCGACCGCGGCCTGGAACACGCCTCGGCGGACCTGGGCGCCAGCCCCGCCGCCACCTTCTGGCACGTGACCTTCCCGTTGACCCTGCCGGGCCTGGTGGCCGGCGCCATCATGGTCTTTACCCTGGCCGTGAGCGCCTACGTCACGCCCGCGCTGCTCTCGGGCGGGCGGCTGTCCGTGCTGTCCATGCTGATCTTCCAGCAGTACAGCTCGGTGTTCGATTTCCATTACGGCGGCGCGCTGAGCATGGTGCTGCTGGTCCTGACGCTGGCGCTGGTGGCGCTGGCCGGGCGCATCGGCGCGGTGCGCGGGAGCTGAAGCGATGATCGTGCGCAATCTTGTCAGACTGCTGGCCTGGGCGGCCCTGGTCTATCTCGTGCTGCCCCTGGTGGTGATCGTGGGCGCCTCGCTGACCACCACCAGCTACCTGAGCTTTCCGCCGCAAGGCATCACGCTGCAATGGTACCAGCGCCTGTTCGACGACCCCAGCTACGTGGCCTCGTTCGCCACCAGCACCGTGCTCGCGCTGGCGGCCACGGCGGCGGCCATCGCGCTGGCGGTGCCCGCGGCGCTGGCCTTCGCGCGCTACGAGTTTCCCGGCAAGGGGCTGCTCTCGGCCATCCTGATGTCGCCGCTGGTGCTGCCGCACATCGTGCTGGGCGCGGCGCTGCTGCAGTTCGGGGCCTATTTCGGCCTGACGCGCAGCTTTTTGGCGCTGCTGATCGGCCATACCGTCATCATCACGCCCTTCGTGCTGCGCTCGGTCATGGCGCTGATGACGCCCGAGCAGCGCAGCCTGGAGGAGGCCTCGGCCGACCTGGGCGCCGGGCCTGGCGCCACCTTCTTCCTGGTGGTGCTGCCGCAGATCCGCCCGGGCATCGTCACCGGCTCGATCTTCGCGTTCATCTCGTCATGGATCAACGTGGAGCTATCCATCTTCAACACCACCGCGGACCTGAACACCATCCCGGTCAAGTTGTTCAACTACGTGCAGTACACCATCGACCCGACCATCGCGGCGGTGTCGGCGGCCACGATCCTGGCGGCGGTGCTCGCCATCCTGATCCTGGACCTGACCGTGGGGCTGGACATGCTGTCCGACCCCAAGTAGTTCCCCTTCCCTTCCCCGCTGTCCCAACTGATCCTCTTTTTCTGCAGGAGACCCCGTCATGCGCATGCAAGACACCTTCGACGTCATCTATACCCATACTGAGGGTGAGCCGCTGTGCATCATCCACAGCGGGATTCCCTACCCGGTCGGCTCAAGCATCGTGGAAAAGCGCCGCTTCCTGAAGGAGAACTACGACTGGGTGCGCCTGGCGCTGATGCGCGAGCCGCGCGGGCACCGCGACATGTTCGGCGTGTTCCTGACCCCGCCCTCCAGCCCCGACTACGACGCCGGGCTGATCTACATCGACGGCACCGAGTATTCGCACATGTGCGGCCACGGCACCATCGCGGTGAGCATGGCCATGGTGGCCAACGGCCTGGTGCCGCGCGGCCCGGACGGCAGGACCGTCATCCGTTTCGAGACCACCGCCGGCCTGGTGGTCTCGGAGGTGGCCTCCGAGGGCGAGAAGGTGCTGTGGACGCGCTTCGAGAACGTGCCGGCCTACGTGGCCGAGCAGGACATCCCGGTGACCGTGCCCGGCTACGGCGAGCTGTCGGCCGACATCGTCTGGGGCGGCAACTACTTCGGCATCGTGGACCTGACCCACTGCGCCCTGCGCATCTCGCCGGACAACGGCAGCGAACTGTCGCGCCTGGGCCTGGCCGTGCGCGACCAGCTCAATGCCAAGGTGCGGCTGCAGCATCCCACCCAGGCGCACGTCACCGACCTGAACTTCGTGACCTTCTGGCACCCGGCCACCCTCGAAGGCGCGTTCTACAAGAACGTGCACGTGTTCAGCGCCGGCCAGCTGGACCGCTCGCCCGGCGGCACCGGTACCAGCGCGATGATGGCCATGTTCGAGGCGCGCGGCAAGCTGGGCATGAACCAGCCCATCCGCAGCGAAGGCCTGCTGGGCAGCGGCACCTTCGAGGGCTGCCTGCTGGGCGAGGTGGACCTGGGCGGCAAGCGCGCGGTGCGCCCCACCGTCAAGGGCACGGCCAGCATCCTGGGCACGGCGCGCTGGCAGATCGACCGCAACGACCCGGTGGGCGCGGGCTTCCTGGTGCGCTGAGGCGCCGCTCAGTTGGGCCGCGTGCCCACCTGGAAGGGCTCCATGGCCTGCGGCTTGGGCGGCGTGGTGGAGATCAGGCGGCAGGTCTCCATCAGCAGCGGCGCCAGCTCGCGGCGCATGCGGGCCAGCGTCCAGCGGCTGCTCGGCGCCGAGATGTTGACCGCGCCGGCGGGCCGGCCCTGGGCGTCGTAGACCGCCACGCCCAGGTTCAGGTCGCCCCGGTAGTATTCGCCGCTGGCCGTGCTGTAGCCGTCCTCGCGGGCGCGCTCGACGATGCGCATCAGCGCATCGACGTCGGTGACGGTGGTGCTGGTGTACTTGGGCCGCGGTGCGGCCTGCAGCAGCGCACGCGCCTGCTCCGGCGGCATGGCCGAGAGCATGGCGCGCCCGGACGAGGTGCAAAAGACCGGCAGGCGCCGCCCCATGGGCATGTGCACCGCCGTCTTCAGGTGGGTGGCGAACCGGGCCACGTACACCATGTCGGTGCCGTCCAGCTCGGCCAGGTTGACCGTCTCGCCGCATTGGCGATTCAGGTCCTGCAGATAGGGATTGGCGCGCTGCACCAGCGGGTCCACCAGCAGGTAGCGGTATCCCAGCTCCATCGTGCGCGGCGTCAGCGAATAGCGCTTGGTCTCGGCGTCCTTGCGCAGCAGGCCCATGACCTCCAGCGTATAGGCGTAGCGCTGCGCCGCGCTCTTGGTCATGCCGGTGGCGGTGGCGATATCGCGCAGGTTCATGGTTTCGCGCCCCGGGCCGAAGGCGGCCAGCACCTCCACGCCCTTGGCGAAGGTAGCGTTGAACAGGGGGGATCGCGTGGGATCGTCGTCGACGGACTCTTTGGCCATGCTTGATGGATTCATGAAAATAACGGACGGTCAGCGGCCCCGCCGCTCGGGCAGCAGGACCAGCAGGCCGCCCAGCGTAACGAAAAAGGCGCTGAGCAGGAATGCGCCGGGCAGGTCCTCGCCGAAGATCAGCACGCTGCACAGGATGCCCACCAGCGGCGTGGACATCAGCAGCTGCCCGGCCACGGCCGCCGGCACCCTGCGCAGCACCTGGCTCCAGGCCCACACGGCCAGGGCCGTGGGCCCGACGAAGTTCCAGGCCAGCACGGCGACCAGCGTCGGGCTCCAGCGCACCGGCCGCCCGGCCTCCAGCCAGAAGGCCAGGCAGCTCATCAGCAGGCCCGCGGCCAGCAGCTGCCAGAGCGTTTGCGCCAGCAGGGGCGTGCGCCACGCATGCATGCCGTAGAGCACCGCCCCCAGGCCCCACAGCGCGGCGGCACACAATACCATCACCATGCCCTGCTGGCTGCCCGGATCGTGCCACGCGATGACGGAAGGATCCATGAACAGCGACAGGCCCGCCAGGCTGACCGCCACGCCCAGCAGGCGGCGCGGGGCCAGCCGCTCGCGCCGCAGCGCCATGCCGAATAGCGCGGCCCACAGGGGCATGCTGTAGACCGCCGTGGCGGTGCGGCCGGCCGGCAAGACCTGCAGCGCGATGCCGGAAAAACCCAGCACCGCGGCCAGCTGCAGCAAGCCGATCCCGCCCAGGCGCCAGCCTTCGCCGCCCTGCGGCAGCAGGCCGTGGCGCCGCTGCGCCACGATCCATAGCGCCACCGTCACCGCCCCGCCCAGCAGCCGCGCCGCCGAAAAAGTCAGCGGGCCGATGTCCTGGAAGGCCAGCTTCATCAGGGGATAGTTCGAGCCCCAGGTCAGCACCACCAGCGCCGCATAGGCCAGCACCGCCAGTCCCGCGCGGGCGGCCGGGTCGCGGGCCGGCGCTGCGTGCCGCGTCATTGCCGGGCCCTAGGTCCGCATGCGGTCGCGCAGCTTGTAGTACGCGGCCATCAGGTTAAGGACAGGCAGCCGCAAGCCGTGCAGGGGCAGCACCGGCATCTGCCGGCCCATGGGGCCGGCCTGCACCTGCCCGCCCAGCGCCAGTTCCGCGGCCAGCCGGCCCAGCAGGTGCGACAGCGCCACCCCGCGCCCGCCGAAGCCGAAGGCGAACACGATGCGCGGGTCGTAGCGGCATACGTGCGGAAAATCGTCCAGCGTGACGGCCACCTTGCCCGACCACTGGTGCTGCAGGGGCACGCCGCACAGCTGGGGAAACAGCGCATGCAGCCCGGCGCCCAGGTTGCGATAGATGGCCGGCCGCTCGCGGCCGGTCATGGAGCCGCGCCCGCCGAACAGCACACGCTGGCCGGGCACGCGGCGGAAGTAGTTGACCAGGTGGCGCGTATCCGTCACCAGGTGGCCCTGTCCCAGCACGCTGGCGTACAGGTCGTCGGGCAGCGGTTCGGTGGCGATGACCGAGGTGGTGACCGGCACGATGCGCTGGCGCAGGCCATCGGGCAGGTCGAACAGGTCGGTATAGGCGCTGCTGGCCACGATCACCGAACGCGCCCGCACCTGGCCGTGCGGCGTATGGACGATGCAGCCGCCGGCATCGCTGTGCACGCGCAGCGCCGGCGTGCCGGCATGGATGGCGATGCCCCGCCGCACCAGCGCGGCGGCCAGCTCGCGCGTATAGCGCAAGGGATGGATGCCGGCCGCGCGCTCGTCCAGGTAGCCGCCCCGGTACATCCGCGAACCGATCAGCGCGGCGGCCTGCCCGGCATCCAGGAAGCGCGGTACCCGGTCGCCCGCGTGCTCGGCCAGCCAGGCCACGTCCTCGCGCAGCGCCTGGGCATCCTGGCTGGTATAGGCGGCGGTGATGTGGCCACAGCGCGAGAACCCTCCATCCAGGCCCAGCTCCTGGACGTTCTCGGCCAGGATGTCCAGCGCCTGGTGGACCAGCCGGTGCAACAGCAGCGTCTGCTCGTGGCCGAGCTTGCGCGCCAGCGTGGACCAGTTGTGCTTGTAGCGCAGCACGGCCATGCCGCCGTTGCGCCCGCTGGCGCCCCAGCCGGCGTCGTGGGCCTCCAGCACGCAGGGCTGCACGCCGCGGCGGGCCAGCTGCCAGGCCGCGTTCAGGCCGGTGAAGCCGCCGCCGATCACCACGCAATCGGCCTGCGCGTCGCCGGCCAGCGGGGGCAGCGGCACGCCGGCCGGCGCCGTGGCGTTCCATACCGAGGGAGGATGGGCGCTGGCGCCCGGCAAGTCTGGAGCAGGATAGGCTGTCATGCGGGATAACCGATGGCATCGCGCAGGCGATGCCAGAAAATGCCCGCCGAGACGGCGGGGGCGCTGACGGCATGCCAGGGGATGGCCGACAGCGGGGTCACGGGATAATCCAGGTCGGCCGCGGCGGCGCCGGCCGCGGCCTGCGCCAACGTGGGGCCGAAGCGCAAGGCCAGCGCCACGCCACGGCCGCCGAAACCGTAGGCGGTCCAGAGCCCGGGCGCCGGGTTGCACAGGCGCGGCGCATCGTCGCGCGTCAGTCCCACCCGTCCGTGCCACGCATAATCCCAGCGCAGCGCGGCCAGCGCCGGAAAGCGCTGCACCGCGGCGCGGCGCAGCCGGCCGATGGTGGCCGCATCGACCCGGGGCGTATGGCGGGCGCGCCCGCCTATCAGGAAACGGCCGTCCGGCGAAATGCGGCAATACACGGTCAGCTTGCGCGCCTCGGAAATGCCGGCGCGCCGCGGCAGGATGGCCTGGGCCAGCCCGGGCGGCAGCACCTCGCTGGCGATCTGGGCGCTGGCCACCTGCAGCATGCTGGCGGCCTGTCGCGGCCAGAGCCGGTCCACGTAGACGTCGGCGGCCAGCACCACGGCATCGGCCTGCACGCTCGCGCCCGGCCCGGCTTGCAGGCGCCAGCCGCCGCCCTGCGGCTGCAGGCCGGTGACGGGCGCATCCTCGTACAGCCGCGCGCCGGCCCGCGCGGCCGCCCGGGCCAGGCCCAGGGCCAGCTGCACGGGCTGCACCGCGCCCGCGCCGGTCTCGTCCAGGCCGGCGCAGTAATAGTCGCTGCCGCTGGCCTGCGCCACCTGGCCGGCGTCCAGGTAGCGGACCTGCGCGCCAGCCTGCAGCAGCGCCTGGGCGCGCCGCTGCAGCCGCTCGCGCCCGCGCGCGCCGACGGCGGTCTGGATCCAGCCGTTGCGGGTGGCGCCGCAGGCGATGCCGTGGCGCCGGATCAGCGCGAACGCGTAATCGGCCGCCGAAAAACCGAAGTCCAGCATGCGGCGCGCGCAGGCCTGGCCATAGCGCTGCCCGAGCGCCTGCGGATCGGGCTTCAGGCCGGGCACCACCTGCCCGCCGTTGCGGCCCGAGGCGCCCTGGCCGATGCGCCCGGCCTCCAGCAGCATCACCTCGTGCCCGCGCTCGGCCAGGGACAAGGCAGCCGACAGGCCGGTGAATCCCCCGCCCACCACCGCCACGCGCGTGCGCGCCAGGCCCGCCGGCAGCGCCGCGCCCGCCTGCGCCGCGCGCGCCTGGTCCCACAACACCGCCTGCCGGGGTTCATGCGCCATCGCTCAGGCCCCCATGACCCGGCCCGGCAGCCAGGTGGCGATCTGCGGCACCGCCGTCAGGATCAGGATCGCCAGCAGCATCAGCAGCCAATAGGGAAAAGCCGCGGCCGCCGCCTGCGGCAGGCTCACCTGCCTGCCGGTGATGCCGGTAAGCACGAACAGGTTCATGCCCACGGGCGGGGTCAGCATGCCGACCTCGATCAGGATGGTGATCACCACGCCCGTCCAGACCGGGTCGAAGCCCGCGCTCATCATCAGCGGAAAGACGATGGGGATGGTCATCAGCATCAGCGAGATGCCGTCGAAAAAGCAGCCCAGCACGAGGTAGATCAGCATCACCACGGCCAGCACCGCATAGGGCGACAGGCCCATCTCGGTGACCGTGCCCACCAGCTGCTGCGGCAGGCCGATGATGGTCAGCGACTGCGACAGGACCAGCGCGCCCAGCATGATGAGCGCGATGGCGGCGAACACCCGGGTCGCCGTGCGGAAGGCGCCCAGCAGCTTGCGCCAGGTCAGTTCGCCCCAGGCAAAGCCCGTGATGGCCGCGACCGCCACGCCCAGGCCCGCCGCCTCGGTGGGCGTGGCCAGGCCCATGTACAGCGTGCCCATGACCGCGAAGACCAGGAAGCCGACCGGCCAGATGCCCAGCAGCCCGCGCAGCTTGCGGCCCAGCGGCACCGGGGCGGCCGGCGACCCGGCCAGCCCGGGCCGGCGCAGGGCCTGGAACAGGATCATGGCCATGAACATCAGCGCCAGCATCAGGCCCGGCAGCACGCCGGCCAGGAACAGGCGGCCGATCGATACGCCCTGGGTGGCGCCATACAGCAGCAGGGCCAGGCTGGGCGGAATCAGCAGCCCCAGGGTGCCGCCGGCCGCCAGCGTGGCGACCACATGCGGGCGCGAGTAGCCGCGGTCGCGCAGCTCGGGATAGGCGACCGAGCCCACGGCCGCGGCCGTCGAGGTGCTCGCGCCGCTGACCGCGCCAAAGACGGTGCACACGGCGATATTGGTGTGCAGCAGGCCGCCGGGCACGTTGCGAAAGAACGGCGAGATGGCGGCGTAGATGCGCGAGGACACGCCGCTGACCAGCAGGATCTCGCCCATGAAGATGAAGATGGGCACGGCCGAGAGCGTGAAATCGGTAAAGACGTTCCAGACCGCGTTGACGGCCAGGTCCTCGCCGCCCCCGGCGCAGAACCGCAGCACGGCAAGGCCCGTGAGCGCCAGGCCGATGCCGATGGGCAGGCCGGTGAACGCGGTCAGCGCCAGGCCGGCCAGAAGCAAACCCCAAACCATGCTTGGCTCCCTCCTGTCAGGCGCCGGGCGGTGCTTGGGCCGGCTCGTGCGCGCCGGGCCGCAGCCAACGGTAAAGCGTGAAGGCCCCCATCAGCACGCAGGCCAGCACCAGCAGCGCCATCCACGGCCACAGCCGCACGCCGCCGATGTCCGAGCGGGAATCAAGCTGCATGGACAGCGCGGCGAAATCGTAGGCATACATGCCGAACCACGCGCAAAACAGCACGACCAGCGCCTGGGACAGGGCCCGCGCCAGGCGCCGGGCCGGCCCGGGCAGCCGCTCGGCCAGCAGGGTCACCTCGATATGCTGGTTGTGCAAGGTGACGTAGGGCAAGGCCAGAAAGACCAGCGCCGCGAACAGCAGCCCGACCAGCTCCTCGGTGAACGGCAGCGGCGCGCCCGCCAGATAGCGCATGCCGGCCGCTGCCGCCACAAAGAGCGTCAGCAGGATGCCGCAGGCGGTAGCCAGCCGCAGCAGGCCTTCGGCCACTCCGTAAACTAGGCGTTTCATCGATGACTCCTTGGTGCGGGCGCGGCCGGCCAGGCCGCGCCCCGGGCCGGGTGCATCAGCGCATGGCGTCGAGCACCGCCTGGCGGTTGGCCTGGGCCTTCTCGCCCACGGCCTTGGCAGAGGACTCCCAGACCTCGGCCGCCGCCTGCGCGAAGCGTTGCTGGTCGGCCTCGGGGAAATCGTCCAGCACCTTGCCGCCCTTGCCGGTCCACTCCTGTTCGGAGCGGGCATCCACCTCGCCCTTGACGTAGGACTCGAAGGACTCGCGCTCGACGCGGCGGGCCGCCTCGCGCACGATCTGCTGCACGTCCTCGGGCAGCGCGTCCATCGCCTTCTTCGAGACGATCAGGTTCAACGGATGCAGCACATACGGAAACAGGTAGCTGGCGTTGGGCGCCACTTCCTGCAGCGACGCCGTCAGCGAGAAGTGGATGGGATAGACCGCGCAATCGACCACGCCGGTGCGCATGGCCATGTACAGGTCGTTCTGGCCGACGATCTGGGCGGCCACGCCCAGCTTGGCGAAGGCGTCGGCCTGCGACTTCTCCCATACGCGCACCTTCTTGCCCTTGAGCCCTTCGAGTGTGTTGATGGGTTCCTTGCACAGGATGTGCGTATCGCGCACCGGATGCGCCACGAAGCCCAGCAGCTCGATGCCCCAGCGCTCGTAGGTTTCGTCGTAGATCTTGCGCAGCGTCGGCGCGATGGCATCGAGCCTGGCCGGATCCTGCACCACGCCCGGCGGCAGGGTCACGGCGTACTCGGGCTCGTCGCGCGTCATGTAGCCCGGGTACAGGCCGGCCGCCTGGATCACGTTGCCGCGCGGCAGCACGCGCAGCATGTCGATGTCCTTGACACCCAGCGTGGCGCCCGGAAAGAGCTGGATCTTGAGCTTGCCGGCCGCCTTCTCGTTCACCTCGTCGACGAACTGCTGGTAGTAGCCGGCCTCGACCCGCGCCGGCACCCAGACGATGTGCATGCGCCATTGCGCCTCGGCCGCCAGCGACTGCCCCGCCGCCAGCAGCGCGGCCGCGCCCGCCACCAGGGCTTTCAGGACCTTGTGCTGCAGTTTCCCCTTGTGCATCTCGATCTCCTGAATTGGAAAGGTTGAGTCCCGCGGGGCCGGAAAGCCTCCAGCCCCGATCTTCGGCGCCCGGCGGCTACGGCCGGTAGCCGTACAGCTGCGCCGCCTGCGCGGCGCTGACCTTGCCATCGGCGATGTCGTCCAGCAGCGCCTGGCGGTCCCGCTCGGACGGCTCGCCATAGCCGCCGCCCCCCGGCGTGCGCACGATGACGCGGTCCCCGCGCGCCAACGTGGCGACCTGCTTGGACGGGATGGTCTCGACCTGGCCGGAGGCGCGCACGATCTCGGACACCTCGCAGGCGCCGCTGAGCCCGCCGGCCGACCCGCGCGCGGCGCAATAGTGCCGCTCGCCGCGGTGCGTGAACACGGCGCTCTCGCCCAGCAGCTCGAACTCCTTGACCAGGCCCAGGCCGCCGCGGAACTTGCCGGCGCCGCCCGAATCCGGCCGCAGCGCCATGCGGCGCACCCGGATCGGGGCCTCCAGCTCCAGCGCCTCGACCGGCAGGTTCATGCAGTTGGACGCGTCGGTCTCGATCACGTCCACGCCGTCGCTGCGATGGCTGCCGCCGCTGCCCCCGGTAATCAGCTCGCCGACCACGTAGGGCCGGCCGTCGGGCTGCTTGCCGCCGAAGGCCAGGGCCAGCAGCACGCCGGCCGAGTCCGCCGGCACCTTGGTGGGCAGCGCCTCCTTGAAGGCGCCCAGGATGCAGCCGGTGACGCGCTTGATGGTGGCCGTGCGCGAGCCGACCGGGGCGGGCTCCTCGGGGTTCACCAGCGTGCCCTTGGGCAGGTGCAGGCTGACGGGCCGGAAACACCCGGCGTTGGTGGGGATCTCCGGATCGGTAAGCGCGCGCACGGCGAAGTAGGCGGCCGCCTGCGTGCCCGAGCGCACGCAGTTAAAGGGCCCGCGCAGCTGCGCGCTGGTGCCGGTGAAGTCCACGTGCATGCCGCCGTCCTTGACGGTGACCGCCAGTTCGATGCGCACGCGCTGGTCCAGGTCGATGCCGTCGTTGTCCAGCCAGTCCACGTAGCGGTATACGCCCTCGGGGATGGCGCGCAGCTGCGCGCGCGTCAGGGTCTCGGAATGGCTGAGCAGCTGCTCGAACACCGCGTGCAGCAGCGGCATGCCGTAATGGCCGGCCAGCTCCACCAGGCGGCGCGCGCCGATGCGGCAGCCGGCGATCTGCGCGTTGATGTCGCCCATGAAGGTGTCGGGAATGCGCACGTTCAGCTTGAGCAGGCTGACCAGGGTCTGGTTGATCTGGCCGGCCTCGAACAGCTTGAGCGGCGGGATGCGGATGCCTTCCTGGTAGATCTCGGTGGCGTTGGTGGGGATCGACCCGGGCGTCATGCCGCCCACGTCCTGGTGGTGCGTCATGGTGGCCGAGAAGGCAATGACTTCGCCGGCCACGAACACGGGCGCCACCAGCGCGATATCGGGCAGGTGCGTGCCGCCCAGGTAGGGGTCGTTCATGATGTAGACGTCGCCCTCGCGCATGCCGGCCAGCGGGTACTCGCGCAGGATGGTTTCCACGATGGGGATCAGGGTGGCCAGGTGGATGGGCACGGCGCAGGCCTGCGCCAGCGATTCGCCCCGCACCGTGAACAGGCTGGCCGAGGCGTCCAGGCCCTCCTTGACGATGGGCGAGAAGGAGCTGCGCAGCAGCGTGGACTCCATCTCGTTGGCAATGCCCTCCAGCTTGTGGCGTATTACCTCGACGGTCACCGGGTCCAGCCCCGCGCCGGCCTGTCCGTCGATCAATTGCTGCGATTCGTTCATGCCCATGGCGGTTTTCCTTGCGTCGCGGGTTATCGGGTAAGGACCAGGTTGCCGGCCGCGTCGACCTCGGCCTGCCAGCCCGGCTCTATCAGCGTGGTGGTGTCGGCCTGCTCGACGATGGCCGGGCCGCTGAAGCGATAGCCCACCGGCAGCGCGTCGCGGCGGTACACCCCGGCGCTCAGCGGCTCGCCCTGGCCGGCGACCCGGATCGGGCGGTGGCCGCGCAAGGGCTCCTGGCCCGACGGCGCATACTCGGTGGTGTCGATGCGCGCCTGCCCGCCGGCCTGGTGCACGGCGCGCAGGTTGACGATGCGCGCCGGCGTGCGGGTGCTGTAGCCGTAGATGCGCGCGTGGGCCTGCAGGAACTCCTCGTACAGCCGCGCGCAGGGCTCGGGGCCGTCGAACACCAGCGGCACTTCGATGGAATAGGCCTGGCCGACGTAGCAGACATCGGCGAAATAGTGGATGCGCGAGGGCGCGCCGCCCACCGATTCCGTGCGCATCAGCGCCTCGCATTGCTTGTCCAGCTCGGCCAGCATCGCCTTGATGGCGGGCAGCTCGATCTCGTCCAGCGTCTTGCCGAAGGCCGCCGAGGTTTCGTGCTCGACCGGCGCGGCCAGCAGGCCCGCGGCCGAGAGCACGCCCGGATAGCGCGGAATCACCACGCGGCGCACGCCCAGCTCGCGCGCCAGCGGCACGATGTGCACGGCCCCGCCGCCGCCCAGCGGCATCAGGGTGAATTCGCGCGGGTCCAGGCCTTGGCGGATCGAGACCAGCCGGATGCCCTCGGCCATCTGCGCATTGACGATGCGGTGAATGCCCAGGGCCGCCTCCTCGACCGACATGCCCAGCGGGCCGCCCACCTTGCTTTCGATGGCCTGGCGCGATTTCTCGGGATACAGCTTGAGCGTGCCGCCGGCAAAATAGTCCGGATCCAGGTAGCCCAGCACGATCGAAGCATCGGTCACGGTGGGCTGCTCGCCGCCGCGGCCATAGCAGGCCGGGCCCGGCTCGGAGCCGGCCGAGCGCGGACCCACCCGCAGGCCGCCGGCCGCGTCGATCCAGGCGATCGAGCCGCCGCCCGCGCCGATGGAATTCACGTCCACCATGCCCACGCGCACCGGGTAGCCGTCGATCACGCCTTCGGAGCGCACCAGGGCCTTGCCCTTGTTGATCAGCGCGATGTCGCTGCTGGTGCCGCCGATGTCCACGGTGATGAGGTTGTCGATGCCCGCCGAGGTACCGGCGATCTGCGCGCCGATGACCCCTGCCGCCGGCCCCGACAGGAACAGCCGCACCGGCCGCTGGCGCGCGATGCGCGAAGCCATCAGCCCGCCGCGCGACTGCATGACCTGGAACGGCGCGCTGACGCCGCCCTGCGCCAGCCCGTCCTCCAGCCGCGACAGGTAGCGGTCGATCACCGGCTTGACGTAGGCATCGAACGAAGTGACCACCGTGCGCTCGTACTCGCGAAACGCCGGATCCACCTCGTGCGAGACGCCCAGGGTCAGGTCCGGATGGGCCGCGGCGATCAGCTCGCGGGCGCGGCGCTCGTGCGCCGGGTTCACGAAGGAGAACAGGAAGCACACGGCGATGGCCTGCACGCCCTCGTCCACCAGCGCCTGCACCTGCCGCATCAGCTCGGCCTCGTCCAGCGGCGTGACCACCGAGCCGTCGGCGGCGATGCGCTCGGGCACTTCCTTGCGCAGCCGGCCCGGCACCAGGAAGGACGGCGTCTCGCTGTGCAGGATGACGTCGTACATCCGGTGGCGCATCTGCCGGCCGATTTCCAGCACGTCCTTGAAGCCTTCGGTGGTGATCAGCCCCACCTTGGCCCCGCGCCGCTCCAGGATGGCGTTGGTGGCCACCGTCGTGCCGTGCACGAAGCGCTCGATCCGGGCCGCCGGCACGTGCCACTGGTCGCGGATCCGGCCGATGGCCTCGAACACGGCAAGGCTTTCGTCGGTGCGGGTGGTGGGAATCTTGAAATACCGCAGCTTGCCCGCGGCATCGCGGCCGACCACGTCGGTGAATGTGCCGCCAATATCGACTGCGACCTGCAGCGTGTCGTTCATGGAACCGGATCTCCAGGAAAAGCGTCCATTGCCTTTTGATCGTATCGATCATCGATACGATCAAATCGATATTCGATAGAACCGAAGTAAAACTAAGGCAGGGCGACAATCGCTGTCAACGGCTTTTTCGGGTTCGTTCGGGTTTTTCCGGGCATGCACCGCCAAACGCCTTGGCGCGGTGCAGGCGCGCACCAGCGCGAGGCACGAAAAAGGAAGAAAAACAAGGAGATGGGGCGGATCCGCGAAGCCCGGGCGAGAAGACCCGGGCGGACCGCCAGCCGCGCGGCGGATGCGCGCGGCGCTGCGGGGACGGTCCTAGCCGTCCAGCCTGACGCCCTCGTGCAGGGCCACCAGCCCGGCGCTCAGGTTGAAGTACCGCACGCGCGACAGCCCGGCCTGGCCCAGCATGCCCGCCAGGGTTTCCTGGTCGGGGTGCATGCGGATGGACTCGGCCAGGTAGCGGTAGCTGGCCTCGTCCTTGGCCACCTTGCGGCCCAGCCAGGGCAGCACGTTGAAGGAATACCAGTCGTAGGCGGGCGCCAGCGGCTTGGCGATACGGGAGAATTCGAGCACCAGCAGCTTGCCGCCGGGCTTGAGCACGCGCTTCATTTCGGCCAGCGCGCGATCCTTGTGCGTCATGTTGCGCAGGCCGAAGGCCACCGTGACCAGGTCGAAGTGCCCGTCCGGGAACGGCAGGCGCTCGGCGTCGCACACCGCCAGGGGCAGCAGCCGGCCTTCGTCGGTAAGGCGGTCGCGGCCCACGCGCAGCATGGATTCGTTGATGTCGGTCAGCCAGACCTCGCCCTGGGGGCCGGCGCGCTTGGCGAAGGCCCGCGCCAGGTCGCCGGTGCCCCCGGCGATGTCCAGCACGCGCATGCCGGGGCGCACGCCCGCGCGCGCCACGGTAAAGGCCTTCCAGACCCGATGCAGGCCGGCCGACATGAGGTCGTTCATGACGTCGTAGCGCTGGGCCACGGAATGGAACACGCCCGCCACGCGCGCTGCCTTTTCGGCCTCGGGCACCGTCTGGTAGCCGAAGTGCGTGGAGGAGCCGGCGGCCTCGCGGGCCGGGGTGGAGGCGTCTTGGGTGTTCATCCCGTCATGGTAGCCGATTCCGTCCCCTCTTAGCCAAGCACCGTCACATACCTGCAATATTCCGGCCATACTATCGCAATGTCCGCGCCGCAAGCGCGTCCTTTTCCAGGCATGCCCAAATGTCCAGCACCATCCTCGTCGTCGAAGACGAACCCGCTATCCAGGAGCTGATCGCGGTCAACCTGTCGTTTGCCGGCCACAAGGTTCTGCGCGCCACCGATGCCGAGCAAGCCAACACCCTCATCCGAGCCGAACTGCCCGATCTCATCCTGCTCGACTGGATGCTGCCGGGCGCCTCGGGCCTGTCGCTGGCGCGCAGCCTGCGCGGCGACGAACGCACCCGCGCCGTGCCCATCATCATGCTGACGGCCAAGAGCGCCGAGCACGACAAGGTCGACGGCCTGGAAGCCGGAGCCGACGACTACATCACCAAGCCGTTCTCTCCCAAGGAGCTGATGGCCCGCATCAAGGCCGTGCTGCGCCGGCGCGCGCCCCAGCTCACCGACGACGTCATCGACGTCTGCGGCCTGAAGCTGGACCCGGTCACGCACCGCCTGAGCGGCCACGGCAAGACCCTGCCCATCGGCCCGACCGAGTTCCGCCTGCTGCACTTCTTCATGACGCACCCCGAGCGCGTGTTCTCGCGCACCCAGCTGCTCGACCAGGTCTGGGGCGATCACGTGTTCGTCGAGGAGCGCACGGTGGACGTGCACATCCGCCGCCTGCGCAAGGCCCTGGAGCCCAGCACCCACGACGTGCACGTCGAGACCGTGCGCGGCAGCGGCTACCGCTTCACCGCCCAAGTGCCGCAACGCTGATCGATGCCCGCTCCCAATGCGACAATGCGCGCCATGATCTGGCTGCGCACTCTGGGAACGCTAATTTTCTGGGCATTGATCGCCGGGCTGATCCACGTCGTGGCGGGCAGCGCCGCGGGCTGGATCGCCCTGGCCGGCGGCCTGGCGGCCGCCACCGTCTGGCGCAGCTGGAACCTCAGCCGCGTGGCCCGCTGGGCCCGCAGCCCCGACTCCCCGCCGCCCGCCTCCACCGGCTCGCTGGACGACATCGTCGCCATGCTCTATCGCCAGCGGCGCGCCCTGGCCCGAGAACTGGCCGAAAGCCAGGACGCCATGCAGGGCATGCTGGCCGCGGCCCAGGCTCTGCCCGACGGGGCGGTCACCATGGACGCCGACTTCCACATCGACTGGTGCAACCGCGTGGCGGCCCGGCACCTGGGCCTGCGCCTGCAAAGCGACCGCGGCAGCAACCTGCTGAACCTGCTGCGCTCGCCCGAGTTCATCGCCTATGCCAACCAGCGCAACTGGCCCGAGCCCATCCTGATCCGGATCAAGCAGGACGGCCACGACCGGCTGCTGATGATGCACCTGACCCGCTATGCGCGCGACCTGCGCCTGCTGATCACCCGCGACGTCACGCAGATCGAGAAGCTCGAGACCACGCGCCGCGACTTCGTGGCCAACGTCTCGCACGAGCTGCGCACGCCGCTGACGGTGCTGACCGGCTTCCTGGAAACCCTGCGCGAGCTGCCGCCCGAGGCGCTGCCGGCCGAGCAGCGCGAGCAGTACCTGCAGCTGATGCACGAGCAGGCGCAGCGCATGCAGGCCATCGTGGCCGACCTGCTCACGCTCTCGGCGCTGGAGTCCTCGCCCGGCAGCGAGCCGCGCGAAGTGCAGATGGCCGCGCTGATCGAGAAGGCGCGCTCGCAGGCCGAGGCGCTCTCGGGCGGGCGCCACGAATTCGATTGGCAGATCGACGACACCCTGGACGTGCTGGGCGATGAAACCGAGCTGCTTTCGGCCATCACCAACCTGCTGATCAACGCCGTGCGCTATTCGCCCGACGGCGGCCCCATCACCGTCACCTGGCAGCGCGTGGCCGAGGGCGGCGCACGCTATTGCGTGGCCGACAGCGGCCTGGGCATCGCGGCCCACCACATCCCGCGCCTGACCGAACGCTTCTACCGGGTCGACCGCGGCCGCTCGCGCGCCATCGGCGGCACCGGCCTGGGATTGGCCATCACCAAGCACGTGGCCATGCGCCACGACGCCGAGCTGGAAATCGAAAGCGTGCTGGGCAAGGGCAGCACCTTCTGCCTGCGTTTTCCGGCCGAACGGGTCAGCGTCGCGGCCGCGGACTGAAACACGCGGCCGCCGGCCGGTTCAGCGTCCCGCCGGCCGCTGGCGGCGCGGCAGCGCCACGCCCAGGCGGGCTGCCAGGCGGGCCAGGTTGGCCCGGCCGCAAACCCATGCCGGGGACAGGGCTGCGGCGGGTCCGGCATGCGAACTGCGCCACAATAACGATTTGGCTTTTCCGGATCGACGCATGGCCCAGATCGTCCTCTTCGAGAACATCCATCCCAGTGCCCGCGAAGTCTTCCTGGCCGCCGGCCTGGCCGACATCGCCACGTATTCCTCCTCGCTGCCGCCGGCCGAGCTGTTCGAGGCGCTGCGCGGGGCCGAACTGGTCGGCATCCGCTCGCGCACGCACCTGGACGCCGAACTGCTGGCCCGGCTGCCGGACCTGCGCGCGGTGGGCTGCTTTTGCATCGGCACCAACCAGGTCGCCACCGAAGCGGCCATGATGCGCGGGGTGCCGGTGTTCAACGCGCCCTTTTCCAACACGCGCTCGGTGGCCGAGCTGGTGCTGGGCGAGGCCATCCTGCTGCTGCGCCGCGTCCCGGAGAAAAACAGCCGCGTGCACGCCGGCCACTGGGACAAGTCGGCCGCCGGGGCCTACGAGGCACGCGGCAAGACCCTGGGCGTGGTGGGCTACGGCAACATCGGCACGCAGATCGGCACCCTGGCCGAAAGCCTGGGCATGCGCGTGCTGTTCCACGATGTAGAGGCCAAGCTGCCGCTGGGCAACATGCGCGCGGCCGGCTCGCTGGCCGAGCTGCTGGCGCAGTCCGACGTGGTCACCCTGCACGTGCCCGGCGGCGCCGGCACCCACAAGCTGATCGACGCCCAGGCGCTGGCGGCCATGAAAAAGGGCGCCATCCTCATCAACGCCTCGCGCGGCACCGTGGTCGACATCGACGCGCTGCACCAGTCGCTGGTCTCGGGCCACCTGGGCGGGGCCGCGCTGGACGTCTTCCCGGTCGAGCCCAAGAGCGCCGACGAGCCGCTGGACAGCCCGCTGCGCGGCCTGCCCAACGTCATCCTGACCCCGCACATCGGCGGCAGCACGCAGGAGTCCCAGGAAAACATCGGCCGCGAAGTCGCCGAGAAGCTGGTGCGCTTTGCGCAAAGCGGCGCCACCAAGGGCGCGGTCAACTTCCCCGAGCTGCCTTTCCAGGACGCCGGCGGCCATGCGCGCCTGCTGCACGTGCACCGCAACCTGCCCGGCGCGCTGGCCGCGCTGGACAACCTGCTGGCCGAGCACGGCCTGAACATCGTCAGCCAGCGCCTGCAGACCCAGGGCGAGATCGGCTACGTGATCACCGACGTGGACGGCGACCTGGGCGACGCGGTCATGGCCGCCCTGCGCAGCCATCCGATCACGGTGCGCTGCGACCGCGTCCTGGCTCCTTGACCGCCGCCGCGCGCCGGCCTGGCGCGGCCGGCGGCTGCCCGGCCTCGGCCAGCAGGCATTCGGCCATGGCCTGGGCAGCCCGGTTGGCGGCATAGGGCATGCGGGCCGCGATGCCGATCTCGCGCTCGGCGTCATCGTCGTCGATGGGCACCACCGCCAGGCCTTGCAGGTCGGTCCCGGCGGTCAGCGGCAGCAGCGCAACGCCCAGGCCCTCGCGCACCATGTTGGCGATGGCTTCGATCTCGTCCAGCTCGATCACGTCGCGCACCGCCACGTTGTGCTTGCGCAGCAGGTTGTCCACCACCCGCCCGCCAAAGGAAGCCTTCTCGTAGCGGATGAAAGGCTGGCTGGCGGCCATCTCGCGCCAGGGCCGCAGCGGCGTGCCGGCCGGGGCCAGCAGCACGATGGGCTCGCGCAACAGGGTGCGCCAGCCCAGTTCGGGCGGCAGCGCGAAAGGCGGCTTGATCATCACGGCCAGGTCCACCTCGCCGCTGCCGGCCTGCGCCAGCAGCCCCAGCGAGACGCCGGGCACGATGCGCACGCGCACCTCGGGCTGCCCGGCCCGCATCCGCTTGAGCGCGCGCACCAGCAGTCCCTGCTGGATGGAGGCGATGGCGCCGATGCGCAGGGTGCCGCTGACCTGGCCCAGCCCGGCATGGCTGACCATGCGGTCCACCTGGGCCAGCACCTGCTCGACCTGGACCAGCATGTCGCGCCCGGCCGCATTGAGTTCGGACGAACGCGCGGTGCGGTCGAACAAGTCCATGCCCAGGAACGCCTCCAGGCGGCGGATCTGCGCGCTGACGGCCGATTGCGTCAGGCCCAGCGCCTGGCCGGCGGCGGTAAAGGAGCCCATGCGGGCGACAGCGGCAAAGGTTCTGAATTCCCGGATCATGCGGCCTCGGCGCGAGCATCAATTTTATTAATGCCAAGTCCAAAAAAATATTGTTTTTCTATCGAAAATACAAGGGCTAGAATTTTGTCCATGCAGCGGTTTCCACCGCGGCCGTCCTCCAACCGTCCTACCGGAGCCCCTTCCATGAGCGCCCAAGCCCAAGCCGCAATGCCTCCCTTTCACCTGGCCTTCCCGGTCCGCGACCTGGCCGAAGCCCGCGCCTTCTACGGCGAGCTGCTGGGCTGTAGCGAGGGCCGCAGCTCGCCGGAATGGGTGGACTTCAACTTCTACGGCCACCAGATCGTGGCGCACCTCTCGCCCGAGGAATGCAAGCGCGCGCCCACCAGCGCCGTGGACTCCCACAACGTGCCGGTGCGCCACTTCGGCGCCGTGCTGTCCATGGAAGAATGGGAAGCCATGGCCAAGAAGCTGACCGAGCGCGGCACCGAGTTCATCATCGAGCCCTACGTGCGCTTCAAGGGCGAAGTGGGCGAGCAGGCCACCATGTTCTTCCTGGACCCGTCGAACAACGCCATCGAGCTCAAGGCGTTCAAGAACATCGAGTCGCTGTTCGCCAAGTAGTCCCGCGGCAGGCCCCATGACAGAACAAGCCGGCTGGCGCATCCGCGCCCAGGGCGACCGATGCCTGGTCGTTTCGTTCGGACAGGCCATCGACCCGGCCGTGGGCGAGCGCTGCCTGGCCTTGTCGGCTTTGCTGCGCAAGGCGCGCCTGCCCGGCGTCATCGACGTGGTGCCGTCCTTTGCGGCGGTGGCGGTGCATTACGCGCCGCTGCCCGACGGCAGCGGCCCGACCTTCGAGGCGCTCTCGGCGCAGCTGCAGGCGCTGCTGGCGGGCGACCTGGACGCGGCGCCGGCCCGCGGCCGCGTGCTGGAGATTCCCGTCTGCTACGGCGGCGAACACGGTCCGGACCTGCAGGCGGTGGCGCAGGCCCAGGGCCTGGCGCCCGAGCAGATCGTCGCCGCCCATAGCGGCGAGCCCTGTCGGGTCTACATGCTGGGCTTTGCGCCCGGCCATCCCTACATCGGCCTGCACGGCCCGGCGCTGGACGTGCCGCGCCGCACCGACCCGCGCACCGAAGTGCCGGCCGGCTCGGTAGCCATCGCCAACCGCCAGACCGTCATCTATCCCAGCAAGCTGCCCGGCGGCTGGAACATCCTGGGCGCCACGCCGCTGCCCATGTTCGATCCGCGCCGCGACCCGCCCGCGCTGCTCGCGCCCGGCGACACCGTGCGCTTCGTGCCCATCAGCGAAGCGCGCTTTCGCCAGCTTCGCGCGCAGCAGCAGGGATGAGCGCCGCATGAGCATCAAAGTCCTCAAGCCCGGCATGCTGTCCACCTTCCAGGACCTGGGCCGCTACGGCTCGCAACACCTGGGCATCCCGGTGGCCGGCGCCATGGACCCGGTAGCGCACCGGCTCGCCAACCTGCTGGTGGGCAACGAAACCGATCACGCCACGCTGGAAATCACCCTGGCCGGGCCCCTGCTGTGCTTCGAGTCGCCCTGTTGCATCGCGCTCACGGGGGCGGAGCTGGGCGCCACGCTCAACGGCCGTCCGCTGCCGCTGAACCGGCCCGCCGCCGTGCGCGCCGGCGACCTGCTGGCCTTCGGCGCGCGCGGATCGGGCACGCGCGCCTATCTGGCCGTGCGCGGGGGCTGGCTGCTCGACGGCATGATGGGCAGCGACAGCACCTATCTGCGCAGCGGCTTTGGCGGCTTTCGCGGACGGGCGCTGGCCAAGGGCGACTGCGTGCCGCTGCGCCGCCCGGCGCGCCTGGACGACGCCGCCATGCAGGCGCTGCACCAGGCGCTGTGGCAGCAGCGCATCTACCTGCCGGCCGCGCTGGGCGTGGGCTCGGCCCGGCCCGCCGGCCAGGCGATTGAGCCGGCCCGCCCCGGGGCGGGCGCGCGCCGGCGCGTGCGGGTGCTGCCGGGCATGCAGTGGGAGGACTTCAGCCAGGCCAGCCGCCAGGCCTTCCTGTCCGAGCCCTTTCGCATCACGCCCCAGTCCGAGCGCATGGGCTACCGCCTGAAGGGACCGACGCTTGCGCTGGCGCAGCCGAGCCAGCTGTTGTCCGAAGCCATCAGCTTCGGCACCATTCAGGTTCCGGCCGGCGGCGATCCCATCGTGCTGATGGCCGATCGCCAGACCACCGGCGGCTATCCCAAGATCGCGCAGGTGGCGCAGGTGGACCTGCCGGTGCTGGCACAATTGGGCCCGGGCGACACCATCGAGTTCGAAGCCATCGCGCTGGCCCGTGCGCAGCAGCTGGACCTGCAGCGCGAGCAGGCCTTCGCCCGGCTGCACCAAAGCCTGCAGCCCCTGCGCGAGCTGTACGAACGCCACTTGAAGGATTTCCGATGACCCGCAAGACCCTGGACCTGAACTGCGACATGGGCGAGAGCCTTGGCGCCTGGAAAATGGGCAACGACGAGGGCGTGCTGCCTTACGTCAGCTCGGCCAACATCGCCTGCGGCTTTCATGCCGGCGACCCCGCCACCTTGCGCAAGACCGTGGCCGCGGCCCTGGCCCACGGGGTCGCGCTGGGCGCGCACCCGGGCCTGGACGACCTGACCGGCTTTGGCCGGCGCAACATTCCCATCACGCCCCAGCAAGCCTACGACATCGTGGTCTACCAGGTGGGCGCGGCGGCCGGCGTGGCCGCCTCGCAGGGCGCGCGGCTGCACCACGTCAAGGCGCATGGCGCCCTGTACAACATGGCCGCCGCCCAGCCGGCGCTGGCCGAGGCCATCTGCCGCGCCGTGCGCGACGTGGACAGCAGCCTGATCCTGTACGGGCTGGCCGGCAGCGAACTGATCCGCGCCGCCGAGGCCATCGGCCTGGCCGCGGCCAGCGAGGTCTTCGCCGACCGCAGCTACCAGGCCAGCGGCGCGCTCACTCCCCGCACCCAGCCGGGCGCCATGATCACCGACCTGCAGGCCTCCATCGCGCAGGTGCTGCGCATGGTCCAGGAAGGCAAGGTGCGCGCGCTGGACGGCACCGACGTAGCGGTCCGGGCCGACACCCTGTGCATCCACGGCGACCAGCCCGGCGCGGTCGAATTCGCGCGCGGCATCCACCAGGCGCTGACCGAGGCCGGCATCGAGGTGCGCACGGTGGCGCGGTCCTGATCCACCACACCAGGGAAAACCCCAATCGCAAGGGCAGGAGAGGCATCCTGGGTCAACAAAAACCAAATATTGATTGACTTACAAACAGTCATTGTTGAACAATTTATCCAGCAATCGTCGGGCGCCTGGCTGCGCCCGGCCCGCAAGCAAGCCGCTTGCCGCGGCAGCCGGCAGTGCACCGCTGCCCCATTCGCAGTACCGTTCATTCACAGGGGAATCCTCATGAAACTGCTTCACTCCGCCACGATCGCCGCCACGCTGCTGGCTTGCGGCCCCGCCCTGGCCCAGACCACCTGGACCATGCCCACGGCCTATCCCGACACCAACTTCCACACCCGCAACCTCAAGCAGTTCGCGGACGAAGTGGCCAAGGAAACCGACGGCAAGCTCAAGATCACCATCCACAGCGGCGGCGCCCTGATCAAGATGCCCGAGATCAAGCGCGCGGTGCAGACCGGCCAGGTGCAGATCGGCGAGATCTTCATCGGCACCATGGCCAACGAGGCGCCGCTGTATTCCTTCGACAGCATCCCCTTCATGACGTCCGGCCACGCCGACGCGCAAAAGCTGTGGGCCGCGGCCCGCCCGCTGGTCGAAGAGCGCCTGGACAAGCAGAACCTGCACGTCCTGTACTCGGTGGCCTGGCCCGCGCAAGGCCTGTACACCAAGAAGGCCGTCGAGAAGGTCGAGGACTTCAAGGGCCTGAAGTTCCGCACCCCCAGCCCCAGCACCGCCGACTTCGCCAAGCGCCTGGGCGCCGTGCCCACCGTGGTGCAGGCCGCCGACATTCCCCAGGCCTTCCTGACCGGCCTGGTCGAAGCCATGCTGACCTCGTCCTCGACCGGCGTGGACACCCAGGCCTGGGACTACCTGGAGAACTTCTACAGCGTGCCGACCATGTTCCCGCAGAACATCGTGTTCGTGAACAAGCGCGCCTGGGAACAGCTCGATGAAGGCACCCGCAAGATCGTCACCGCCGCTGCCGAGCGCGCCGAGGCGCGCGGCTGGCAGATGAGCGCCGACGAGAACGAGACCAGCATCAAGAAGATGCAGGAAAACAAGCTCAACGTGCAGGAAGTCAGCCCGGCCCTGCTCGATAGCTTCAAGAAGGTCGGCGCCGAGATGGCCACCGACTGGATGGCCAAGCTGACCGACCAAGAGCGCGCCGCCCTCGAGCCGGCCATCAAGAAGTAAGCAGCACGACCGGGCCCTTCGGGGCTTTCCGTCCCAC
>NZ_JBANET010000006.1:0-187288 GCF_037026685.1 Orrella sp. JC864 | reverse complement strand
CGCACCGTCGCGCCGCCTGCCCGACGGCGCAAGACGCCGGCCTGGAACGGCTCGGTACTTACCCTGAGACCCACAGGCGCCACAACAAACAATTACAAAATTAAGTTTGGCGTAAGTAAGTCGTCAGACAGCCGTCAGTGTGTGCGCCTACCTTAGCGGCAGTTCCAGCACAAGGAACCTCGCATGGCTCCCTCGATACAGCCCTGCTGCCAGAACAAGGAGACAACATGAACACAACCGCCCATCCCGGGACGGCGACTCCCCGGGCCCCGCTTACACGCGAAGAGAAGCGCGTCATCCTGGCCTCGTCGCTGGGCACGGTCTTCGAGTGGTATGACTTCTATCTGTACGGCTCGCTGGCTGCGATCATCGCCGTGCATTTCTTCTCGGGCGTGAACCCCACCGCCGCCTTCATCTTCGCGCTGCTGGCCTTTGCCGCCGGCTTTGCGGTACGGCCCTTCGGCGCGCTGGTGTTCGGGCGCCTGGGCGACCTGGTCGGACGCAAGTACACCTTCCTGGTCACCATCGTGCTGATGGGCGCCTCGACCTTCCTGGTCGGCGTGCTGCCCACCTATGAGGCGATCGGCATCGCCGCGCCCATCATCCTCATCATCCTGCGCCTGCTGCAAGGCCTGGCGCTGGGCGGCGAGTACGGCGGCGCGGCCACCTACGTGGCCGAGCACGCGCCCCCCGGGCGGCGCGGCTTTTTCACCAGCTGGATCCAGACGACCGCCACCATGGGGCTGTTCATGTCGCTGCTGGTGATCCTGGGCGTGCGCACCATCGTGGGCGAAGAGGCCTTCCGCGCATGGGGCTGGCGCATCCCCTTCCTGATCTCGGTGGTGCTGCTGGGCATCTCGGTGTGGATCCGCCTGCAATTGCACGAATCGCCCGCCTTCAAGCGCATGAAGGAAGAAGGCAAGGGTTCGAAGTCGCCCATCAAGGAATCCTTCGGCAAGTGGCCCAACCTGCGCCTGGTGCTGCTGGCGCTGTTCGGCCTGGCGGCCGGCCAGGCCGTGGTCTGGTACACGGGCCAGTTCTATGCCCTGTTCTTCCTGACCCAGACCCTGAAGGTCGAGGCCAACGCCGCCAACATCATGATCGCGATCGCGCTGCTGCTGGCCACGCCCTTCTTCGTGTTCTGGGGCTGGCTGTCGGACAGGATCGGCCGCAAGCCCATCATCCTGGGCGGGTGCCTGATCGCGGCGCTGACCTACTTCCCGATCTTCCAGGCCATCACGCACTACGCCAACCCGGCGCTCGAGCGTGCCCAGGCCGAGGCGCCGGTCACCATCATCGCCGACCCCTCGACCTGCTCGTTCCAGTTCAACCCGGTGGGCACGGCCTCCTTCACCAGTTCCTGCGACATCGTCAAGTCGTTCATGGCCCGCAATTCCGTGAACTACGACAACCAGGCCGCTCCGGCCGGCTCGCTGGCACGGGTGCGCATCGGCACCGACGAATACGAGTCCTTCGAGGGCGCGGCGCTGAGCGCGGACGAGTTCAAGACCCGCACGGCCGAACTGAACGCGGCCCTGACCAAGGCGATCCGCGACCACGGCTATCCGGCCGCGGCCAATCCGGCCGAAATCAACCGGCCCATGGTGGTGCTGCTGCTCTTTATCCTGGTGCTGTACGTGACCATGGTCTATGGCCCCATTGCCGCCATGCTGGTCGAGATGTTCCCCACCCGCATCCGCTACACCTCCATGAGCCTGCCCTACCACATCGGCAACGGCTGGTTCGGCGGCTTCCTGCCCCCGGTGGCCTTCGCCGTGGTGGCCGCCACCGGCAATATCTACGACGGCCTGTGGTACCCGATCATCATCGCGGTGATGACCCTGGTGGTAGGCGCGCTGTTCGTGCGCGAAACCAAGGACAACGACATCAACGCCTGACCGGATCATTCCCCCGCTGGATGGGACTGCTGCGCTCATCCGGCTTTCGAGGCCCCCTTGTGGGGCCTTTTTTTTCTCATGGGCGCACCCGGCAAAAAAGCGGCCTGGCTGAAACAGCCAGGCCGTCACGGGAGCACACGATGCCGCGCTTTGAAAAGGCTCGCGGGGACGCGGTATCGGCGTCGGAATCCGGTCATGTTCCGCCAGGCACTGGGGGATCCTGCATGCCTGGGGAAAAAGCCATGGCCGCTTCCGAGCAGCCAGTCTAAGCCGGGCCGTCTGACTTTCGCCTGAACGCGCCGGGCGCGCGGGCGATGCCGCGCCGGCAGGGCCTAGCGGCGCATGCCCGCCCCGACGATCAAGGCGCCGGCCACGATGGCCGCGATGCTGGCCCAGGTCGGGATGAACACGGATTTCTCGGTTTCCGCAGTGGCCTTGACCGAGCCGATCTGCAGGACCGTCTCTTCGCTCGTGTAGTTGAAGCCCTTGTAGATCAGCGAGGCGGCGCCGGCAATGATCAGGATGGCGCCGATGATGACGGCGGGTTTCATGAGGCATCTCCTTGGGTGACGGGGTGCCGCAGAAGATACCCCGAGGCATGCCGGCCCGGGCGCATGCACACGTGACAGAACATGTCTGGCGCATGGCCGGCCATCAAGGGCCGCTCGTATAGAATCGGACCTTTTGCGCGCGACTGCCATGTGGTTCAAGAACCTGAAGATCTACCGCCTTTCCACCGCCTGGACCCTCTCGGCCGAGGCCCTGGCCGACAAGCTCGCGCCGGCTGCCTTCACGCCGGGCAACAACCTGCAGGCCCAGAGCCTGGGCTGGGTACCGGTGCGCGAAGGCGGACCGCTGGTGCACGCCGTGCGCGGCCAGCTGCTGCTGAGCCTGCGCGCCGAGAAGAAACTGCTGCCCAGCACGGTGGTCAACCAGGTCGCCCGGGCGCGGGCCCAGGACCTCGAAGCCCAGCAAGGCTTCAAGCCGGGCCGCAAGCAGATGAAGGAACTGAAGGAACAGGTCTTTGACGAATTGCTGCCGCGGGCCTTCAGCATCACGCGCGATACGGCGGTGTGGATCGACCCGGTCAACCACTGGCTGGTCATCGATGCGGCCGCAGCGGCCAAGGCCGACGAGGTGCTGGGCCTGCTGGCCAAAAGCATCGACCCGTTTCCGGCCGAGCCGCTGTACGTGGAGCAGTCGCCTTCGGCGGCGATGACGGGCTGGCTGGCCGGCGACGAAGCCCCCGCGAACTTCACCATCGACCAGGACACCGAACTGGCTGCCGGCGGCGACAGCCGCGCCGCCGTGCGCTATGTGCGCCACACGCCCGAGATCGAGGACCTGCGCCGCCATATCGCATCGGGCAAGCAGTGCACCCGCCTGGCCATGACCTGGGCCGACCGCATCTCCTTCGTGCTCACCGAAGGCCTGGACGTCAAGCGTGTCGCGCCCCAGGACGTGCTCAAGGAGAATGCCGACGCGGCCGGCCTGGCCGAGGACCAGCGCTTTGACTCTGACATGGCCCTGATGACCGGCGAACTGGCCAAGCTGCTGGACGATCTCGTCCAGGCCCTGGGCGGCGAGAAAAAATAGCCGCGCCGGGCCGCGCGCCTTACACGCCATTACAAAAGCGCGGCCCCGCCAGGGCGGGCCAGCCCGGCCCCAAGGCGGCGCGGCCCAAGGCGACGCGGTCCTAAGGCAGCGCTGCCTGGCCTTCGGACTGCATGCCCTGCCACGCGCAGCCTTGCCATGCCCCGTCCGGGGTTTGCAACTGCGCCTGCCAGGCATACCGGGCCGTGGCCATCGTGCCGTGGCATACCTGCTTGTAGAGCCTGAGCTCGAAATCGGCCCCGCGATACACCACCTGCGAGCCTTCGGCCTGGGGCGGCACATAGGGAAAAACGCGCGCCTGCGCGTTCAGGGGCTTGAAGCGGATACCCTGCGTCGTAATGCCGAACGCCCAGAAGGGTTCCTGGCCATGCGCCACCCAGACAAAGCCATCGAGCGGCTCGCTGCAATCGGGGCCTTCCGTGTGCATGCGCTCGATGCTTTCCAGCTCGATGCCGCCTTGCGCCGAGACCCGGCCCCAGCCGTCGAGGAAATAGGCGTCTTCGCCAGGCGCGAAGCCGTCCAGTTCGGCCCGTACCGCGCTGTCGGCCGCCACGGGCGCGGCGCTGGCGGCGCCGCACAGCATCCAGCCGGCGGACTTGCTGTAGACCCCGCGCAAACGCTCCGCAGGCAGGTCCGGGGGCAGTTCCGCAGACGGCGCCGGCCCGGGAACCGGCAAGGATTCGGCGCCGGGCGCAGGGGCCGGCGCCGGCGGGGCCGGCGGCACGGGCGCCGGGGGCTGGCTGGCACAGCCGGCCAATACGAGCAGGCCAACGACGAGACTGAGGCGGTTCATCATATGCGGTTCCTCTTTCTTCCCTATGCTTGGAGATTCTAGCTTGGCCGCGCACGCGCCTGCGCCACGCACTGTCAGCTTGTAACCGCTGGCATCGGCACGCCCTGCGCATGAACGGCCAGGAACAGACCCGGTCGTACAGGAAAAGATCCTCTGGCCGCCTTTGGCCACGCCACGAATCCAGCAACGATGCCCGAGAAGACAAACGCCCCTGCCCCGCCGCGTGCGTCCGCCCGCCCCGGCGCTCCGGGCCTGGGCCGGCGCCTGCTGCGCCTGGCCTGCTACGGCGTGCTGGCGTTGGCGATCTGGGGTGCCTGGCCGCTGCTGCCGCCCATCGCCAAGACGCCCTTCTATGCCTTGCGCCTGGCACTAAAGCCGGCGCCAGAGACCCTGCCCGTGCCGGTGCAAGGCGTACCGCCCGCCGCCCTGGCCGACACCTGGGGCGCGCCGCGCGGCAACGGCCGCCGCCACGAAGGCATAGACATCTTTGCGCCGCGCGGGCGCCCGGTACTGTCGGCCACCGAAGGCATCGTGACCCGCAAGGGCAGCAGCCCGCTGGGAGGCAACATCGTCTGGGTCATGGGCCCGGGGCGCCAGATGCATTACTACGCCCACCTGGACCGGCACGGCAGCGTCGAGCCGGGCGACCGCGTACAGGCCGGCACGCCCCTGGGCACGGTGGGCAACACGGGCAACGCCCGCGGCACCCCGCCGCACCTGCACTATGGGATCTACCAAGCCGGCGGCGCGATCAATCCCTATCCGCTGCTGCGCAACCCGCCCGTGCCGGCCCAGCCCGGTCCAGTGCAATAACACAAGGGCGAAGGCAAAGGGGCAAGGACGAACAAAGGGGGCAAGAACGCCGGGCTCGCCGCCTTGCGCCTGTGATGCACTGGACAGGCTGCAAAAACCTGGGCCAGGCTGCAAAAACAAAATGGCCCCGGATGGTTTTATCCGGGGCCATTTCTTAATGTGGTTGCGGGGACACGCTTTCGCACCCATCTATCCGTAAGTACCGGATTTTGTAGGGAGGAATTCCCGCTACACTGGGGCGGCTTCAACGCGGAGGCGTCTCTCAATGTGTTCCCACTACCAGGGCATCAGGAAGCGCGAGCAGATCGAGCGGTACTTCCGGGTCCGCGGCCAGCCCGTACCGCCGAGACTCGACATGTGGCCGCGATACACGGGGGAATTCATCCGCCGACCGCCGGAGCACGACGCCGGTGACGAGGCCGTGCCAGAGCGCGAGATCGTGCTGGGTCGATGGGGATTGGTGTCGGCGCTGACCCGCCAAGCCAATCTCGCCAAAGCGGAGAAGTTGAGCACGTTCAATGCGCGCTCCGAGACGGCCGCAACCTCCTACACGTTCGGCAACTCCTGGCGCAAGGGCCAGCGCTGCATCATCCCCGCTGAAAGCATCTTCGAGCCCGACTGGCGCAGTGGCAAAGCGGTGCCCACCGCGTTCCGCCGTGCCGACGGCGCCCCGCTTGGCATTGCAGGCCTGTGGGACCGCTACCGCAATACGGCCGGCGAATGGATCGACAGCTACACGATGCTCACGATCAACGCCGATCAGGATCCGCTATGGAGCCAGTACCACCGGCCCGGCGAGGAGAAAAGAAGCGTCGTGATCCTGACCGACGGCGCCTACGACGACTGGGTGAACGGTGCCGGCGACATCCGCGACTATCTGCGGCCCTACCCTTCGGGCCGGTTGATCGCCGAGCCCGTCCCCCGATAAACCCAGTCCGTCGCCGATTTTTCCCGGCATACACTGTATGTTCATACAGTGACATTGCCATGCAATTCAAACCCCCTCTGACTATTCACACCCTGCGCGAAATCAGCTCACGCACCCCGGCGGGCTCAGATGCTCGGGTGCTTCTTTGGGAGATCAAGCGCTTGCACGACCTGATAGTCAGGCTGGACTGGTGCGTCACGCAGACCCAGCTGCGCCTACTGAGAGAGGGCCAGTCGATGGACCCCACCGACATGGCGGCACGCGTCCTGAGCACCGAGCCGGCAGTGCTGGCAGCACGGGCGGAAAAGGAGAAGGAGCGAGCCGAAAGGCAACCACCCGGCTCAAGCTGGCACATACCGCCGCCAGGCACGCCACTGCCGGAAGAGATTGAACTCGGCGTAGCCAGGCATATGCGGAAGAATCCATAGGGTAACCCCTACCAAAAATCTTTTGCCAAATACATCCATTGGATGTATTATTCTCTGCATGGTGATCGACACCGATGCGCGCCTCGGCAAATCAGGGGCATGGAAAAGACATGACCTTCTACCGCCCGGAATATTTCGCGCAGAAGCGCGAGCAAATCTCCGCACTCAAAGCCAAAGCCGGGGGGCTGCTGAATCTCATCAGCCCCGAGGCTAGGGCGCTGCGCCGCGCCCTTGAGCCAATCGCCGTGGAGCATCTGGAATACACCGATTCGCAGCGAGCGGCCATCGCCAATGCCGTACATCAGGCTGCGACCGCAGCCGAGGACGACGCCACGTACCGCATGGCCAATGTGGTCGCCGCCTATGACGGGTCCCTCTACGCCGTACTCGATGGCCGCGCCTACCTCATGCCCGCCTGGCAGGACGGCGACAAAACTGGGGCCCCGCTGATCACTGCTGACGGCAAGGCCATCGTGAAATGGCTGCGAGACGATTACTGGACCGACGAGCGGCTGGAGGCTGCGGATGGAGATCAACCGCTGGGCGGCATCGATCCCAACGAAAAATTCTGCGGCGTGGCCACTCTGTGGGGCGGCCCGGATGCATGGGCTGTGATCTATCTGTCCACCGCCGGGCACATCGCCCTGCCCGAGCTCGGTGATATCGTCGCCTGATATGGCAAACCATCCCAACCGCAGCCGCCACCGTGCGGCTGCAAATCCTACTCCTGAGCAGGTGCGAGCCGCACGCGATGCTGCCGGACACACACAGACGGAGGCAGCCCGGACGATCGGCCTCACACTCGTGGCGTGGCAGCGATACGAGGCTGGCGAGCGCCGCATGCACCCGACGTACTGGGATGCCTATTTGCTGCGTACCGACCAGCACCCCACTCTGATACTCGCTGACCGCGGGCCAGCTCAATCTGATCAATCTACGACGTAGGACACACCAATGATCATCTCGGAAATCCGCGTAGGCGGACCATCCCCGTACCCTCGCCCCGGCGCCGAGGGCGCCCGACTGCTCGCCGATGGCTCGGGCCTCGTACTGCTGGTCGCGATGACCGGCTGGGCGGATACCGAGCTCACCGCAATTTCGGCCGCAACACCTGGTCGCGTGCACGCCATGCGCCGAGATAGGCTCCTGGTCACCGCGTGGGAGTTCGGACGCAACCTGGTGTTCGATGCGTGGACAGACATCGGCGCGGAACCCGCCGATCTACAAGAGCGGGTTGCTGGATGGATCGGCGAACAAGGTCGGCTCGCAGTCACCATTGTGGCCGTGGAGCTGGCCACGAACTCGATCGCGCATCTGCGCTACGCTAGCCTGCCCGGCAACGTTTCCGATGTGATGCGTGGCATCATCCGCGAGCAGATTCAGACCCCGATCGATATTGCCGCGTACAACCATGCTGTTAGTGCCGCGCTGACGGCACTGCCCTCAACGCAGGATGTGATCGCACGGTCGGCCGCGGCCGGCCGGCTAGGGACCTAATAAGCGCTGGCGGCAATCTAAGGGTTTCCCCTAATTCCTGCGCGCTTGCCAATTACATCCATTGTCTGCATGATTTCATCATGCGCTGACACATCAGCGCCCCGCGCCTCGGGGAAATACAGGGGCTGGAGAGTAAAAATGTTCAGCAACGCCAACATCGCGCAAATGGCTAATCATCCGCACCGGGCCGGCAGGCCCAGCCCCAGCCCCGAGGAGGTCCGCGCCGCCCGGGGCAGTGTCGGGCACACGCAAACCCAGGCCGCGAACACCGTATTCATCACGCTCAACGCGTGGCAACGCTACGAACAGGGAGACCGGCGAATGCCCCCCGGCCTGCGCGAACTGTACAGCCTGAAAACCGGCGCGCCGGTCTATGCCGTCTACGACACGGACGCGATCTACGGCGTGGGCGAATCCGTTGGCGCGGCCCTGCTGGACGCCGACATGGCCGGCCAGCTGGTGCCGCAATCTCACGATGATCGCTACCCCGATGGCGTAGTTGTAGACCTCACCGCAGCCCATCGCCTCTCGCCGGATTCGGAGGTCGCATTCGGACAGGCAAAGATGCGCCGATGCACTGTGCGGCTCTACCAACGGGTGCTGGCCAGCGGCGGCGGTGTTGCCGCATTCACGATCACACCGGCCGGCATGCTGGATATCGACGAGGACGATTGACGGGCCGCCGCCGCGCGGGCATAATTGCCCGCGTTCCCCGCCAAGCGGGGATGAACCACTCTTGTCGTCAATGCAAGAGACGTTCCCCGCCAAGCGGGGATGAACCATTTTAGTCGTCATTGCAAAGACGTTCCCTGCCTCGCGGGGTAGAAGGCCGCCGGATACCCTGGCGGCCTTTGTTTTTTGTGGGAATCAACGGCAAGCGGTCAGGGCGGCGCCGCCGGCCCGTAGACTCGATTTCAGTCGAGGCCGCGTATCGCATCGTACGCCCTTTCGCATGTCAGTCCGGCAATGCGGGCGCGGTCAGCCTGCGCAGCGTAGATTCCCGCCATCTCGTCAAGCTCCCCAAGCACGTCGGCGAGCACGCCGATGGGGTCGCCGGCTGGCGCGCCTGGCTGGGCAGTGCCGGGATTGCCGGGGGGGCGATGACGACGGGCGTACTCTGCGACTGCGTCGCGCACCCGGACATCCCCAGCAGCGCGCTCGCGCTCGATAGCAGCAGCAATTTCCTGGTCAGCCTCATTTCTGATTTCCTCGATTGCGGCCACGCGGGCCTGTTCCGCCGCCCTGTAGGCCGCCTGGGCGCGCTCGGCTCTCTGTGAATACTCTGCAAGCCTCTCTGCATGGTCGCGTTGCAGAGAGGCTATGCGCTCGCCGTAGCGCCATCCCTGCGCGGCCCCCACCAGGAGCCCACCGGCCACAGCCGCCGCGACGACGGGCAGCCAGCCGGGCAGGCCTCTCAGCCAGCCAATCATGGCGCCACCTCGTCGACGGCCTGTGCGTAGTAGCCGCCCCACTTGGCCCGCAGCCCCGCCCGCTGCGCCTCGGTGCCGCGCGTGTACGCCCCGGGCCGCCAGGTGCGCAGGTAGAGTTGCCAGGCGCCCTCCACGTCACCCACGTCGGGCAGCGCACGCGGGTCCGTCCAGAGCAGCAGCCGGGCGAACGCCGCGGCGAGCACGTCGTCCAGATGCAGGCAGTTGTAGACGTCGGTCTCGGTCGGCGACCACGCGCGCGCCGCGCACACCGCACGCGCATGGGCAGCACTCGCCGCGTGCCGCAGCACGCCACGCACCCCGCCACCGCGCTCGAACTGCCACAGGCCACGTGCGGCACCCATGCGCTCGGGGCGTGACGCGTCGAAGATCTGCCAGCGATGCCGAAAATCGGCCTCCTGGCCGCAGATCGCCAGGAGCATGACCCGCGCGCGCGGCGTGTCCATTTTCGCGGGCAGCAGCGCCAGGGCCGGATCAATGGCCAAGCGCGTTATCTCGGCCAGCGGGCCAGTGCGAAGCGGCGGCGGTTCGATGGCCAGCGGCGCTGCCGGCTCGGGCACGGGATCCGCCGGCTGCGGCTCCGCCTCCGGCGCACGGCGCAGGGCGTTGAGGATGTTGGCAAGCCAGCTCATGCTTGGACCCTCACGATGCGCGCGACGTTGCCCCGGGCGCGCCACACAAGCACGGACAGCACCACGGCCACTCCCGACGACCAGACCGAAGCCGTGGACGCGCCCAGCAGGATGCTCAGCGCCTCGGCGCCCGTGCAGACGATCAGCACGTAGGCCATGCACGAGATCAGCGGGCGGTAGCGTGCGCCCGCACGCTGGTATGCGAGCAGCCGGCCGGCGGTCGCAAGATTGGCCACCACCGCGATCAATACGATGATCTGTTCGAGCATGTCAGCCTCCTCGGCGGGTGAAGATCGACAGGTCCAGCGTCTTGATGCGCTCGGTCGCCCACAGCGCCAGCGTCACGATGAGAGCGGCCGCGGCAAACGCCGCAACGCCGGTCTCCTGCAGCGGCGTCTGGGCCACGATCTCCGGCGCGGTCAAATAGCCCATGACGAGCGAGATCAGCACGTGCACGGCCCGCACCAGCAGTCGCGGCTCCTTGCTGCTGATGGCGACCAGGGCCGCGCCAGCGAATGCGCCGATCAGCGCATTGCCATCGATGCCCGGCAGCAGCGTGGCAAGGCTCACGCCGGCGGCGGCTGCCGCGACGGCGGTAGGGGTAGTGGGGTCTGGCATCGTCCCTCCTCTGGACGCGATGGGTAAAAAAAAAGCCCGCTCGAGGGCGGGCATGGAAAGATTTTCAGGGGAAGCCATAGAGGCGCCGGATGAGCCGTTGCTCATACCCCCGTCATCGCCAGCAATTGCTCATGAGGCGGCCGCGTGCGGTACAGCCGCAGCCGGGATATGTAGGCCGTCACCTGGCCGCTCGCTGCCAGCTCGAGCCGGTTGAACAGCTGGGGACGAACAGCGGCCGTGGGGACATTCAGGAACCGCTGGCCGGCGGCATACGCCGCTAATCCGTCCGGGCCGTAGGCTGCTGCAACGCGGTTCGCCCCGCGTGCAGGCCAGGGCCCCACGCCGCTGGCCGCCACGGATGCACCATCGTTGTGAAACGTCACCGCCACGCCGCCAGTGCCCTGGCGGCGGATGTCGATTCGGTCCCCTCCGGACGGATTGGCGAGGCGGACCATGTTTGTGCTGTTGTTGCCCGGCGTCGCATCGAACTCGGCGGCGATGGCACCCTCGACGCGTCCTACGGCGTTCTCCCAGTCCCCACCTGCAAGTATCAGATCAGGCAGCCGCGTGACCTCGGATGCCCCGACGTCGATGAAGCTGGAGCACCGAGGCCCCACCTCAAATTGGGGCTCCCCGACCCAGAACGAGGACACGCCGTCGCCGCTGTATCCTGACGTCACGACACGTACCCTCATGGGCGTCGTGCCCGTTACGGTATCGAAGTTCTCCAGCTTTGCGAGCCAGACGCCGTCGGCCATCGCAGTCACTGATAGCCGAATCGAGCTGTCCCCGCCGTTAAACACCGCAAGTACCTGGCCCGTTATCAGGTTGAATGCTATCGACGCGCGCCGGTCAGCGGCCCCTGAAAATGCCTCGACGCGTAGCTGGTTGAACCCGTCGGCTTTCACCGCAACTTGCGCAGAGCACCGAGTGCCCACAGCCAGCCTGTTCACGGGTATTGAACCTGAGTCGACATAGTGCCCAGGATCCCCCTCGTTAGGGGTAACGCGGTACATGGCTACGCCGGCATGGACGGTACGGGTCAATGACCAGTAGCCGGCCATCCTGGACACCTGGAACGGTGTGCCATTGGCGTACTGCATCAGCAGCTGCGTAGCCTGGTGTTCCAGGCGCAGAGCGCCACCCTCGAAAACCGGCGTGTTCGGCGCAGCGGTGCGGCGCACGCCAGCATCGATATACGTCGTAGGGCTGGCGCGCAGCGCGGTCCACCCGGCCGGCAGCTCACCGCGCCCGAAATCGAATTCGGTCATGCTCGGGTCGCGCCAGCGCGCCAGGGTCGATACAGGTCCGAGAACAGCCATTTACTGGCCCTCCCGGGTATTGACACCGAGGAGTTTCCAGGGTACCCCCCCCCCCCGCATTTCACGATACGGAAAATTTGCATAATGTCGGCTCCCTCGTCACAGCCAAAACCGCCGCGCCGGCGTGGCGGGCGGGTCGATCACAGGCAGTTGCGTCAGCTGCTCCGCTGACAGCTCGCCGAGCAGATTCGCGTGCCAGCCGGGCACGGCTGCGTACACCGGCTGCTCAACGACTTCGCCGCCGACCTCGATCTGCTCGGTCTGGCCAGTGCTGCGGTAGATCTGGCCGACCATGTCCAAGGCCAGGCCTGCGGCCACGACCAGCTCGTCGCCGTCCGGCACGAGTACGCCAGCAGCGATCAGGGCGGACTGCATTTCCGCCTCGGTCGCGGTTCGAATGTAGTAGGTGGTCATGCTGTGATCGCCTCCAGTGCGGAATCGGATAGAAGGTGCCGGTACAGGCGGATGCGCCGCAGCCGTCCGTAGTTGTTCGAGCTGTGCGGGACCATGATTTCGCGCAGATTTGCCGGGGTCCACGCCGACAGCGGGCGTGTCGAGGCCAGCGTGATTGCGCCGCCCGAAACGAACTTCAGATCGGGGATGCCCCAGCCGAAGGCAGCACGGTTGAACTCCTGGCCAGGCGGCCAATAGCCCGAGCCGTTGGAGATCTCGGTACCGCCGGCGGCGTTCCGGACAATCGTCGCCGTGCGCCCTTCGGTAACCTGGCGCCGGATCTCTATCCGATTGCCGGCGGCCGCTTCGCCCTCTCGCAGGGAAATGAATACGTTGACCCCGCGAGGGTTGCTGGTGAAGTCCGCCACCAGCGTTCCCGGGTTCACCCCCCAGGGCTGGTCAAGAGTGAGCAAGGCGATGTCGCGCAGCCGGGTAATCGCCCCCGCAGTCTCGTTGGGAATGAAGCTCGTGCACTCCGGGCCAATCTCAATCTGCGCACCGCCAACCCACAAGCCGTCAACCTCGTTGCCATCAAACGAGTTCTGGAAATCCGGCGTCTGGGCAAGGACGCGCATATGCGAAGACGTGGGCCCATCGACCCTGGCGACGTTGTTCATGCGGATGCGAAACACACCATCTGCAAGGCGCGTTACATCGACCGTGCCGGTGCCCTGATCCCCGCCAGTGCCTACAATGTCCCCGGATGTCAAATCCACAAGGGCATGGAAATAGCCGGTGCCCAGGTACATTTCTACCCGGCATTGACTCAGGCCCCCCGCCTTCACACACACTTGCCCCGAGAGGACCGTGCCAACCGCAATCGTGCCAGTCGGCACGGTCGCGCTGTTCACGTAGTGGGAGTTGTAGCCCGCGGTAGCGGCCCACCTGCGCATAGTCATGCCTGCGAACGCGCCCCACTCTCTTAAGATCGCGCGCGTGGTAGTCCAGGTCATAATGTCCTGGCCGGCGTTGCGCTGGATGTAGTTGGTGCGCTGCGGTTCGAGCCGCAACGCTCCGTCCTCGAAAACAGGCTCGTTCTGGGCCGCCGTCTTCAGCGCCCCACCGTCGATATACGTGGCCAGGCTGCCACGCGTGAACGTCCAGCCCGCGGGCATCTCGCCTTGGGTGAAATCGAAATCGAGCACCTGCGGGTCGCGGAACCGCGCCAGGATCGATACTGGCCCCATCGCGCTCATGCATATACCCCTGTCGCAATGAAATGCACCGCGCCTCGCGCGCGGACCTGAAGCACATCGCCGGCGCCCAACACGGCCACGGGCACAAGCCGCCGCGATGCCCCCTCTTCGACCACTTCTTCGGCGACAAGCCAGGATTCGCCGCCGCCGCTGCGGCTGATGCGCACCGATACGACGGCATCCCCCATCGACAGGTTGGCGGCGAGCAGCCCCGACACGGTTGCAGCCTGGTCTACGATGGTCGCCCAGGCGTCGGCGCCGGCCTGGACTGCCAGACTGAACTGCCGACTCGATATCGTCTCGGCGCCCATCGCCCGCCAATCCACGGCCGCTTGGCTGCGCACCTCAACCGCATCGCCCGCCAGCAATGGGAAAACCGGCAACCGCAAGCGCGTGCTCTGGCTACCCTGGCCGCCAGGCAGCAGGTCCTCCGGCACGATAGTGATACGCGCCGACCCCCGCCGCAAGCAAACGCTGATCGGCGTGTCCTGGGAAGAGCGGTTCGTCGCGGCAATCGAGGTCAGCACCACAGGCCCGCTGGCCAGCGCGGTCCAGACGCCGCCGCTGGTACTGGCCGCTCGGCTGATCTCAACGAGCGCCATTAGCGGCCTCCGGGCCGTCGGCCACCGCGCCGCCCGAAGTGGTAGCGCCTTGGGCGCGCGCGTCGGCCACCAGGCGCTCGATTTCCATGAGCACCGCGGAGTAGATGCCGTTGGCCAGCTCCTGCGTCAGCTTGTTGCCGATGTTGCCGGCGATGATTTCCTGAATGCGCTTCATGAAATGCTCCTTGTGAAAATGACGAAAAACGGGAAGGCCTGGCGGGCGCTATTTCCAGCGACCGATGGCTTGGCCGTTGATCCAAAAGTTGGGAAGCGAGGAGGTGTGCCGTTGGTATACGAAACCGGAGCAGCTAGTCTGGCTGCTGTTCTCCGCCTTGATGTTGACGACTTCGGAGAACCCACAAACTGCGTTAACGGCCAGGATCGGGAAATCAGTGAATGCTTGCTGGAAGTTCCAAGACCACGGCCAGACGCCGGGGGCGTAGCTCCCTTCCCAATATCGTAAATCCTGGATCATCGTGCCATCGCCGAAGCGGTACACCCGCCGCCGACTGGTCCAGCCCGCGCCGGACGAATTCGCCTGCTCGAATGGCGCCATGCCCACCGGCAGCCCGTTCTTGCACACAACCCATTCGGTCCCTGTGCACTCCACCAGCGCCGGCCCGCTCGCCGTATTCGTGCACCAGGCCAATGCGCCCTCGTTCTGTGCGGTGGCGAGCGGGGCGAGCTGTGCTGTAGTGCGCTTGCCAGGCAGGACAAAGTTGGCCGCCACCAAGCGCTCCAGGATCGACACGCGCTCGCCGGGCACCAGCTCAAGCAGGCTGGCCAGTGCCTGCCCGCCGGTCTGCACCCCGACAGTAGCCGCCCCACTGGCCACGCCGACCGCCAGCGCCGTGCCCGCGTTCTCGACGCGCAGGCTTTGCTGCAACACGGGGTTCAGCCGAGCCGGCACGCCCAGGTTTTCGCGCGCGGCCACGACATCGAGCAGGTCGCCCAAGTTCTCCAGTGCCTGGAGTGCACCTTCGGCACGATCCGCGGCATTGCCGTAATCGGCGATCAGCTCGGCCGCGCGGTCGGCCAGGCGCTTCGTGTAGCCCTGGACCGGAATCAGCAGATAGCCCTGGCCAGAGGCATTCTGGCCAGCGTACGGCGGCGCGATGGACAGCGCCGTATTCGACGCGACGTTCGTGACCTCATACAGCCTGCCGTCGGGGCCCTGGAACGCGTCACCCGTCCGGGCATTCGCCACCCATGCCGTCCCGCTGCCCGTGACGGTCACGTTGCCGTTAGAGACGGATACGGTTCCCGCTCGATACCATGCCATCGGCACTACTCCATGAAAATGGCCCGCATCAGGCGGGCCGAGGATTGGTCTTGGGATAGCGCGCCTTGACGGCGCGGCATTGCTCTATCCATTCAAGTGTCGCTGGCGGCAGCTCGATGCCCTGGCGGCGCAGCGCGTCGGCCATTTGCATGACCGCGTCCAGCTGATCGCCGATGTCGGGGTATGCGCGGCGCCGTAGCGCGACCGCATCAGGCTCATGCCGGATTTTCAATCGTGAACTCCTTGTCCAGATAGGGCCACGCCCGCACCATGACCCTGAACGTCCCCGGCACCGAAAACTCCAATTCGGCGCGGGTGTCGTCGCATTCGTACTCTTGCCCGTCGATATCGATTCGGCACGGCGCCGGCAGATCCACCAGCACCAGGCCCTCCAGGCGCGCAGGGTTCGAAGGCCGCGCAACCACCGCCTCGGCGACAACGTAATCTCGGGCGACATCGGCAGGCTGCAGCACATACTGCAAGCCAAGCCGCGCCGCCAATCCTTCAATGACCCGCTCTTGAAACCACCCGCTTTGCAGGATGCGCCCCGTTCCGTCATAGAAGGTTGCGGGGATCAACACGTCTTCCGGCGGAAGAGCCGCGGCGCCGTTTTCAGTCCCATTCATCGGAATAGCCCTATCAACGAAACTTTCCCAAAGTAGCTGCCGCGGCTGTCATTGTTCTGCCCGGTTACGGAGATGAAGTGCGTGCCAGGCCCAAGCCACGACGAGATAAAGAAGTCTTTGATGCTGAAGTGCGGCGCTACCGCGTCGATCCGGTTCTCGTAGCTGGCCTCTTCCGAAAAGCTGCTGTTCATGCGAAAGAACATTCGTCCAGTGCCCGCGATTCGCGTTGCGCTCACATCGACCATCGCGACCACAAGCCCACCTACAGGCATATGGATCTCAGCCCTGACCGTTTGACTTTGCCAGCGGTCCAGCTCGAAGCTGTAGTCCAGCGCACTACCCGTGGTGACCGAGCCTCCCGCGATCCGCAGCGTGTCGACAGCCAGCTCCTGGATATTGGCGCGCCTGACGTAAGCGGTGTCGATGCTCGCCACCTTCGACACGAACGAGTTGTTGGTGATGGCATCCGCATCGAGGGTGCCGGCAATGATCTTGTTGCCGTGAAGCCTGCGGATCAGCGCATCGTCGATGATGGTCTGACCACCCTCGACAGCAAAGGGCGCCACCACCGACTCGGACAGCTGATCCAGGACCACGAACTGCTGCGCGAACACGGCAAACCGGCTGGTCAGCACGCCGCCCTCACCTTCGGCGCCGATCATGAAGCCGGCGGCTACAGTCTCGCCGCCCTGCGTGACCTGGGCCCGCACCATCATCATCGAGCTGACCCTGCCGTCCAGCTCGGCAACCACCTCGGACGATTGCTCCATCAGCGCGACGGCGGTCCCCACGCTGGCCTGCATGGATTCAATGGCCCGCGCCATCGCCAGCTCGCTCGTGGCGCGCGTGCGGCGCTCCGTCTGGATCATGGCGCGGCTGGCGTGCTCATTGAGCACATCGGCCAGGTCGCCCTCCGCATCCGCCTCCCGGCCGAACTGCGTCATCGAGGAGACGAGCGTGGACACCTGTTCGGCCAGGGCGCCAGTCTCGTCCAGGAACACCTGCTCGATGGTCTGGATGGCTGCCTGCATCGACTCGTTGCGCGCTACGAGCTGGCTGATCTGGCGTGCATGCGTAGCCATGGCGCGCATCTGCTCGGTGATAAACCCCTCGGTGGCGCCGTCCTGGGCCATGAGCTGCAGCTGACGCAAAGCCTGCTCCTCGGTGGCCTGGTCAATCTGCTGGATAGCGGCGGCGTTCTGGCCGACCGACGCGGACACCTCGGAAATACTCTGCGCGAGCGCTGAATCCGCGTCGGCCCGCGCCGTCGCCTCGGTCTGCACCGCCGCCTGGGCGGCCGCGGCCGCCGCACCAGCACCGACCGCCGTCGCCTCGACCGTCTCGAGCTGCGTGGCCATCCCCTCCTGGGCTTGCTGCAGCGTCTGCACCGCCGAATGCACCCCGTCTAGGTCTGACTCGACCTCAGTGAACCGGCTCGCGTATTGGCCCGTGACCTCTTCCAGCGTCTGCGTGCGGGTCGATAGCCCCTCGGCTTCAACCTCCAGTACCTGCAGCCGCGTGGCCTGGCCATCGAGCACGTGCAGCATGTCGGTGATCTGGGTAACGGCCTCGTCTGTGCGTACCGTCAGGCGGGTAAGCTGCTCGACTGCGCCCATCTGCACCCTGCGGATGGTGGTCAGAGAAGCGTCCGTATCGCCCAGGGCGGCACGCAGTTCGAGCACCTGCAGCGCATGCAGATCCCCCTCTTCGCGCAGCTCGGCGATCCCGGTAGTATTTTGCTCAACGATGCCACCTAGCTGCGCCAGGTCTTTGGCCACCTGGCCTACCTGCTGGACGCGAGCCTGAGCCTCAGCGGCTATCTCCTGACCAAGACGCTCGTCCGCCCCCTGCAAGTCGAGCAGGTCCACGTCGATCTGCTCCACACGGTCGAACAGCTGCCGCCCCTGCTCCGACGACATAATCTCGTCGCGGATAGCCTCCAAGTACGGCCCAGCGTCCAGGACAGCCTGGCCGGCTACGCCAGGGCCGGTCGGGTCGGGAAACCAGCCGCCCGGCGCGTCGGCCTCGTCGCGCAGCCGCGCCCAGTACCAGAATCGTTGGCCGACCCGCACCCCCGTTTTCTCGTAGGCCTGCTGCGGCACGCGCGGCTCGGTCAGCAGCTGGGCATCGGCGATATCCGGCGTCTGGGACTCGTAGATCTCGACCGAGCGCAGATACGGTGCATCCGGCAGGGTCCAGCGCAGCCGGATGGCGTACAGCGCCGGCTCGGCTACCAAGGACAGCAGCGCCGGCGGCGGCCCGGCGTTTGCGCTGATCTGGCCCTGCCAGGTGGCCCACGGACCCACCAGCACGCCGATGCCACGCACACGCACGCGCCATGCGCCCGGCTCCAGGCGCACCATGATATTCGGCCGCTCCCCCTCTCCGACCTGATACCAGGTCTGGCCGGCATCGCTACTGGCCTCGAACTCATACCGCGCCGCGCCGCGCGCGGGCGTGGCGGAGATGATCTGCGTGCCCGGCTCGGCGCCGGCGTACACCACTACGCTGTCGATGATCGGCGCAATAACCGGGTTCGGCAGGAGCGAGGGCGGCGGCGGCGGCGGAACATCGCCGCCCTGCTCGGCCACGTGCACGCTAGGCGCGTAATTGACGGCGTCCAGGGTCCACCGGCCTTCCTCGTCCGGGGTCGCGCTCATGACCTGCGCCAGCAGCGCGCGGCGCTCACCGGCGCCAAATGCGTAGTGGGTGAGCTCGTCCTGCACCCCGTCGGACACGTAAATGTCGTCGGCGTCCACGTCCACCAGCCGCATGCGGCGCGTCATCAGCTCGGCGAGATCCGACTCCGACAGGCCGGGCGGCACAGGGGTAGGACCTGCGGGCACGACCCGATAGGGGCCAGCCGGTGAGCCGTCGCGCCGGCGCAGGCTGATGTAGTGGTTTTCGCCCTCATACCACTCGAGCGGCTCGGACGTGGTCAGGGTCAGGCTGGCCGCATCGAACGACTCGATCCAGCCCGACAGGCCCCATTTCGGCACGTCGTGAGAGATCTCCACCAGGTCCGCATATCCCGGGATTGCGCCCTCGAACTCGGTCTGGAACGAGATGAAGCGCCGCTGGTCGCGGTTACGCACCGCCAGCGTGATGCCCTCGCGCCACGCGTGGTCGCGGTTGGTGATACCCGGGATGCGCAGCCGGTACGGCCGCAGCATGGCACTGCCAGCAAGCGCGCAAACGACCTCGTCGTCCTGCCAGGTCGCCTCGTTCGTGAATTCGACAATGATGTGGTCGGGGTCATCGAACTCGGGAAAAGCGTAGTCGATGGACAGGCTGCGCGCGACGATATTGGCCGGCGTGAACATCTGCGTGCGCAGGCTCTTGGCCTCGTCGCGCACGATGTCGATAACGCCGGCGTAGTAGATCGGCATGGCCCGACCGACCCGCGCAATCTGCGTGATGGCCTCCCAGAACGTCACGGTCGTGTCGAATACGCCGTCGAATCGGTCTCCCCGCTGATCCCAGATCTGCGCCAGGCGGTACACGCCGGCCATGTTGATGCGGCTGGTCGGCAGCCCCTTCCCATACCGTGGATTCGTGCACGCGTCTGCAATCGCCCACGCCGGGTTGCGCGTGGCCACCGCGCCGGCGGACCAGCCGTTGATAGGGTGCCATGTGCGCAGCCGGCGCGTGGCGATGACGTTGATGCGTCGCGCCGTCGTCTGGTTCAGGTTGTTCGTCGCCCGGATCCGCATGGCCAGCAGCGTGACATCGCCGTAGTCCTGCTGCGACGGCAGGTACGCGCGCAGGCCCAGCCACGAGATAGCCAGCGCCGACCGCGTCTCCCGGTCAGGGATGTCGGCAGAGGTGCGCTCGACGCTGACCTCCCAGCGCCCCTGCGGCACGCTGTACCGATAGGTGCGGTACTGCGGGGTCGACGTGGCCATTTCCAGGCGCTCGGCACCAAGCAGTACCGTGCTGCCTATCGGCTGCCCACTGTCATCGATCTGGCGCCCGTAGACGTTGAACGTCGTCGCCAAGGGCTCCAGCGCCCCCTTGTAGTTCACGTAGAAGAGCCCACGGGGCAAGACGACATCCACGGCCAGTTCCGTGGTGCGCGTGCCCGCCGGGTTCGCCACGAAGGGGCCTACCGGGCCGGCGCCAGGACCGCCGGCCGCGGGCAGCTCGATGCCCTGTACCGCGCTGGAGGTAACCACGTTGTCGGGGAACAGCGTCACCCGCCCGCCCGGTGGCACGACCTCGTACTGCACCTCCGAGAAGTTGCCGACGTCGGTGTCCTCGATCTGGATCCTCTCGATGTCGTACTCGCCCTGGCCCACCATGAAGAGCTGGTACAGGTAGGTCTCATTGCCCTCCATCTCGGTGTAGGGCTGAGACGCGAAATCGAGATAGCTGCGGTACCGGCCGTAGCGCACCGGAATGGCCTCGAACGGCCTGGCCATATTGCCCTGGGCGCCGATGGTGTAGGTCGGGCTGGCCCCCTCGCGCTCCATCGTGCTGGGCAAGCGCGCCGGCGGGAAAAGCGAGTTGATCGCCATGCCGCCGACGATGGCTACCGCCGCCGCCGCGCCTGCACCGACCGCCAGCGCGCCCGCGCTCGTTGCGGCAACGCCCGCGGCGCTCGCGTATGCACCAGCAGCCCACGCTCCAACGCCAGCCGTCACCGCCGCCAATGCAACCATTGCGACGATTTGCAGCGGATTGGAGCCCCCGCCGCCGGCCGGCAGCACCACCACCAGCACAGCGTCATCGGCGACCAGGCGCCGCGCCCAGCGAGCCTGCAGCAGCCACTCGCCATTGACCTGCACCACGAAGGGCACCGGGCGGCGAATGGCTTTCCCACGGCCCTGGATAAAGCCCTGGCGGCGCAGGACGGTATCCAGGCGGGTGCCGCGGCGCACAGTGACCGTTTGCTGGTCCATCTGCGGCCGGAAAGGGTCGCGGCGGATGATGACGCTAGGCATGGAATCGATGGAATTTCGGATTGGAATAGCCGAGGGATACGAGGCCGCGCATGGGCGTGAATACGACGCCGCAGCCCTCCAGGGCATGAAGCACGCCGCCGCCGTCCAGGTCCAGGTAAATGCCGACGTGGGGATCATTGCCGGCGCGCAGCAGCACGCCGTCGCCGTGGGCCGGCAGGTCCACCACTTCCCATTCACCGGACTTGAGCTTGCGCGAATACAAGCGCTTTGCGGCCTGGCCTAGAACCGTGTCGGGCACCCCGCCGCCGAAATGGCGCGCGCGGCATTCGTGCAGAAGCCCCCAGCAGTCGTAGGCATCCGGCCCACGGGCGCCAAAACGCCAGGGCAGCCCGATGTAGCGATTGGCGTCGTCGGCAGTCATCGGAACAGCCCCGGGAATCGCGACCGGATGTACTTCTCGGCGGGGAACGGATAGTTGTGCACGTCGGCAAGCGTGGCGGTGCCCGTCACGGTCAGCGCCGACACGCTGACCTGCGTCAGCGACATGGTGATCGGCGGATCCATCTGCGGGCGGCTCAGGTCCGTGGACAGGTATGGCCGGTACGTGACGCCGATGGGCACCGGCGAATGCGCGGCAGCCTCCACGTGCGTCACCACCAACTCCGATACGCCGTCCAGGGTGATCTGCAAGCTGGGCACCCTGGCCTCCTCGAACCCGGGCAGCCGGAAGCGGAACGCCCCGGCCTGAAAGTCCACCTCCTCGCCCGCATGCAGCGGGGCATAGGCCTCAAGGCGCGCACGGATATCCTCGTAGCCGATGACCACCCGAATAGCAGTAGGGTGGCCGTAGTCGTCCAGGAAATTGGGGTGCCGCAGTTCGAGCGTGTCGAAAATCACTCGGTCGCGCGGCGCCGAGGCGTATGCCTCGGCCAGTGCTTGTTCAAGGGACATAGGCGCCCAAAAAAGAAGACGCCGCCCGGAGGCGGCTTATGCGTTGCTGAGGGTTTCGACCTGGCCGGTGATTCGCCAGTGGCGAGTCCCGACCATGTCCTCTTTCGGCGGGGCGACCCATTGGACTCGGCGCAAGCGCGCTCCACCCGGCCCGGTAGTCATCAACATGAACCAGCCGGAGTAGTTGACGAGCTCCTCTTCACAGAAGCGCTGCCACCGGTCGTACTCCTCCTGGTCGAAAAAGAAGTTGACCGAGATGGTGATGGGATAAACGCGAAACCGCGCCCGGTTCCGCGACGTCCCGTTGTCCATTTCGGTCCGCAGGAATGGGGCCTTCGGCTGGCGCCCGTACTGCGTGGTGGGCGCGGTCCCCGTCCAGACTGGAATCGTCATCTAGCCCCTCACTTTGCGCTGGAGTCCATACGTCCGCTCCTGGGCGCGCACGAATTCGCCTTGCCCGCTAGACACCTCACGGGCCAGCCGGCCGCTAAACTGCTTCCAGATCAGGTCAATGTTGATGCCTCCGGACGGGTCCTGCCGCACTTGAACTTCCGGCTCGGACTGGGCACCGATGTTGTTGATGGTGATTCGCGGCGGCGCAGTGGCGGCCGTTGCCCCCGGCACCGGTACTGTGCTTATCGCGCCCGCCTGCGCCGCATCGCGTAGCGGGGTCACATATCCACCCTGGTCGCCTGCCATCAGGTAGGTACGGCCGCGCTCGGTGTACAGCTCAGGCCCTTCCTCGTTGACCTCATACAGGCCGAACGCGCGAGTCGGACCGCCGCGGGCGAGGCCTGGCGGTCTGGTCAGGTCCACCGTAGGGATAAGACCGCCGACCGGGAGCTGCGAAATGCCGAAACCACCAGCCACGTTCGGCACCACCTGGCCGATACCATGATTGAGCGCGTTGGCCAGCGGCCCGGTGATGTTCCGGCGCACGGTTATTCTCAGCAGGTCGTTGAGGATGCTGTCTACGACCCGGGACGCTTCCAATTTCATCCCGCGCATGGCCGACACGAAATCATCTTCCATCGTCCGGAATGCGTTGCCAGCGGCCTCCCCCAAATCCTGGTACAGATTGCGCGACTCGTCGGAATAGTTCCGAAGCGCGTCCATTGCACCTAGGCGCCAGCTTTCCTCGATCTGCCAGCGGTCGGCATAGTGCTGACGGACCATATCCAATTCAGTAGCGAGTGACTGCTGGATTTGCGCGTACTCGCGGTCGCCGAGCCCATGCACCGAATTTCGCCGCAGCTCGATCAGGTCTCGGTATCGGTCCTCAACCTCTGCAAGGGCAGAGTTCAACTCCCGCACCCGGTTTCCCTGGCCGAAGCTGCCCAGTTCCCGCATGAACTGCATCTGCGTTACGGACTGCTGAGCGCGCAAGTCGCGCAGTATCCGCTCGGTTTCAACTTGCTGATTCAGGTAGTCAAGGGTCCGGGCCAGCCGTTCGGCCTCCCCTCGCTGTCCCTCTTCCTTGAATTTGAGGGTGCCCGAGGCTATCCGCGCATTAAGCTGCTCGAGTTGGGTTTCTTTGCCAAGCAGCTCAACGCGCTCACGCATCTGCTCGATAAACCGCTGGCCTTCGTCTGCCGTTTCTCGCCGTGGTCGCTTGGACACAGCGGTTGCACGGTCGATGATGTCCGCCGCCTTGCGGGCCGCCTCGAGGTCGTCGTCCGAGTAGATCAGTTTCCCGGCCTTCACCAGCGCATCGAGCTGCTGACGTTGAGTGGTCAGTCCGGCCGTAAGGGCGCGGTCCTGCAGCCGTTCCAAGTACGTCTTACCGGCTTCGTCGGTCTCGCGCAAGGCGCCGGCCAGAGCACCCTGTGCATTAGCCGCTTCCCGGGCCGAATCTGCCAATCGCTGTTGCTCGGCGGTCAGCACGGCGACCTGCTGGGCGGTCCGCCGTGCAGGTTCCTGTGCAGCCGCCACTGCGGCCGCAGCCTGGCGGTACGTGGTCGCCTGCTCCTGCGTGATCCGCCCGGACTCCGCCCACATATCGATCAGGTCGGCCATTGCCTGCTGCATCTGTTCCGACGACAGATCAGTGTCGGCCGCAATTGCTTGCATCTCCACGCGCATTTGGGCGCGCATCTGAGCTACTGCGCGCGTACCGCGAGCGGTCGTTGGGTTGAGGCTATCGACAAAGTCGTTGACCGCTCGCGCCGCCTCACGCGCTTGCTGGGCCTGCAATTCGCCCAACCTGGCCAGCGCACTTTCCCGTTGCAGCACTCCCAGCTCGCGGAACTTCTCGATCGTGGTCTGCAACGGCTGGTCGATGTCGATCAGGCTGTCACGAGACCTATCCGTGGAGTTCGCAAAGTACACCCACGCTGCACCCGCCGCAGAAAGGCCCAAAGTTAGGGCGCCAATGGGGCCACCTATGAGGCCCGACAACGAAAGGGCAAGGGTGCGATTTGCCGCAGCAAGCGATTGGGTAGAAGCGGCCAGCGCTGCCTGTGCCGGAACCAATTGGGTCTGCACGACAGTGAGCCGCTGCATGCCCGTCGCAGCGGCCACTGCAGCCTGCGCTTCGGCGACTCGGGCTGCTGCAAATGCGCGGCTTGCGGCGGCAGAATTGCGGGTGGCCGCCGCGTCCGCGATTTTGGCTACGGTCAGCTGGCCAGTTGCCACCCCGGCAGCAATAGCGCGTGCCGTGTACGCCGCCAAAAGCCCGCCAGCGGCCAGTACTGCCACGTTCAACACGGAATCGAGGTTATCGCCAAGGCTCACTAGCGCGGCAGCCATCGACGCCGTGACCTGGTTCGCCTCATTGGCAGTACCGATGTACTCGCCGAACGCATTGCTCACATTGTTCATTGCGTCCCGCACGGTGGTCGGCATGCCTTCCACCTGGCGCATGATCTCGTCGTAGCTCCCGGCAAGCGCCTGCGCGATCATGTTGACGGACAGCTGCCCGCTAGCGCCCAACTTGCGGATCTCTTCCGCCGACTTTCCGCTGTGCTGCGCCAGGACCTCGACCAAACTGTCCAGGGACGAATAGATCGTGATCCAGCCTTGTGCGTCCAACTTTCCTTTCTGCAACGCCGTAGACAGCGCCCGCTGTGCAGCGACCGCCCTGTCAGCGCTGGCAGCGTTCACAACCAGCAAGCCACTGAAGGCGTCAACGGCGTCCAGGCTCTGCTCCAGCGACATCCCCATCTGCCGCAGGACCGGCGATAGCTGAATGAACGACTCCCGCGTCTCGTTGATGTTCCGGTACGTCGCATTGGCGCTTTGCAGCATCCGCCGCTGTACCAGGTCGTACTCCTCGGCGCTCTGCGTGGCCATCCGGATCCGACTGGCGAACTGCCCCCAGTCGTCGGCGATGTCGATCACATTCATCGCCGAAAGCCCTGCGATCCCACCAATAAAAGCACGACGCAATGCCAGGGTTGCCTGAGTGGCCGACCTATCGGTGTCATCGAGGGACCGATTAATGCGGTCTACGCCCTGCGCGCCGCGCGTGGCCTGCTGGCCAGCCTGGCTATAGGCCCGGCCGGCATCCCGCGCGGTACGCCCCGCTCTGCCCGCACTGGTGCTCACACGCACGCCGGCATCTTCCAAGGCCTGCATGGCTTGCGCCAGCCCCTCGGCGTCGGTCTTGGCATTGCGGCTGTCGATGACAATCGCTAGGCGGCTTTCACTCATGGTTCATCACTCACGTCGTCGTGTCATTCACGGTCCAAGGCGTCAAGCGCGAAGACACATGCGTCCAGTTCGGCCCTGGGGAGTGGCGACGGATGCGCAGCAAGAACGTCGGATATATCGGCCACGGATATGGGCAGCAGTACCGCACCACCTTGAGCGGGCACCATGCGCCGGGCGCGAGCGGCGAGTTGGTACACCGCGATTACATGGGCCGTGATGGCGTCGATCTCCGGCGGGTCAGGAATCCGTACGCCAAGCCTGCTGGCGATCAGCTTTTGTTTTTCGCTTCGGCTTCCCCACTCGCGCTGCCAGCGGTACCTGGCGACGACTTTCCCCTCGTTTCCTCGACCTCCCTGTGGTGACTCGCCGCCACGTCGGAGGCCTCTTTAAGGACCCAGAGAAAGAAGCGGATGTCGGTCTTGAGGGTTGCCACCGCCGCTTTCGGCGAATAGGGCACCGGGTTGCCGTTGGCGTCGGCCGCCCCCTTCCAATCCCTCACAACGAAGTGCCCAAGCAAGGTGCACTGCGTCGCGTGTTCGGTCTCTTCGCCATCCAGGACCAGGACCTGCTCGGCGCCGGCCAGGCGGTCCAGGGCCTGCGTGCGGCGCCTGGCACGTGCAAGGGCAATTTGGTACTCGTCGTTGTCCAGGCTGTCGATAAGGACGCTGGTTTGCGCGTCGTACTCACGCCACTGCGCCACCGACCTCGGTTTTTGGCGCTCCTCCGTGTGGACGGTCAAAGGCATGATCAGTCCTCGCCTTCCGTAGCGGCCGCAACGCGCGTGATGAACGGAGCCACCTTGGCGACGGTCCAGTTCAAGGTGGCCTGGATGATGTCGCGCTTGCCGCCATTGGGCAGCTCGCCGTCGAATTCAATCGAAGGGAAGGCGAAGACGTATCGGTTGCCCAAGCTGTCCTCGATGGGGAAGGACACCGCGAAGGGCTTGCGGGTCAGTTGCTCCTTCCAGATCAGCCAGGCGCGCTTGGACCATGCGAGCGTGATCGTCCCCGTGATCGCTGCCTCGGTCTCGATAATGGCGCCCGGCCCGAGCCGGCCAGAGCCCAAGCAGCGCTGCAGCTGCACGGTGTTGTCGACGTTGACCGTCATGGCCGACACGCAGGCCGCCCCGGCCAGGGAAATCCCATCCACGGTGATATCGCCCACCGCCAGGGACGACATGAAAGGCGTCGTCGTGGCCGCGGCCGGGCTCGTCACGAACGACGATTCGCCGTCCTCATAGTCCAGAGCCTGGCCGCCGATGGTCAACGTGATCTTGCCCTCCTCGGGGATCTCGATCGACCCGGTGGCGGCGTGCACGCCCTTGAACAGGTGATAGGTGCCCACGTCGGTGAACGCCTTTTGGACGCTGAAGGTGTGGCGCGTGGTCCCCACGGTCAGCACGTCGTTGGTCCAGTTGCCGTAGAACAGCGCCTCGAGGAAATCATCGAAAGTGCCGAAGGACATCTCCCCGACCAGGTCGCCGCCTATCGTCAGGCCGGTGACCACGCTGCCCTGACTGATGCGCGAGTCCGTGATTTCGTCGCTGACTTGAGTGGTGGGCGTGGGCGACAAGCTGTTGCCCGTCAGGCGGGCTGTTTTCCACGCGCCGGCAGCCGGGCTGGCTGGGGTCACGCCAGGCGTGGATTCCTTGATGTAGTGGGTGACAACTTTGGCTCCGCTGCTCACGGCTGCCTCCTATGCTCAATGCGCCCGCACAGAGCGGGCAAAAAAAACCCGCCGAAGCGGGTCGTTCGAGGTGGTTGTTGGCTATCCGGCTCGGTAAGCCACGCGAACGTTCTGCTGGTAGAAGCCATCGGCCGGCCCCACGTCTACGTGGCTGGCCTCCAAGCACTCCAGCTCACCGTGGCGCCAGTACGCGAAATGCACCTCCAGGGCGTCGGCCAGTTCGGTCAACGGCTTGATGCCGGTACGCTCGCGCGCAAAGCACTGCACAACGATCAGGCCGGGCTTGCGGGTGTAGGGACGATCCGCCATGCCGGCCATAAAGGCAGGCCCGGGCTGAATCGACAGGCGGCACCAAAGCCCCTCGTCCGGCGGGGCGAATATCCCCGGATGGTTCGGATACGCAATGCGCGACTGTTCAAGGCCGCTGAAGGCCGCCATGCGGCCCACAATGGCTTGTCGGATCTCTTCGTAGGTCATTTCGCGTGCTTGGCCCGCAGGAACTCGAACGCGGGTCCGTAGATTCCGGACGGCGCCCGCTGCGAATGACCGTCCTCCAGGCGCTGCGCGTAGGCGATGTTGTTCTGCACCACGGCGTACCCGTAGGCCGTATCGATTTGGCCGATGACGGCCTCGCCCCTGGCCAGGGTGTCCTGCCCGCTGGGGTCGGCGGCCAGGGGATCGGAGGAAAGATCCTCGCCGTCCAGGCTCACCTTGTGATTGCCCTTGTACGCGCCCGTATCGACGGGCGAACCCGAAATAACGGCCTGGAGCGCGTCGGACGTAATGACCTTGCGTTTGTCCACGAGATCATCCTCGACTACCTTGATAAAGGCGGTCGGCTTCGTTCCTCCCCAGGCCATTACGCCACCTCCCAGGCATCAACCCAGGACGGACCCTTGACGCTGCCATCCTTGAGCAGCAAGCAGCGCCGTCCCAACGTCTTGCACTCCATGCCGAACGGCGTCCTGCGGGCGATGTGGAATGACACTTCGCCATCGTGGTGTAGCAGTGCCACAATCTTTCGCTGCGTCACGGCAGCCCATATTTTCATCAGCAGCACCATCACACCTTCCGAAGTTGCACGACCCAGGTGACGGCGGCCGGGTCCTGCCCGACGGACTCCACCCTCATGCCGTTGATCTTGTCGCCCACGGCTGGCGTGCCGGTCGTCTCGGCCTGCAAGGCAAGCAGCCGCACGTCGGTCGCCAGCACGCGCACGCCGTCGATCTCCTCGCTTCGATATCCGCCAAACGCGCCGCGGCCGCTGTAGGTCTCCGTGATCCCCGGCCGCGTCTCGGTCACCGGGTCATACGGCCCTACACCCGCGACCCGCGAACCCTCGAACGGGCGGATGGCGTCGGCGAGGTCGTCATCGAAGGCTTCGGCCAGGTCAGCTGTAATTTCGTCGCGCAGCCCCACATCAACTCCCTTCGCTCTTTCGGCACGGATCCGGCTTCCATGTCATCCGTTTGGCCTTGATCGTTCGCTTACCCAGCGCCAGCGCCTTGATGACGCGGTGTCGGCCGTCGGCGATGCCGCCGTTCCAGTCCAGCAAGATCGGCACATCCAGGTCGGCCCGCATCACCTTGCGAACGTGGAAGGCCAATCCGTGCATGTTGCTGCCCTTCCAGATCTCCCCCGACAGATCCAGCGCCGCCAGCGGGCAATCGAAAATCGGCAGGTCTTTGGCATCATCGACCAAGCGCGCCACTGAATACTGGTTGCCCTGGCCGTCGTCGTAGTAGTCCTGGAGTGGATCGATGGGCCGGAACTCGACCCTAGGCGGCTTTAGGTGCTGTCCCATGTCACCCCGTCACGGCATGCAGCCAGGGCTTGACTACCCCCCACAGCCACGGAACACCCCAGAACAGCAATGCCATGATCGCCGCGCCGGCGATACCGCACGCGATCATGAGCGCGGTAAACGCGCCATCCAGTCCACTTCCGTACATGCTCATACCCTCTTCAACATCACCACTCCGGCGCCGAGCCCGCCGCGCCAGGGCTTAAGCAAGGCCAGCGCGAGGTTTTCCCCGGCCGACACCACGCGGTGCCCATGCGCGAACGTCTTGGACGTGGAGACCTCGCCAGCCGAGGCCGACTTGCTCATAAGCCCGTGCTCGGTCTGTCCGTAGATCCGGCCGGCGGCGGCCTCGCGCGCGATGTAGGCCGCGGCGCGCGGCCATTGTTCGGGCATCGGGTCCAGCGCGGGCAAGTCCTGGTCTGACATCCAGACGTTGGCGATGAAGATCGCCTCGGCCTTCTTGTCCGCCGCCGCCCATCCATCGCCCAGCAGCTCGTCCACCTGGGCGACCGTCACGTACTCCGTCACGGTCAGGCCCCCGCCTGTTTCCGGGGCGGCCGGCCACGCCGCTTCGGCGCTTCGGCGGAGGGCACCGTCGTCGGCTGGCCGGCGGGAGGAACGGTCTCCGGGGCCGCCCCGCTTATAGGTGTCGGCACGGGCTCTCCACCAGCCGTCGGGGCTGTTGCTACCGCAGTGCCTCCATTGGTCTCTGCCTCGGCACCCGAGCTCAGCTCGGGCACAGACGGCCGATTCTCCGTTTGCGCCGCTTCGCCCGGCAGGCCAACGCCGGGCACGAGGTGATCAATGAGGAAGCGCTGGCATTGCCCGCTGCGCATTTCCTCCAGCGTCCACTGCCCATAGGCCAGACGGGCGAAGTAGGCACGCCGGTCTTCGATGCTCGGCAGCTGTTCGCCTGCCAGGTCCTCGTAGGCGGCGCCGGGCCCGCAAACCACCGGCACGCCGGCCAGCAGGGCATCGTGGCCCACATTGCTGTTGTAGGCCACGACCAACCGCGCTCCGGCGAGCGACTCCGCCAGCGGCCGGCGGTCGCTTTCCACCCCGGGCAGATCGACGCCGCCTCGCGGGTGCGGCCGGTACACCGCCCCAGCGCGCGCTCCCAACTGCTCGGCCAGCCACGATTGCAGCGCCTCGGCATCGAGGCCATGCGCGGCGTCCCCTGGGACTTGGCCGCAGACGAGAACGTAGCCCTGCGGGTCGCCACCCTGCTCGACCACCTCAAGACCCAGTGCGTCGAACCGGTCAGGCGGACACGCGAAGGCCGGCACCCTGTTCAACCCGGCCAAGCCGACTTGGAAGTAGCCCGCGGCCGCTTCGGACGGATCGTTGACCCGACGCATGTAGCCCCAGTCGATCACCACCACCGGCACGCCGGCGGCGGCGTAGGTGTCGCGTACGCGCCGGCCCGCTTTCATGCCATACACCACCACGAGGTCGAACGTCTCTCGTTCGCCGTAGTAATGGTCCGTTGCGCGCACGCTGGCACCGGCGCCGCAGAGGCGGAATCCCTCCACGAGCGCCGGCGCTACTGCGTGATGCGCGCCAGCGTAGATGCCGACGCGCATGCCTTAGCTCCCCGCGCCGGCGTCGCCGGTCAGGTTGATCAGTACGCCGGCCGTCGACTTATCGCTGGCCGCGTGCTTGTGCCAGTTGGCGCCGGAGCCCAGGGCGGACATCGTCGGGTTGGCGCCGCCGGTATCTTCCTTCCACGAGTAGCCGAGCAGGTTGAGGTTCACCGTGCCCTCGGCGCGGATGCCGATGGCCAGGTTTTCCTGGTCGTTGATCGGGTAACTGCGGAAGCCCGGGGCCTGGGACTCCACCACTTCGGACGCCCCCGGTTGCAGCGCCAGGATGCGATTGGCCGGCATTTGGTCCGTCACCAGCACCGGACGTCCCAGCGTGCCCGGCAGACCGCCGTACACCACCACATCGGCTTCGCCGTACAGCTTGTTGGCAATGGCTTCGTCCACGATATCGAAATAGCTGGCCGAGTCCATGACCCACAGTGCGATACGGCTGAAGCGGTCGCCGAAGCGGCGCAGGCCGCGCGTCAGGGTCTTCTTGCCGTCCACGGCGATGCTGCCCGTAACGACGGTACCGGCATTGGCGCCGATGGCAGCGACGAGCGAGTTCACGCTGTAGCGGATGAAGCCCTCGATGGTCGCGTCGGCGAGATCCTGGCCGACGATCATCGAGAACTCTTCCGGGGTGCGCGCGCGGCGCTTGAACGCTTCCTCGGTGGACTGGTACGGGCCGTACTTCCACGGCACCTTCACGCCGACGCGCTCGAGGTGGCTGATGGCCTTGCCTTCGGGCTTGTCCGTCGAGTTGACGTTGCGGTGCTCGAGGGTGCCGCCGATGCGGTAGAAGGTGCGCTTCTGGAAGTCACCTTCGATCAGCTCGTTGCGCAGCACGATCGCGCCGGCGGATGCGGCGTTGAACACATCGAGGTTGTCCTGGATGCGCTCCAGGTAGGCGGTCTGCGCCAGATCGTTGTAGATGATCAGGTCGCTGTTGACGGTGGTCGTCATGTCGATTCCTTATTTCGGCAGTTTCAGGTACTCGGCCTGGCCGTGCTTCTGGATGAAGTCGTACTTCTCGGCCGCGGTCATTTGGGAGCGGGGCTTGGTGGCCTTGCCACCGCCGCCGCCGGTAGCACCGCCGCCCTGGGCGCGCGGGAACAGATGCGGCGCGGCTTCGCGCAGCGATTCGGCCCATTCCTTGGGCGTGAGGGGGGTCTTGCCGTCCTTGCCGTAGACGACCTCGCCGTCCTGGAGCGCGACGGCCTTGCCGTCCTCGTCCAGCGTCCAGATCGCTTGGCCGCGCAGAATGAAGTCGTCGAGCGCGCTCTTCTCGGCGCCGGCCTCGATGGCGGCGCCGCGGATGACGTCGCCCAGCGCGCGGGCTTCCAGTGCCTTGGCGCGGGCCTCGGCCTTCTCTCGGGCTTGCTGTTCGGCCTTGATGGTCTTGTCCAGCTCGCCGCGCAGACGCTCGGTACGACGCTCGAAAACCTGGTCCAGCTTCCCCTCGGCAATCAGCTTGGTTTCCTCGTCTTGGCTGGCCTTCTGCAGCAGGCCCTTGACGGCGTCGATGTCCAGACCCTCGAATTGGCCCTTGAACGTGTCGAGGTCGGTCTTGAGCGTCTTGTTCTGGCCCAGCAGTTCCTGGTTCTTGGACTTCAGGCCAGAGACCTCTTTCTCGATGGCTTGCTGGATCTTGCCCGACAGCACCTCCTTGAGTTCAGCTGCCTTGCTTTCGTCCAGATCCAGACCGAGTTCGGCCAGGTCAATTTCGTGCGTCATGCGGTTCCCCTCGGGAAAAGAAGCGCCCGCCTCGCGGGCAAATGAAAAGGCCGCCCCTCGGGCGGCCCTGAAAGCAAAAAACCCGGCGCGGGGCCGGGTTCAGAATGGGTTGATCTTGTGCTGCATCGCAATGCTCACCCGCATAGCGATCCATGCACCTGGCACGGTAATGAGCGGCTTGCGCTCGACGATTCGAGGTACCCACCACTGCATAAACAGCTGGTCGGCCAATTCTGGCTTATTCTCCAAATACGTTCCTGAAGGTCTGCGCGTCCCTGCGACGCAATTCCTCCAGGGTATACGTCTTCCCGTTCTTGGGGTCAATAAACCGGGTCAGCTCGTATTTGCCGTCCCGATACAGGCGGTACCGAGCCTCGCCCAGCCATTCGCGCTGAAACGCGGCATCTTGCCGGCCGAACCAGTCCGCATAGGTCGTCCCCGCGGCGACTTGGCCCGTTTGCAGGCCTGCGGCCTCCCGCTGCTTCTTCGTCATGTCGCCCAAGCTGCGGAATCGGTCGGTGCCATCGCGCTTTTTTACCTTCAGGGCTCGCATGAAAGGCCGATTGCCGACCATTTCGCCATCAAAGCTGGGCGCGTACCGGCAGCGGCAGTTCGGGTGCAAGGTGGCGGGCGGGCGCGGCTCGTCGCGCTTGTACACCTTTCCGTCGAGCGCGGCGCACGACTTGCAAGTCCGCCCCTCCAGGCTGGCCACCCTCACGACGTAGGGCGCGCCCAGGGCCTCGTACACCTCGTCACTGGCAACGTCGGCGATGTGGTTGCGAGCGGTGCGCACCAGCCGCTCAACGTCGCGCTTTGCGGCGAAGATCAATCCGTCCTCACCGCGCAACTCGGTTGTGCCCCGCAGCGCCCGCATGATCTCGGCCGTCGTCTGACCGCTTGCCATTCCCTGGCGCACCGTAACGTATACCCGCTGCGTCGTGTCGGCAGAGAACCCTTTGATCATGCGTTCGACGTGTTCGCCCATCAGTGGCTTGAGCGCCGCGCGGCGGTATAAAGCCTGCGCGCTGGGCACTTTGATCGGGGGGCCGTCGATGACCTCCCCGATGACGGCGGCTACGTGGCCCGCTTCGTACCCGGCCAATGCCTGCGCCGCCGGCCCCCACACGCCCGTTACAGCCTCGTTCAGCGCGCTACCCCACCCGTCTATCGTGGCGCGCAGGGCCTTGAGCCGGTCGGTGGTATAGCGCCCAGCCAGGAACGCCTCGCGTTCAGCCGGCGCCAGATCGTCCAGCATCGGCGCGAGGTCAGCCACAAGGCGCTTGGCCAGGCGGTCAATTTCCTCATGAATGCGGTTGACCACTCCCGAGGATGCGCGATATAGCCAGCTCTGATGCTGGCCCAAAGCGTCAACGATCGCACGCTGTACTGCGCGCAGCTCTTCAGTCGTCGCCATCGCTCACCCGGGCGCCCGGCATTTCAATCCGCACGGCCTCGACCTGGTAATCGTGCTCAGGCAGTTTGCCCGTGGACAGATATAGCCAGTAGCTCTCGTTGCTGATCTTGCCGGCCATCGCCGCTTGCAGCAGTTGGGCCGATACAGCAGGATCCACGGTTCGGGAACCGAAGTCGGGCTTGACCGTGAACTTGACCTTCTCAGGGTCGGCGCCGATCCATTCCGCAGCAAACCGCAGCGCCTGCTCAATCGCCTCGGCGGCCGTCATCACCACCGAGTGCAGGCTGGCATGCTGGTCATCCTGCCTGGCTCGCCTGGCGTCTCCGGATTCGGCTCCGCGCGTGTCGATCACCCTGGCGCCGGCCTCCAGCGCCGCGTTGCGCTGCTCTTCCATTGCCGTGCGCTGCGCTTCGATGCCGGTACCGCTGATCTCCAGGTACCCGCAGGATGCCTCGGGATTGTCAAAGACCCATGCCGCTGCCGGACCGGCAACGCGTAAGGTCTTTTCACCGGACAAGCCGGAAATCCAAGGCTGGGGATGGGCTGTCTGGTGTAGCGCGTAGTGATAGTCCGCTGAGAGCTGATAGTACTTCTGCGCAGCCTTGGCCATCGTCAGCAGCGGGATCTCATCGATGCTGGGGGCATTGTCGATGGAACCACAGAATATGATGGGCAGATAGGAGAGGTGCTTCGCCGGCTTACCGTCCGCGCCATACATACCCGGGCGAGCCTCCTCTTCAACCAGCGACCCGTTGTCGCGCATCACTCGCACGCGATAGCCGCCCCCGACCATGTCCAGCACGCGGTATACGGTTTCGGCTTCGTGGCTGAACTCGTCGGCTACATCCTTGGGCCTGCTTTCCTTCAGCACCGCCAGAACAAGGTCTTGGCGGCCGTCAACGTCCAACCCAGCCGTCTTCCAGTTGATCGCATCCCGAGCGCCATACAGGGCGATGTAAGGGCGGCCCGCCGCGTCCACGTCGGTCAGCAGCACCTTTCGGCCGTAGGCCAGCGTGGCTGCCACGACGCGCAGAAACAGCTGCCGCAGGCCGAACCCGTCCGCCGTGGCGTTGAGCTCCATGTCCGCCATGCGCTCGGGCAGTTCAATCTCGGGCTGCAGGCGGGACACCAGGCCCACCATTGTCCGCAATCCATCCTTGACCCAATGCGGGTATACGGCCCGCTCGGTATAGGCCGCGTACAGGTAGCTGTTGTTGGAGTCCAGCTTCTCAGCCTCGGCCATGCCGGACGGTTTCGGCAGATTGCTATTGCGTGCCTTTACCGCCCGCTCGCCCTCAAGGGCGTCATCCATCAGCGTCCAGTCAGGATCGGCCCGGATGTAGTCAGGGTGTGGTGTGGTAACTGGCATCAGCCCAGCCCTCGAATGTGTTGCACCGTCATGCTGCGCTCGACCACCGGCCAGCGCTTGGTGATGAAATAGCCGATGGCGTCGTTCGGGTGGTCAAAGCCCAGCGACTTGTCGGGGTTGCCGTCCTCGTCATAAACCTGGCGCTCCAGCGCCTGCGTAAGCCGCGGGCAGCGCGCAATGTTCACCATCAGCCGGCGCTCGCCATACGCGTTACAGAGCATCGCGTTGACGCTGTTGATACGGTCCTTGACCGCGGGATTGCTGCTATCGACCACAACGGTAAAGCCCGCCTTGCGAAGTAGCGCGAGATCCGACTCGCTGGCGCCAACGGTCTTGCGGCTTTTTCCGCTCGCGTCTGGGTAGACCCGGATGCTGTGCCCGCCGTACTTGAGCTTGATCTTCTCGATCATGGCCGGCGTGTCGAAGACATCGGCGAACTCGTCCACGGCATGCGGCAACCCGTCGCGCAGCACGCACACGGTAGCCGCCATCTTGCCCACGTTGAAGTCCATGCCAATGTGCAATTCGTCGCCGCGGCGGACGGTTTCCGCTGAAGCGTTCAGCCGGCGGTCGAAGCAGTAATAGATGACCCCCGAGTAGGTCTCGAAGCTCGCCTCATACTCCTGGCGGAAGGTGCGGGGATCCATCCGCCGCCGCGCCGCTTCGATTTCCTCCGGCGGCACGTTGCCGCCCTGCAGCGACGTGTAGAGCCAACTCTTGTGATCCGGCTCCTTGCCCTGCCCGTCCAGGTACGTGTCGTAGCAGTGGTTAAAGCCCTTCGGCGTGCCGATGCGCAGTGCATGGCCGCCGACATACTCGACGCCCTCCACCGTGTACCGGCACGTGGAGAGCATCGGGCGAATCACCTCTTCCCACGCCTGATAGGGGCAGTCGGCCCACTCGTCTATCAGGACGAAAAAAAGGCCCGAGCCCCGCAGGTTGTCGTAGTCCGCCAGGCCGACGACGCGGATAATGTGGCCACTCTTGAGCGTGATCGAGCATTCCGTCTCGTTCGGCTTGCCGGCGCGCCAGGACGGCGGTATGGCCTGCTTCAGCCTGCGCCAGAATACCCGCTTGGCCTGCTTGAACGTCGGCGCGGCGTACCAAATCTCGTCCTCGACGCTGACATTCCACTTCACGGCCAGCCGGGCGGCCCGGCGCATCTCAGCCTTGCCGAGAAAGGTCTTCCCGAAACGGCGGCCGCACACAGCATCCCGGAACCGGGCTTCGCGTTGCCACCCCCAGACGTAGATATTCGCCTGCTTGGGCGTGAGCGCGACCCGGCCGTCAGAGGATCGGCTTTTGCGGACCGCTTTCATCTGGCGTCAGGACATAGTCTTCGGGAGGCGACCCGTCCTGGGCATCACCCTGGTCCGGCGGGGCTGCGGCGGCCCGCGTCAACTCCACGCGCGTCCGCTCGAGGCTCTCGATTCTCGCCGTCAGCCGGTCAATCAGAGCGGCGTAGTCGCGCCTCTTGAATCGCTCGGTGACCACCTTGTCCTCGTCGCCGAGCGGAACGCCGTTTACAGTGGCATCCTGTTCCGTGCGCTCCTCGAGCTCCAGACCTCCAGATGCGCGGTTCTCGGCGGCAAGCGCACGGGCAAGACGGATGCGCGTTAGCCGCAGCTCATCGTCCACGCGCCCCAACTCGATGTCGTTCCAGACGGCCAATTCGTCATCGGTCAGGTGAGACGAGTAGATGCCGTGCGTGCGGGCATACTGGTTGCCCTTGTGCGTAGTGCTTGCCTTGCCGCCGTGCATCCGGCAGCGGCCGTTGGTCATCGCCCTGTTCTGGCACGGCTGGCCGCTGCGGGTTTTGGCTCCGCAAAGTGCCATTCGTTACCTCGCAAGGCGTAGTGTTTGCATGGGGTGTTTCTGGCGCCCAACAAAAAACCGCCCGAAGGCGGCTTGATGTTGGGCTGGTTTCGATCAACTGCCGGAAAGGGCGGCAGCCGCGCGGCGCTGTGCGGTACGCCGCGACATGCCACGGTTCAGCGCGGCTTGGTAAGCCCGGCGCTGGCCGATGTTCATGCGTCCACGCATGGCATTCTCCTATTCAAAGTGCCAGCCCAGCGTATTCCTTGTCAACTTTCGGCTCGGTCTTGCCGAAGTTGGCCTCCGGAAGGTCGATACCGTGCAGCTTGGCGATTTCGCCGCCGGGCAAATACTTGTCGCCAAACTGAATCCAGTTCATTGCCTGGAGAAATCGCTCCTTCTGTTCGCGGGTTTGGAAACACACCGCGAACCAATATTCCGAGTCCGTCACGTTCATGAAGCGGCTGCTTTCCAGTTTTGCTCGCTCACGGAAGCCACGCTTCATTTCATCCAGATCTGCAAGCGAATCCAGCTCGGCGTCCCCTGTAGGATCCGGCATATTGACCAGCTTCGGGTTTGCCCTGGCAACCTTCTTTGCCTGCACGGCTTCGCGCACTTGCTGCGCTTTTGCCCTGGCCGCGGCTTTCAATTCGTCTGTGCTCATGCCGCCCTCTCGAATCGGTACAGCTCCAACTCGGCCAGCGGGAACATCTCGAGAACGCGCTGATAGTCGCGCGGGAAATGCCGCTTCATCGGCCCTAGAAACCTGACATCAAGGCCGTCGAATGTGCGGCCGAAAACTCGATAATCCGGCGCAAGCTTTACGCCGGCTCGCCGAAACTCGCGCAGCAGATCCGCCTTCTTCCAATCCCAGACGGGGTGATATTTCAACCCCTTTTCATGGATTGATCCGTGGGTCTTGAGCGCCACGAGCCGCATGGGCGAATCCGCGGCGCGAACGCCGGTGGCGTACATCAAACCCGGGTCCAGTCCATGATCCTGCCTAACCGCCGCAAAAACATCCTCGTAGCTGTGGTTCGGCAGTCCGGCCTGTTCGACCACTGCGCATTGCTGCGGCGGCCGGAAGATATGCCCATTGAGCCACCTATGCAGGCTCGGATGTGGCATTTGGATGATGCGCTCGCCGAAGAATCGCTCGTAGTAGTCAATGGACTCCTGCACGAATTCCAGGCCCGGCACCAGGTACATGTAAACAGGTATCACTCGTGCGAAATGCCGCTGGATGCCCAGCCATGCGGCCACAGCGTCTTTTCCCAGCGAAAACGCCAGCAAGGTTTCGGCCTGGCGCTTTCGGACGGCAGCGATGGTCTCTTCGCCAGAAAGTGTGGTGCTCATGGGCGCAATATCTCCGCAGCAAGCCTGACTACCCTGAAATATTCGCCCACGTGCGCAGGCACAGGCACCTTCCCGGTACACCATCTGCTGACGGTGTCCTGATCGCATCCGTACCGCTCGGAGAAGTACCGCTGGGTCCAACCGAGGGCCGCCAGCTCGGCCTTAAGCTTTTCTGCATCCATTCCGCCATTATATCCGCATTACGCGGATAAATGACCGGACATTAATCCGCTTAATGCAGATAAGATGTCAGCCTAAAACGCAACGCCGGCTGCCGCAAAAACTTATTTTTCTTGCGCCAAAACTTATATTTTGCTTATAATTAAGCCATGAACACGATCCACTGGACCCAGAAAGCTGCCAAGCAGCTGCGCAAGTTGGACCGCCAGCACCAAGTCGCTGTCCGGGATGGCGTCAAGGCCCTGGAAGCGATGCCCGCTTGCCAGAACGTCAAGGCCCTGACGGACCACGAGTACGGATACCGCTTGCGTGTCGGCAACTATCGGGTCCTTTTTAGCTGGGACGGCGCTATACAGGTCGTCGAAATCGAAGAAGTGAGGAAACGCGATGAACGCACCTACTAACATCCAGATCATCAACGGCCCGGGCGGGCAGCCCGCCTTTGTCGTGATCCCCTACGCCGAGTACATGGCAAGCCGTGCGGCCACGCCCGAGCGCAGCCTGATCCCTCACGACGTCGTAAGCCGCACTGTGGACGGGGCAACCCCGACTCGGGCGTGGCGTGAACACCTTGGCCTGACCCAGGCCGAAGTCGCGCGGCGCTTGGGCATCAGCCAGTCCGCCTATGCCCAGCAGGAGAACAGTGAACGGCTGCGCAAGGCTTCGCGCGAAAAGATCGCCGGCGCCCTGGGGATCACGGCTGCACAGCTCGATTTCTGAAGTGCAGCAACCCAGGTTGTCGCGGCCCAGCGCGAGATAGCCGAGGTCTAAAACAGGCCGGCCGGCTGCTGCTGCGGGTCCCAACTGAAGATCAGGACCTCGCCGCGTTCGACGCCCGCGCCGCCGCCGACGGTGTAACGCAGGTCGGTGCGTTCAATATGAAACTCGGCAAACGCCCGCCGGATGTCTGGATGGTCGTTCAGGCTGACCAAGGCCTTGCCCTGAATCTGGCGCATGTGCGCTGCCATCTCCTCGTACTGCTCGAAGCCGAAGTCTACGCCGTACCCCTCGGTCTGCCAGTAAGGCGGATCGAGATAGAACAGCGTGTGCGGTCGGTCGTACATCTCCAGGCAGCGCTGCCACGGCAACTGCTCGATGTAAGCCCCGGCCAGTCGCAAATGCGCAGCCGAGAGATTCTCCTCCAGCCGCAGCAGGTTCAGGCCCGGTGGCGCCGTTGTGGCGGTGCCGAACGACTGCCCGCTCACCTTGCCGCCGAAGGCGGACTGCTGCAGGTAGTAGAACCGGGCCGCGCGCTGGATATCTGTCAGCGTCTCAGGCCGCGTGTCCTGCAGCCACTTGAACACCTGGCGCGAGGTCAGCGCCCACTTGAACTGTCGGACGAACTCTTCGAGGTGGTGCTGGACCACGCGGTAGAGGTTCACCAACTCGCCGTTCACGTCGTTGAGCACCTCGACCTTGGCCGGCGTCGGCCGCATGAAGAACAGTGCAGCACCTCCAGCGAACGCCTCAACGTAGCACTCATGGGGCGGAAAAAACGGAAAGATGCGATCGGCCAGGCGGCGCTTGCCGCCCAGCCAGGGGATGATCGGTGATGCCATGAATGTGAGGATGTGTTACCGTGCCTCCCGCCTGTACAGGTGGGACGGCCTCGGGTCGCTCACGGCCCTCTTCCGTGGGTGGCTGTCGGTCGTGCGGTTGCCGCCGCTCGGCCGTCGCCGTCTCTTTTTGTCCAATCAAGCAGCAAAAAAGCCCCGGCTTCCGCACGGGGCTTTTCTCTGGGCGCACTAATGCACCTTGACATAACTGGCCGGATTTTGCGGGTGATTCCCGCAAATGTCAACCAGCGCCGATGAGTCCAGCTGCCGCCAGCGCATTTTCGATCCGGGTCATGGCCTTTTGCTCCTCCCCGACAACAGCCGCTGCCCCGCCCTTTTTCGGCAGGCGTGTGCCGCGCAGCCACACGGTCAACTTTCCGTTCTGGTCGGTCACTGTCCGCTCACTGATCCCGGCCTTCACCGCCAGCGTCCGGAGCGGAATGCGGTCGCGGCCTTCCTTGCCGGCGAAATAGCGCACCAGCAGCCCGTCTCGGACACTGCGGTGCACGACGTGGCCGGAAAGGACACCGGCCGCCATCGCCAAGTCCGAGATCTTCCTGACCACGGCCAGCCAATCCGCGTCCCATGCGTGGTGACCGCAGCACCGGCACTCGGCCGTCTTGGGCAGGAAGCGAGCGCAGATGATGAGCTGGTGCAGGTCGCCCAGTCCGTCGAGATTGGCCAGGATCATGCCGGCCTGGCCAGCGCCGTCGGTGCCGCCGAGGCCCTTGCTGCTGCCAGGGCGCGGCGTGGCCGCCAGGCGCGCCATCATCGGTCGGTCGTAGACCTGGGCCGAGTGGTTGAAAGCGAACGTCAGCGCGGCATGGGCGCTGCCGAAAAGCGGTTCGGAAGCCGCTGCGCCGGCGGGCGGCGCTGCCATCCGCGTGGATTGCCCCGACATGCTCATTGCCGCCCTCCTTTGCCCTGCGCGCGCTCGACGCCCTCCATCTCGGTCAAGGTCACCGTCACGCCCGCGACCTCGCCGTACCGCTTGCTCTTGCTGTCATCGACCACCTGGACATCGTCTCGGTAGACCACGCCGTTCATGCCGTCCTTGACCGCCTTTTCGACGTTGTCCGAGTCCGGCTTGACGGTCGGCATGATTTCGCCGGCCAGGGCGCGGCGCCGACGCGTCAGCGACCACGAGGCCGGCACCGGGCAAACGATCTGGATGTGCATCTGTATCGGGCCCGTATAGGGTGGCCGGCCGGCCATAGCCTGGGCTGCGGCCAGACGGACCAGGCTCATGTACGCCGCAGTCTCCTGAGGCGTGTAGTGCCGGGTGATCGCCAGCGGCTTACCGCCTTTTGTGACGATGCGGGCAGTGGACTTGGCCCGGCCTTTGCCTTTAGGCGCGCCGGGGACGGTGAAAACGATCTGGTTGGCCATCAGGCTCCCCTGTTGCTGGTGGGTTGGTGTGATGTGGATTGGGCGGCAAGCCAGCGGCGGCGGCTGTCCACCAGCGACGGCTCGGCGGGCTGGTGCTGTTGGCAGGTGCGCGGATACACGGCGCTGGTCAGGGCGCCCTTTTGGCGATACGCACAAGAGCCGAAACCGTGTGGTGCCATCCCCCCGACGCCGCGCAGGTTGAAGTGGGCGCAGGTGCAGCACTGGACGGGGCCTTCGCTCACAGGCGCACTCCGAAGTCGGCCAGGATGCGGCGCCTGTCGGCGTCGGTGACGCCCGCCGCGGCATGCACGCGGGCCTTGAAATGCGGCGCCAGTTCGTCCGGCCGTTGCTCGAGCCCTAGCTCGGCGCCCTTGGCGACGATGCCGGGCCAGGACGTGGCCCAGGCCAGCGGATCGGTGGCCGGCGGCGGCTTGACCTTGCCCACGGCGCTCTCGCCGGCCGGCGGGTTCAGCACCTTGGCGACGAAGACGTCCAGGAAACCCGGCGTGATCGTGCCCGGGTCCTGGGCGTGCTCGCGGTCCGCGACGGCCAGGTCGTAGGCCTCGCGCAGTTGCGCATCGGTCACGCCAGCCTTTGCCCACGCCTTGACCCGCGGATCGCTGCTGGTCCCGGCGGGCTTGCGGCCGCGGGCCTTCTCCCAGCCGCGCAGCAGCACGACGAGGTCTACGGATCGGTCGCGGTTGGGCGGCGGCGGCGCGGCGGCCTCGCGTACGTGCGCGCGCGGGGGAGGTGTCGCCGCCGCCGCTATTTCTTTTTTTAAACCGGTTCCGGTTCCGGTTCCGGTAGCGTCACTCCCACCGGAATCCCCTGGGAATCCCGCGTCTGTCCCGTGGGACAATTCAGGACTACCGTGGGACGCCTCCGGTACGGATTGGGACCCGGCAGCCTGCGCGGCCGCACGCTCGGCCTCCTTCTTGGCTCGGTACTGGGCCTTGCGCAGGCGCTCGCCGTCGCGGCGCTCGATCATCTCCAACACGCGCTCGGTCATCGTGTCGTGGTAGAGCCGGCCGTCATCGGCTCGCCACCAGCCGCGCAGCAAGCGTCCCTTGGCGGCCTGGAACTGGTCCAGCGGCATGCCGATGCGCGCCGCGATCAGCTCGTCATCATCCGGCAGGCTGCCGCACGGCGTCTGTTCCCATGCCGTCATCCACAGCATCAGCAGCCACGGCCGGATTTCCGGCGCGGCCAAGGCCCAGGTATCGGACTGCCGGATGCGCTCGTGGTCGAGTTCGAAGCGCCAGCCCTTGGCGCGAGTGTCGGACGGGTACGGGGCCGACTTCGTCATCACCGCGCCCCCTTTTCCAAGCCGGACAAGGAAACGACGTGCAGCTTCACGCGGCCTCCTTTGCGTCCAGTCGCCGATAGGCGTCCCACATGCGCAGGCTGGCCAGCCGGGCGATATCGACGGCGGCGGCCGGGCTGATCGGCTTGGCGTCACGGTTCGGCGTAGCCCGGCGCAGGCAGGTCACCCGGATACCCTCCCATGCACGACAAGTGCTGTCCTGGTCCAGCAGCAGTATCCCGCTGTTCTGGTTCGGAAGGGCGTCCAGCAGCTCCGGTGTCCATATTTCCTTGGGCAGCGCGTAGTAGTGCTTCCAGACCTTGCTGGGCCAGTCCTTCGGCGTGCTCTTGTAGCGCGGGCGCCGGTAGACGCGCTGCTCCACCAGCTTGTCCAGCCTGGGATGGTGCCGCAGCTCCGTCACGGTCGGCCAGTAGCCGATGTGCTCGCGGCGCCACCACTTGTCCTTCTTGGCGTCCGCCTTCAGGTCCGAGCGGCTGATCTTGATCTCGACGTCGATGATCCGCAGGTTCTCGGTGATGGCTAGCAGGTCGCACTCGTACCCGGTCCAGTTGCAGTTGGGCACCACGCACAGGTACTTCCTGTTGAAGAACTGCGTGGCCAGCGCGCGGGCGATGCTTTGTTCGGACCAGGTCATGCTGACATCCTCCATGCGGCGGGGTAGCATGCTGCCCCCCCGAGAGCTGGTGTGGTCCGGCCGCGTCATCGCAACACCTCGCCGGGCGAAGCTGCTGCGCCCATGAGCTGCAAGCACCGACGGCGCAACCTGTCCAACTCGACCACGGACGGCCGGCGGTCCTGGGGATAGGCGACCTCGGCGACGCCTTTCGGCAGGTACAGCTCGGACCTGGATTTGGTGTCGGCAAACTGCGTCAGACCGATCAGGACCGGCGCCGGCCGACCACGCCAGGGTTCATGCATGCGTAGGGTGTGCACCTCGTCCGGCGCCACGAAATAGCTGCTGCCGGCGCTACGGCGCTCGATCCGCTGCAGCCGGAGGTCACACTCGCCCGCCGACGTGCGCCGCCGTCCTTCGGCCCGATACGTGAAGCACTGCCAGCCCTGGCCGGGCATGGGCTTGAATCGCAGATGCTGAAGGCGACCATGCAGCACGGTGGAAAGGAACGCATACCTGTGCGAGTGCGGGTGCACCAGAAACCCGCTATTCGGGTTCTTCGGTTCCTCGATCAGGTAGAGCTTGACCGTCAGCCGCGGTGTACGGTGCAGGCACAGGTACTGCATCCCATCGACGTGGTGATTGATCGTGGAGTGCGCCGCCATTGCGCTCGGATCCATCTGCAGCAGCATGGCGCGGTAGAACTCCAGGCCCAAATTGGCGCCTCGCCAGCATGTGGTGGGGATGGGGTGCAACATGGTCTACCCCTTTAGCCGATGACGAGTCACCCCGGTCACGCCGGGGGGCAGGTTGTCGTTGCCTATAGCGTCCAGGAACGAGCTCTCACCGCCGTTGTTCGCGCGGATGTAGTCCACCTCCACCTTGGCGGAGTTGATGATGACTTGGCCGATCTCCGACACGGCCTTCGCCTGCTCGATAGAGATCGTCCCGGCCTTGAGCTTTTCCAGGGTGTCGAACATGGCGTCACGCAGATCGCCGATGGTCTTGGCGCTCATGGTTGATTCTCCGGTTCAGCGCGCCACGCATCTGCACAGCGCGCACAATTTCCTGCGGGTAGTTGTGTATGGTGTTGCGGCGCATGTTCTCGGCTCGGGAGATACACTCCAGCCGATCCAGCGTTATTTCCTCAACGACGACGGTTCTCTGGCCAGGCTTGAAAACGACGATGTGGCCGTCCGGAACGGGACCGTTCGCGGCCTCCCATACCTGCCGGTGCACGGCGACCCAGCGCCGCGCAGGCACGGGGTGGTCATCACAGGTCTTGCGCTCCAGGTACCCGTCTTTGCACAGGCGAAGCGATCCAATCGGCACGTAGTTGTGCCGAGCGGCGCCGCGCACCTCGCCCTTCTTGAACTGGGTGCGCCGGCTGTTCGGGTGCGTGCCCGTGACGCCCTTCAGCCCGGCGTTCCACGGTTGCATCCCCGGCTTGAAGCTGCCGCTATTGGCGCGCTTATTCCGATTCGCAAAGCACTGGTGAAAAAACCTGGACTTGGTCAATCCCAGCTTTGCGGCCTGGTTATGGACGGCCGAGAGCGAGCGGCCGACAGCCTCAGCAACCATCTCCGTCGGCAGATTCGGGTAGAACTGCCGGACAATGTCGATCTCCTCGGGGATCCAGTGGCGACGCGACATCAGGCAGCCTCCTGCCGAAACAGCCCGATCTGCCCCATGCGCGGCGAAAGCCACAACGACTCAACACGCGGCCGGACGCCGTCTGCATACGCCGCCTTGTCCACGCGTTGCCATCCCGCGTACAGGCGGTCGTACAGATCGCACCGGTAACCGCTCAGGACAACCATGCCGCGTAGCTGATGCAACGCCTCGGCGAGATGTTCGTGCTGGGCATCGGTCATCTCGTGCCGGTAGCAGTGCGCCCGCTCGCGGAAAGCGCGCGTAGCGTGCACGTAGGGCGGATCGACGTAGTGCAGCGTGTCCGGGCTGTCATGGCGCGCCATGCAGTCCAGAGCATCCCTGTTCTCGATTACGACGCCACGCAGACGCTCTATGACGCGACGGAGGCAGTCCGGATAGTTCATCCAGTCGTGCGCCGGCGTGGTCCCCGAGCGGTTGCTGTTCGCCCGGAAACCGCTCGTCTGGCCCGTGGCAGCGGCCGATCCAAAGCCGGCAAAACTGCGAAACACGGTCCGCCGGGCCTGCTCGAGCGGATCGTCGCAAGGCTCGTAGCTGAGATCGAACTCTTCACGCGCGAATGGTGTGAGTTCGCAGGCCAGGGCAAGGCGCGCGCCGTCGTCGCGCGCGACGCGAAACAGGTTCACGACTTCGCCGTCCAGATCGTTGTAGATCTCGGCGTAGGCCCGGGGTTTACGCAGCATCACGCTCCCCCCCCCCCGAATGGCTCGACGTATACGCGGTGCGGCGGGAAGTGCTGCACGATCCAGGGCGCCAGGCGCCATTTGCCGCCGTGGTAGCGGACCAAGGGGCGATGTGGCTTCATGCTGACACCTCGGCGGCTATCGAATACGATTTGCGCCGACCAATCACCGACCCGAGATTTCGATGAAAGCGTTGGTCGCCGCGCACTTTATCGACACGCTCTGGCGTATTCATTCAGCCCCCCACTTCACGGTGCTCGATAGCGAGGCTAAGGCGGGCTGGTCGGCCGCGGCGCGAGCGGCCGCAGCACGCCATGCCATTGCCTCCACACCCCTCAGGTTGGCGGGGTCTAGCGGCCTGAACGGTACTGGCGTACGCGGCGGAACCGCACGCGCCTGAAGCGCCTCTTTCTCGGCCGCCCTTTGCGCGTTTTCCCGCCGGCGCTGATCGAGCGTGGCCTGCCTCTTGGCCTTCCATTGGTCAAACGCGAGTGCTTCGGTTGGTCCGGTTCCAGTGATTCCCGCGCCTTTGCAGCGCCATACCCCGCGCACCTTCTTCAACCTGGGCTTGGGCAACTTCTGCATCATCACAGCCCCCTGCCCTTGCCCACGGCGCGCAAGACATTGCGCTCCATGCGGTGCAAAATGACCCGGGCGGCGCGGATCAGCGCCAGTAGGGGACCGGCCTCTTCCTCGGTAATCCGTTGGTCCTCGGCCGCATCGGTCATCAGCCCGGTAATGCGGCCCAGTTTTGTGGTCAGCTTCAAGCACTTGTCCTTGAGCGCACTTATCTCGCACTTCCAGCCGCCGGCCGGAGCCTCCGGCACCACGTCGCAGTGCATGCCCTCCTGGGCATTCACGGTTTGCAGCCAGCGGTGGGAATATTCGGCGCCGCCGGCCTTGGTCTGCATCCACTCGGACAGCAGCAGGGCCAGGTCGATATCGACGGACTCACCCGGCAACCCGCGCAACTTCTTGCGCAGGGCCTCGGGATGAATCGACACGCCGCGGCGCTCGGTCAGGAACCGGGCGGCCTCCTGAAGGCCGCCGTCGGTGCGGCGCACGTCGTTGTAGAGCACGTCGCGCCAATACAAATCGGAGTAGCTACACGTCATCACTGATTCCTAGGCGCATTTCAGCGTTTCGGGGGGCATTAAGCGGCTGCACAATGCGGACTTCACGTAGCGGCAACCCACAATGGCGTTGCCACGAACAGCCCGGCACACTCGGGCCGCCGACCTGATAGGAGCCACGATGGACAAAGATGTGGACCGCGCGAAGCGCCGCGTAAGGGCCCTGCTTACCCTGGCCAGGGAGATGGCATGGGACGCCTTCGACTCGCCGAGCGAAGAGGTGGTCATGCAGCTTTTTGACCGCCTGTGCCTGGAGCTGGACGAGGTGCGGGACCGCGAAAAAGGCCTGCCGCCCTGCGAGCCAGGCGACGACCGGGTGCTGCACTGATTGGCAAAGGGCAGTGGAGAAGGCCATTACGCTCGCTCGCGGGCAGCCCCGGGCCGCGCCCTGCTATCGGCAGCATTCGCAGGCGGTTGCAGGTCGCCCTTCTGCACGAAATAGTCGTGCAGCGCCTGGACCGTCTGAACGCGTGGATCCCTCACTTCGCCGTACTTGATCTTTCGTATGGTCCCCTCAGGAACGCCAGAAAGGGCGGCAATGGCGTGTAGTTCGTGGTGCTTGCACGCGCGGAGCTGCGCCAGCACAGCGTCAAAAAAGGAGTCTGTCGGCATGGCCGCATGCTATTCCCATTTATGGGAATCGTCAAATGCACAAACGGGAAACGTTTAGTGCCACCATCCCGAAGATGGGAAAGCACATCGTGCAGCAGCTAAGGGATACGCTCACCCGCCTGATCCAGGAGGGTGGGCGCTATCCCACGCTTGTCGATCTAAGCGCGAGATGCAAAGTCAGCAAGTCGACGCTCGCCAGGGCCAGAACCGGCGAGTCGGTACTGCGCATCGACAACCTGGAAGACATCGCACGGGCCTATGGGCTCGAGGCTTGGCAACTGCTGGTTCCGCATGTTGACCCCAATACCCCTCCCCGCCTGGTCGGCGACGGACAGCAAGACGCTGAATGGCCCTTTCCTGGGATACCCCGGGCGGAATTCGATGCGTTGCCACTTGAGGATCGAAACGCCATTGCGGAATACGTAGAGATGAAGGTCAACAAGCATCGGTTTCGCGCGCGCGATGGCTCCGCTGCCGCATAACCCCACGCCCGACGGAGGCCACAACAATCGCCGCCAGCGATGGCTGCTACACGTCAACCCGGATGCGCGAACGTCGGCCCGGCGGGCTCAACTGGAGCTAGTCCGGCCTTTTTTTTACGCCGATAGTGACTAAACGTAATATAAGTAGTTTAAATGTTAATGTTTCTGAACATCCCAACCGGTCCTATTCGGTCCCCCTCGCACCGGATGCGCGTAAGGGGTCGATCAGCTACGATTCCGAAATCGTTTGTTACTAGGGGTTGGGGATGTTCTGGGCGGTGGTAATCGGGTTCGTGCTTCTTATAGCCTTAGGCGTCGGGCTGAATATGTGGACTGGATATCAATCGCCGACGAAAGGCGTGAACCGGTCATCCATGTCGACATTGACAAGGTCTTCAGAAGCCCGTTGGGGGCGCAATGTCACACTGGGTTCGTTGGTGGGCTTAATCGCTGTGCTTTGTTGGTACAAGTTGCATTACCAATCGGATGACCAAATTGCCGCAAGGGCGAAGCATAAGGCCGCTGCCCTGTGCGCGGATCGTCGTATGGCCTTTGTCATGTCCCAGCGGTTTGTTGAACAACGGCTGAGAGCGCCGGCGAGCGCCAAATTTCCCTACATCACTGATGGTGTAGATTCTGTCGCTCTGGGCAATTGCAAGTTTGCGGTATCCGCGTACGTTGACTCTCAAAACGGATTCGGGGCAATGGTTCGCACTTCGTATGAGGCGGAGATGGAATACGACCCCAGCAAGAAGGTCTGGCGGGCGCTACGCGTTCAGCTGGGACCGTAATCCTCCCTTCCACCAGATCGGAGTTCCAGGAGTTGAAGCGGGTGGGCCGAGATCATACGCTGCCCAGTGCCCCCCTCACGCACCAGCCCGCCGACCCACACGACGCGGCCCAGCACCCGCACCGAGTCACCCCCCTCTAGGCGATCATCTTCCCGTCGCTGTCGCCCTTGGCTTAGACGGCGCGACCGCGGCCGCCAGCGGCGCCCACCGAGCGCAGGAAGGTTTGAGCCTGTCCGCTCATAGCCCTCGCGAATTCCCGAAAACGGGTTGACAATTCCCGTTTATGAGTTCAACATACTCAAAAATTCCCATTTACGGGAATTAGCGATACCAAGCTGCACACACCGGTTCGCAGAACGGCCTAGGCGCAGAGCCAGCCCAGTAGAGGACCGCCCGCAGCGCGCAGTACGCAGTACCCCGGCCTGGCCGGACAGCAGTAGGTAGGTGGCGCTGCCTGACCAAACGCCCGCAAGCCCAAAGCGTGAACGCAGTAGGGAATGCCTAGCCAGAGCTGCAATCTGGTGGACCGGAACGCCAGGACGAGTCCCTTGGGAGACCTGGTTGCTGCGAGCAAGGATCCGAACAACTTTCGGTGCTACGGGCGGTATGCCGTAGCCGGACAGCCCACGAAACGGGCGAATGCCTGCCCTGGCGACCAACGGGGCTGCGCCGTGCAAGTCGGCAACTAGCGCCCGAGCGTCGTGGTATCTCGCTGGGCGCTGGCTTCATCCGCCTGCGCCGTGACAGGGTGCAGACAGATGAACTCACATAAAGGAACCCTCATGGCATCCCTTCTCGTATTCGGCATCCTGGCGCTGGTCTGCGCGTTGCTCTCGTTCTCCCGTGCGCATAAGCACGGCTTTGACCGCATCACCAAAGCCGGCATAGCGGCAACGGTCGCGCTGGCCATCCTGGGAATCGTGACATTCCCGTATGTCAACGTCTGGCAGCGGGCCATGTCGGGCAAAGCGCAGATGGCCGAGGCGGAAGCCAACCGGCAAATCAAGGTGCGCGAAGCACAGGCAGCTCGTGACGCCGCCGAGCTGCTAGCACAGGCTGAGGTCCTGCGCGCCAAAGGCGTTGCCGAGGCGAACAAGATCGTTGCCGATGGACTTGGCGGCCCCGAAGGATATCTGCGCTACCTATACATCGAGGGGCTGAAGGAGGCCAACGCATCGGGTGCGCAGATCATCTATGTGCCGACAGAGGCCGGCTTGCCGATCCTGGAGGCTGGAAGGCTGTCGTCTGGCCACCCCCTTCCCTGAGGGCTGGACGACGAATGGAATCCCTACTGGAGAAACCCATGCTCGCTCTTCTGCACACGTTCAACCTCTGGCGCAACGGCACCGCCGGCAAAACCACGGTGGTCGCCAGCGACATGAACGAGGCGCTGGACCGCTTCTGCGCGCGCCTCGGATATATCGATCACGCCGACTACTGCCAGGAGCACGGCCTGACCGAGAGCGACATTCACATCGAGGAAGTCGGCAAGACCTGATAACCGGCCCCGCAAAGGGCTCCAACGGAGAAATGACGCCATGAAGACGTACCGCTACGAATACGAGGTTCGCAACGCCAGCGGCGCCCTGATCGCCTCGGGGCTGACCTTCGCCGCGGCGCAAGCCCGCGCCGCCAAGCCGGGCTGCGGCCTGATGTACGGCCTGCGCATCCGCAAATACCGCACGAAAGCCTGAAGATTCCAGCCCTGTGCGGGCGGCCCTGCACCATTACGCGCCCGTAGCCCAACTGGATACGGCATCGGAGTTCTAGTCCGACGAATGCAGGTTCGAGTCCTGCCGGGCGCGCCAACTCCTGCGCTGGAGGAAAACCGTCATGACCGAGAAACAACGCAAAGAACTACTGCGCCTGGGGCGCAAGTGGGCGATGGGTACCGCGTCTCGGCGCGAAATCCTGCGCTACCTGGAACTGTCCGGGCCTAACAACCCGCCCCGGCCGCCGCTGGAGCTGCACAGGAGGAAGTGATCATGTACGTGTACATCCTATCCGAGCCGGGCCTATGGACTGTCGGGTTCTACGACCCGTCCGGCAAGTGGCTGCCGGAGAGCGACCACACCAGCAGCGACGAAGCCGCAAAGCGCGTCGCCTGGCTCAACGGAGTGCGCGCCTGACATCCCCGGCTCATCCCTCGCGTGCGGGGGATCGACCCACCCTGCCTATCAGAGGCAGGGCCATCATCGAAGCGGCGGCGTGGCCGGTGGAACTCAAGTGCTTGAGGGATGAACGGTGAATCAAAGCGCGAACGGCGCGCAACGATAGCCGCCCTGACTGGACGCACCGAAACCCGGAATGCGGAGCGCCCGTAAGCTAATGCCGGAGTAGCGACCGGCCCGCTTCGATGATGGTAAAGCGCAGCACTAAGGCAGGCGGTGCGCGAGGGGAAGCTGGTCCTGCACCTCTATACGAGGGTCACTGGCATAACTCGCAACGATCATGACCACCCCGGGAAAGTAGCGGGGCCGATTTTTCGCAGTGCCTCTTGGGCGTCACCCCGCCCGCCGGAAAGTCGGGGCCAGCTACCAAGGAGATAGTCATGCTCACCGATGCATCGTAGCGGCGTGATCCGCTAATTTCCCTGAGCACACGGGCGCAGAAAGCCGGGCGACATCGGCATGGGTACAGACTTGCCCGACGGTTGGGGAGTACCCACCCCCGCTAACCGGAAGACGGCACACATAGACTAAGGAACGCGAGCCTGGGGCAAACAACCCACGCGCACAGGCCCATGCCGGACATGGTTAAAGCCGGACCCCTGCTCTCGGGTCGGTTCCGAGAGTAGGGCCATCAAGTATCCATACTGGTCGCCCGCCTAGCCGTTCCGGGAGGTAAGAGCGAAGGCTGAACCGCAAGGGGAAAATTTCGCCGCCAGTGTGGATTCTTGATGGCGGGCAGTACGCGCAGGCGATGCGCAAGAGGCTCGGCCGCCCGCCCGGGGCAAGAGGTCGACGCCGATCCGGGAAAGCCGGCTCGCACCGGCCACCATCACTGCTGATACGCAAGGCAGAGGAACCAAAGCGTGACAGCCGGAGAGACGGCCCCGAGCAGCGGGGAACCCACTGTCCCCAGCGTGAGCCGAGTCGTTAAGTCGGCAGGCAAGCAACAGCGCATGAAGCGCAGTGGGCGCGTGGAGCACGTAATGCGACTGACGGGCTGCTGAAGACATGAGCGGTGACAGCCGGGAAAGACCGGCGCTGAATGCACCCGAGAGGGCCGCGCCGCAGAACACCGCGGCAATCCGAATGCAGGTCGAGCGCTGATCCGCAGGACGTAGGCCCGCCACGATGGGATTGCCGCTGAGCCTCCAGCGGCAGTCTGGACGGCTGACCGATCCAGCCGCACCCGCTGCACATATAGCCCGCCGCAGGGTCTGACGCAGCCGCCGGGACGAGGGTAACCCGGCACCGACATCCCTTGGGCGACACCGCGCCCGCCCCCATTGCAATTCCGTCCCCGAGGAGCCGCCTTGGAAATCGACGACCCTGTACGCCGCCTGGCCACCAGGATCTCGGCGCAGCATCGCGCATCGCTGGAAAAGTACGGCGGCCACGTGTGCGACAGGATGGTAATTGGCGCCCTGGCGACGTCCATCGCGTTAGCCGTCAACGAGAACTCGCTGGCGCCGCTACTTCGATGCCTGGAGAAACCCGATGCTGACCCGTGAAATAGTACGCGCACAGCGGGCCTTCGACGGCCTGGAGCCTCCCGAGTGCCCGCTGGATGCGCTGGCCGACCGCTGCGACCAGATCTCAGAAATTTTCGCGCTCGCCAAGGCCGCGGCCGAGCTGGGCGACAAAGACCAGGCCTGGCGGTGGATCGCCCGAGGCAAAGACCTCGCCTCCGATTTCGGCGACCCGACCTAATGCTCCACCCCTCATAACCCCTGCCCAGGCAGGGCCGCCCCGGGGGTAAACGGGGCGGGACCAACGGGGCGCACGGCGCGCCTGCTCCTGGGACAGCCGGAACGGCCCCCGATAGTGATCGGGTCGCCCTGGGCCAGTCAGGGCTACTCCCCCATTTTCCTACGCCATCAGACCTGCCCGGGCACGCCCCGCCGGCAGATTGCGTAACGGACCACCATGACCACCACCCCTATTCGCATGCTCTTGCGTGCCGACGGCGCCGAGCTGCCGCTCGTCGGCCCGCACTCGATCCAAGACATCCAGACCATGCTCGGCGCCGACGCGCTGGACGTGGTCCGCATGGCCGACCGCATTCACGTGATGCTGGTCGATGACGCGGGCCAGGCCAAGGGCCTGCCCGTCAATGTCTCCGCCACTGCGCACTACCACGCCGTCTGCCGCCCTGGCGTGACGCAGCCGATCCTGGGCGACGTCGTCATCGTGCCCGACAGCGACTACGCACGATTCGCCTGACTTCCCTTTCACAACGGAGGAAATCCCATGAACGCAACCAACTGGCCGGGCGGCGTAGATCGCTCGAACAGCAATTGGACCGGCCGCATTCAGCGCACGAGCAGCGACTGGGGCGGCGCATGGGCGCCCAACAGTCACCGCATCCCCGCTTCTGGATGGGTCGGCGCAATAGCCGTCGTGGTGATGTTGTTCGCCATCATCCCATTTATCGGCCGCCTGGCGGGCTTCTGATGCAGTCCGTGTTCACCGTACGCGCCAGCAGCTGGGGCCGGCTGTTCGACTGCGCACACGCTTGGGAAGGCACGCACCTGCTCGGGATGCGGAAGCCCGCCGGTATGCGTGCCCAGCTGGGGACCGCCGTGCACGCCGGCACGGCCGCATTTGACCGCGCACGGATCGACGGGACGGTCTGCACGCCCGACGACGCCGCCGGCGTGGCAGTAGCCGAGCTGCACTCTCCCGACCGCGAGGTAGACATGGCCCAAGACGGACTATCCCTGGCCGAAGCCGAGCGGATCGCCCTGACCTTGATAGTGCGCTACTGCATGGAAATCGCGCCGCGCCTGAAGTTCATCGACGTCGAGACGACGCTCGATCCCCTGGAAATCGACTGCGGCAATGGGCTGACCGTACGGCTGACCGGCCAAATGGACCGGGGGCGCGTGGCTGATACCGAAGGCGGCATCGCCATCAACGATGTGAAAACCGGGGCGCGCGCCGTCCAGGACGGCCAGGCGGTCACGCGTGGCCACGCTGCGCAAACCGGCACGTATCAGCTGATGTACGACGCCACCAAGCGCGTACGCACGGTCGGCTCGCAGATCATCGCCCTCTCCACCAGCGGACGGGCGGAAACCGCGATTTCTCCCATATTCGATGCCCGCCGCGTGATGACAGGTGACGAGGACCGGCCAGGCCTTATCGAGCATGCCGCCGCGATGTTCCGCACGGGCTTGTTCCCCCCTAACCCATCCAGCGTGCTGTGCAGCAGAAAGTACTGCGCGCGCTGGTCCACCTGCCTATTTAAAGGATAGCCCGATGGCAACGCCCCTCATGCCGGCCAGTCGCTTCGTGTATCTGCGGCTGGAAGATCCGGCCGGCAAGCACAAGCCCGTCATCACTCAGCATTTGGTCTGGAACTTCGAGCGGTTCCTACAGAGCCAGATGAAGGCCTACATGGACGTTAAGGACGAGGCGGACCGCCGCATCGTCACCCCCGCAACCCGCGCCGAGTACATGGCGCAGCACAAGAAGGCGAACTGATCATGGCACAAACCACCGATATCGCGGCCCTCCAACGGCCGCCGGCCACAACGCCGCTGGCCGTGAACATGTTTACGGCCGAAGGCTTCGAACTCGCACAGCGAATTGCCAGGGCGTACCAGACCGCGAACGCCGTGCCATCCGCCTTCCGGGCGGTAACGATCAAGCGCGAGAAACAGGGTAACGACTACTACGACGTCGAGGTGCCCAACCCGGCAGCGCTGGGCAACTGCATCGTCGCCATCGAGACGGCGCAGGCGGTCGGTATGTCGATCACCGCAGTGATGCAGAACGCCAACGTCATCGAAGGCCGTCTGTCGTGGAGCGGCAAATTCGTCATCGCGGCGATCAACGCCTCGCGCCGATTCTCTCCGCTGCGCTTCCGCATCACGCACAAGGGAATGATCAAGGCCACCTACAAAGAAAAAGGCCAGTGGAACCGGGAGCTGCGGCGCTACGACATGATCGAGCGCGAAATCGAAGTCGAGAACATCGAGTGCGTGGCATGGGCGTATGTCATGGAGAACGGCCGTCGTACCGATGAAATCGTCGAGGGCGTACCGGTAAGCATCAAGATGGCGGTCGAGGAAGGCTGGTACTCCAAGCCGGGCAGCAAATGGCAAACCGAACTGAAGCACCTGATGCTCCAGTATCGCGCCGGCAGCTTCTTCGGCAACATCCACGCGCCCGACATTGTCATGGGCATGGGTCGCACGACCGAAGAATGGCAAGACACGCTCGATGCCCATACCGGCCCCGACGGTTCGATTAGCGTCAACCTGGACGAACTGCGCGCCTCGGGTGCTGCCTCCCAAGCAACCGAACACGCCCGCACCGACGCGGTCCGCGGCAAGCATGCGGACGTCACAGATATCGATTCGCGCCCAGCCGCCGAAGCCAAACCTTATCCCCCCAGCGAGAAGGCGAAGGCCGAGGCTGCGCAGACCCAGCAACAGCGTAGCTTCGACATCACCTACGAGCAGGTCGCGCAGAAACTGCGCGCCGCCGATTCCCTGGACGTGCTGGACGTGGCCGCCGACCTGATCGGCGAGGTGCAGGATCCGCAAGAGCAGGACGACCTGCGCCACATCTACGGCCAGCGCAAGCAGGAGCTGGCCGACGCCCCCACAGCCCAGCCGCGTGCCACGCGTAGTCGCCGCAGCGTCGCTGCGCCGGAATAAGCGAAGGCAGCCGCCATGAGCAACACTGCATTTTTCCGCAACGCGACCATCTACCGGCTTGCGGCGAGTTGGTGGCCGGACATAGCCACGTTGGCCAATCAATTGGCCACCCAGGCGTTTCAGCCAACCGGCGACCTCCAAGCCGAATCGGTGGGCTGGGTCCAGCCCACCGCGGACACCGACCTCGTCTACGACTCCGCGGGGCACCTGCTGCTAACCATGCGGGTCGAGCGCAAGGTTATCCCCGGCGCGGCGGTGGACCTCCTGGTGCGCGAACGCGCAGCTGAATTCGAGGAGAAGGAAGGGTTCAAGCCTGGCCGCAAGTTGCTCAAGGAAATCAAAGAGCGGGTACTGGACGAAATGCTGCCCAGGGCCTTCCGCCAGCAACGCGACACCCGCGTCTGGATCGACTTGACCGGACGGACGCTGGTGATCGACTCTTCCTCGCCAGCGCAATGTGACCAGGTGCTGGGCCTCATCGGCAAGTGCCTCGACCCCTTCCCGCTGGAACCGTTCCTTGTGCAGACCAACCCTGCCTTGGCGATGACAGCCTGGCTGCAAGCCGATGCCGCCCCGGATTGCTTCACCATCGATACAGACGTGGAATTGCGCGGCCAAGGTGACCAAGGCCCGGTAATTCGGTACCAGCGGCAAGCCGTCGATCCCAACGACGTCGGCCGCCACATCCACGCCGGCAAGGTGTGCACGCTGCTGGGGCTGACCTGGAACGACCGCGTGGCGATGCTTTTGACGGACACGCTGGTGCTCAAGCGAATCGTGCCGCTGGACCTGCTCACGCACACACAAGAGCGCGAGGCCGCGCAAAACGCGGCGGAGCGATACGCCGCCGACTTCAAGCTGATGACTGGCGAGATGTCCGGCTTGATCGGGGATCTGACGCACGCCCTCGGCGGCCTACAGGATGACCTGGCACAACGGGCGGCACGTGACACGGCCCCTGTAGTGGATGCCGAAATCGCACCTGACCACGGCAGTTCGTCTGCCCCTCTGCTCTATCAGGCGCGCGAATACGTTATCGCCAACGACCGTGCCAGCATCTCGCTGATTCAGCGCCACCTGGGCATCGGCTACAACCGCGCCGCCCGGCTGCTCGAAACCCTCGAACAGCTGGGCGTCGTGTCCCCAATGACGCCGGACGGCAAGCGCGCCGTTCTGGCCTGATCGAGGACCAACATGAAGATCCAACACCTGGAAATCCAGAATTTCCAAGCCCTTCGCCACGTGGACCTGTCCATTCCGACACCGCTGGCCATGATCGGCGGCGACAACGAGGCCGGCAAATCGAGCCTGTGCGAGGCGATCCGCCTGGCGCTCACCGGCGAGCAGACCCGGGTCGCGCTCAAGAAAGAGATGGGCGAAATGGTCACCGACGGCGCCACGAAGGGACATATCTTCGTCGATGTTGACGGCGCCGGCGTGTCGGTCAGCCTGCCGGATGGCAAGGCGCACGGAAACGCCCCGGAGAACCCGTTTCTGCCGTTCGTGCTGCAACCGTCCCGCTTTGCCAGCACGACCACCGACGAACGGCGTACGCTGCTGTTCAAGCTGACCAAGGTGGCCGCCAGTAGCGCCAGCGTGCTCGAGCGCATGAAGGCGCGCGGCTGCGCCGAGTCACTGGCCAGCGGCGTCCTGCCGATGCTGCGCAGCGGTTTCCCGGCGGCGCACGACTATGCCGCCGGCCAGGCCAAGGACTGCAAATCGGCTTGGCGCGGCGTGACCGGCGAGGCCTGGGGAGAGAAGAAGGCGCCGGGCTGGAGCGCAGCCAAGCCGGAATTCGACCTGGCGGCGCTGACCGCCATCAACGGCGAAATCGCCGAGCTGGACGAGCGCATCGGCGGGCACCAGCAGTCGCTGGGCGCGCTGCGCGAGAAGGCCAGCGCCTTCCAGGCCTACCAGGCCCAGGCCGCGCAGCGCGAGAAGCAAGCCGCGCAGTTGCCGGCCCTGCGCAACAAGCTCGCAGTGGACGAGAAGCAGCTCGCCGAATGGCAGGCCAAGGTCGAGGATCTCACCGCCCGCGCCGGCACCGGGCCGCGTCAAGGCCTCGTGCACGACCTTGCGCGCGCAGTGGATTACCTGCTGGGATTCACCGCCGCCGACGCCAGCAAGACGGCCGACGATCTGGCCGCCGAGGCCGCGCTGGCCTCCTACGAGGCCCAATACGGGAAGCTGGGTGGGCAGGGCGACCCTGACGCTGCTGCGGAGCTTGCCAAGGCCATCCAGGCCCGCGACCTCATGCAGCGCGCGGTCAACAACGACCGCCGCGACATCGCTGCGGGCGAGGCGGCCGCCAGCGGCACGGATGCCGCCGCCGTGGAGGTGGTCGAGCCGTCCGACCTGCAGGCTGCCGAGCAGGCGCTGCAGCAACTCAAAGAGAAGCGCGCCGCACTCAGCAAGCGCCACCATGACCTGCTGACGGCCCAGCGTGCCTCCGAACAGGCCGACAAAAAGACCGCCGAGGCGGCCAAGCACCACGCCGACGCCATCGAATGGCTCAAGATCGCGGCGGCGCTGGCCCCCGACGGCATTCCGGGCGAGCTGCTGGCCGACGCTCTGCGTCCCGTGAACGCCCTGTTGGCCGAGTTGTCCGAGCTGGCCGGCTGGGCGACGGTCCGCATTGATCCGGACATGACCATTCGCGCCGGCGGCCGCATGTACCGCATGCAGTCCGCGTCCGCGCAGTGGCGCGCCGACACGATACTGGCCCTGGCCATCGCCGAGCTGTCCGGCCTGCGCTGCGTGTTGCTGGATGCTTTCGACATCCTGAACATGGCTGGCCGTGTGGAGGTGATCGATCTGCTCGACGTGCTTGCCGAGAGCGGCCGAATCGACACGGCCATCTTGCTGGGCACGCTCAAGGCGCCGCCCAGCGCCCCGACCGACGCCTATACCGCCTTTTGGCTGCAAGACGGCGCCCTCGGCGACACGGTTTTGCAGCAAAAGGCGGCTTAGCGCCCCACCAACAGGAGGTCACCGCCAATGAGCAACCCCCACAGGAAGGCGCGCCGGGCTAAGGCGCGAAACAAGCCGTACCGTCCCAAGCCTTCCGAGCCGCCAATGCTCGTCGGCTCGCACCTTGTCCTGAGCCCACTCGAGCACATGGTGGAGCAATTGGAGCGGGACGGTACGCTCGATACCGACGAGCGGGGCACACCCATCGTCATTGGAAGAGACGGCCGCGAGTATGACGCGGCGGGTGCCCTCGAAGGCGTCTTGTGGCATTTCGAAATGATGTCGATACGCCACGGCGTCACCCTTCCGCTGGACGGGCTCCGCGAGCTCATGATCGCGTGCCGCTACCTGGTGCCAGTGCAGTCAGGAACGATTGCGAAGCTGCGGGCGGACTTGCCGGTGCTGCGGCGGGCGATGGCAACCGGATCCCGCGTGGACCAAATCGACTTGCTCCAGCAATGCCGAATCAAAGCCGCTCTGGAGAACATCGTCACGCCGGACGGCGGGCGCTGCCCCCCGGGCAGTCGACCTTAACGAGTGCTCGAGGAAATCAGCTGATCGATCAGCTGGCAAGCCAGCTTGACCCCGGCATCCTTGGCCTGCTCATAGGTCGCGTGGGAACGGTCATCTTCGCTACGCCGCGGCAGGACCTGCTCGTCGTTCCTGAACACCTCCACGGCGACCGTCCAGGGCGCGGCACCGGTTCCGTGCTTCTCGCAGTGAACCGCGTAGCTGTAGCCCTCACGGTAATCATTCACATGAATCGGGTTGTTCGATTGCATAGGCATCCCCTCGGTGGCTATGCGCCTAATCGTAGCCTAAAACATTGGAGTGACGTTTGATCACCGATATCAACCATTTCCACCTGTTCTTCGGCCTGGGCGGCGGCGCCGCCGGCTTCCAGGACGCCCGGCCGGAGATCCCTGGCATGCGAGGCCGCATGGTGTGCATCGGCGGCATGGACGTAGATCCGGCCGGCGCCGAGGATTTTCACCGCTTTACGGGCGTGCGCGGCACGGTGCGCGACCTTTTCGACCGCAAGCAGTACATGGCCTTTCATGGGCGCGAGCCCGGGCCCGGCTGGGTCGAAGCCATGCCCGGCGACTTGCACGCGGCTGCGCACGGCCGGCGGCCCGACATCGTGTTCCTTTCCGCGCCCTGCAAGGGGTTCTCCGGCCTGCTGTCGGAGACGCGTAGCGTGACCGCCAAGTACCAGGCGCTGAACCGCCTTACGCTGCGCGGCGTTTGGCTGATGCTCGAGGCCTGGGCCGACGATCCGGCCGACGTGATCCTGTTCGAGAACGTGCCGCGCATCGCCACGCGCGGCCGGCACCTGCTCGACCAGATCACCGGCATGCTGCGCCACTACGGCTACGTGGTGCGCGAAACCACGCACGACTGCGGCGAGCTGGGCGGCCTGGCCCAGAGCCGCAAGCGGTTCCTCTTGATCGCCCGGCACGCCGAAAAGGTGCCGCCCTTCATCTACGAGCCGCCCAAGCGGCCGCTGCGCTCCGTGGGCGAGATCCTGAGCCGCTACTGGCGCCCGGGCGACCCGGCCGCCGGGCCCATGCATCGCATCCCGAGCCTGAACTGGAAAACCTGGGTGCGCCTGGCCTTCGTCGAGGCCGGCAAGGACTGGCGCAGCCTGAACCGGCTGGCGGTCGAGAACGGGTATCTGCGCGACTACCTGATCGTGCCCGAGGCGCACCACGGGTTCCTGGGCGTGCAGCGATGGAACGGTGCCAGCGGGACGGTATCCAGCCGCTGCGGCCCGACCAACGGCGCATACAGCGTGGCCGACCCACGCCAGGAGGTCTATTCGGCCGGCTACGGGGTGAACGCCTGGGGCGCGCCTACGGGCGCCGTGGCGGGAGAATCGCTACCCAGCAACGGCCGGTTTGCCGTCGCGGATCCGCGTGCGCAAGACGGCGCGGCGCAGTATCAGCAGTACGGCGTCATGAGCATGGACGACACGGCGGGCGCGGTCATCGGCGTGAAGTCGCCTGGCCAGGGAACGTTCAGCGTCGCAGACCCGCGCGGCTATGGCTCAGACACGCACAAGAACGTCTACCGCGTCGTGCCCTGGGATGGAAGCGCTGGTACCGTGAGCAGCGGCCACGGTCCCTCCAGCGGTGGGCAGTGCGTCGCGGACCCTCGCCACGCCGGCCCGGCCAAGCACTCCAACGAGTTCCGGATCGTCCCATTCGACGGCCAAGCACGCGCCGTTACCGGTGCGCACGGTACCGGCCAGTGCGTGGCTGACCCGGCCCCGGATTGGGCTGGCCGGCATGGCCACCTGGCGGTTACCGCCTGGCACGAAGCCAGCCGCACTGTGACGGCGGGCGGCAAGGGTGTCCAAGGCGGCTACCTATCCGTGGCCGATCCGCGGCCGGCCGCTCAGGGGAGCCGGCTCTTCACGAAGTACCCGGTTACTGCCTTCGATGCGCCCTCCCGCACGGTAATCGGCGGCGATGACACCGGAGCCTATGCAGTGGCCGACCCGCGCCCGAACATGGCCCGCGGCCGCGGCGACAACTACCTGACGGCCGGCCATTACGGCGTCGTGGACCCGGCCGAGCCGTCCGGCGCCGTGTCGGCGGCCGCGTGTCACGACAACGGACGCTGGAGCGTGGCCGACTGGAGGCTGCCCGAGGCCACCGACAAGCTGGTGTGCGTCATCCGCGCGCTGGACGGCAAGTGGCATAGGCCATTCACGACGCTGGACCTGGCCGCACTGCAAAGCCTCTACGACCCCGACGACTATGCCGAGGCCGCCGAGCAGTTTGTGCTGCACGGCAACTCCGACCAGGCCTGGCGCGAACGCATCGGCAACGCTGTCCCGCGCAAGGCCGCCCAGGCGATGGCCGAAGAGATCGGCCGCGCCATTCTGCTGGCGCGCGCCGGCGAGTCGTTTCAGCTGTCCAGCACGCCCATTTGGGTGCGCCCTATCGCCACTGCGCTGGCCGTTCGCGGAAACGACGTGAACGCGACCTGAAGGCGCCTGCCCAGTACGGCACCACACACCACCCACATAAAGGTATTCCCATGAAAAAAATTCAAATTGCGCCGGAGAAACTGCAAAAGCTCTTGGAAGAGCTCGGCGCGCCGATCCCGAAGGAGATGGCCGAGGTCATCAAAGCAGGGACGCCCGTTTCCGTGTCCCAAATCACGTTACCCGCCCCCGACTACGGCCCCATCATGGCCGCCGACGCCGAGCAGCTCGCCGGCCTGCTGGAAGGGGCTCTCGCCGAGCCGTTCGCAGTCGGTGACATCGTGCGCTTGCGGCCCTGGGCGGCCGACCGGTTCAAGTGGCCGCGCCCGGGGGAACACTGCATCGTCACCCAGGTGCTGGCCGTGCCGTATCGCCAAGGCGCTCACGGCACGGCGCGCGCCGCCGAGGTGGGCGACATCGCTCTAGGATTCGTGGATGGCGACGGAGAAATCCTCGAGTTCCTGTACGACCGCCGCATGGTCGAACGCGTTGGATCCTTGCACGAGACGGCAGACGCATAAGCGCCCTATCGCTCGGCCCCACCTACACGCCTACGGGCTGTTGTGTAGCGAGCAATATAGGACCGTGGCCACTCGCAAGAATGCGCCGACCAGCGACTTCCCCGAAGCGCCCCGGGAATTGATCGACCAAGCGATCAGCACGCTTGCAAAGCGGTTGCTAGACGCTCAGCACACCCAAGGAGCCTGACATGCCCGACTGGTTCGAAATCATGCGCAAGCTGAACCAATACCGGCTGCGCAAACACGACGGCCACTACACCCTGGAGTTCCAGGAGGGCCGCCATCGCTTCCAACTGCACCGTCACGACACCGGCCAGCACCTGCGGATCTGGGTCGTGGACGATGCCGGCGACACCCTGCTGGTCTACGACAAGACGGAATGGTTCAGCAGCCGGTACGAGTTCAACGGCACCGGCCCAGGCTGGGTGCATCGCGGCCCCTGGACACACGCGATCACGGCGGACTTCGAGCGCTTCGAGGAAGAGATTGAGCAGTACGTCCGCGCGGCCGAGCTGCGCGCGGATGCTGCGGCACGCGATGCCGAAGCGGCGCGCGCAGCCACGCTCAGCCGGTTCAGGGCGCTTTACCCCGAGCAAGGAGCCTGACATGGGCGAGACAGACAAGGAATTGCTGGAACTGGCGGCGAAGGCTGCTGGCATCGCGCTCGCGGAACAGCCGTTCATCCATTCCAAGGACCCTGGGGCATTGACCCCCGGTGGCAGCATATGGAACCCCCTCACCGACGACGGCGATGCGCTGCGGCTGGCGGTGAAGCTGAACCTCATCGTATGCAGTCATCGACAGGGAGAGTCGTGGGCGCAGCGACTGGAAATAAATATCAAAGAGGCGCACGGGGATGATGCTGTTGCCGCCACCCGCCGCGCCATTGTCCGCGCTGCCGCCGCTACCGCCCGCCATACGGAGGGAGCATGAGTGCCAAGCACTGGATCGCCAGCGAGGATGAGGCGGAGTTCCGCGAGTTCTGCGAGAGCAACGGACACGCTACACGCGACCACACCGACCCTTTCCGCCGTGGCTTCCAAGTCCAGCACAAGGGCCACTGGATGGGGGTTGTTTGGAACGGCGCCTTCAAGCGCTACTCAGCCGACTCCCGCTTGTCCCTGATCGTTCAATCGTGGGCTTCCCACCGCGCCCGCACCCAGGGGGGAGCATGAGCAAGATCGAAGACGGCGGGCCGGCGTTTCCAGGTGAGCGCGCATTCCGCTACTACCAGATGGGCGACAGGACGGGCACTGAAACGGTGCCGGGAATGTCTCTGCGCGACTACTTCGCGGCCAAGTTCAGCGCAGCCTGGGTGCTAGCTATCACCGCCAGCCACCCCACGGAATCACGCGAAGCCATCGGCATCGAGGCCAACCGGCTCGGACTGCTTCAGGCCGACGCCATGATCCGCGCCCGCACCCAGGAGGGAGCATGAGCAAGCCAATCTTCATCGACCTCGACGGCAACACTGCTCGGATCGATCCGCAACGGACACCCACCGCATATGTGCGCCTGTCGATTATGACCGAGCAGGCGTACAGCGGGCAGACCGGCAAGATCATCAGCCGGCCTCAAGCGGTGGAAGTCTACATCACCGTGGACCAGGCCAACGCCCTGGCAGATGCCCTTCTCCGCGCCCGCACCCAGGAGCCCAGCCAATGACCACGATCACGTTTACCCACAAGGGCTGGTTTCTGCTTTGCCCGATCCTAACCAACACGAGCCGCCAGTACATCCATGCCCGCTGGCCGTGGCTGGAGTTCTGGTTCGACGTGCAGTGCGCAGTGGTGTTGCCGCTGTACGGCTGGCTGGTCTACCTGGCCCGTCGGGCGATGAGGCGCCCCGGCGTTATCCAGGTCGACCCTGTGCACCATGTATCACGCCTTGCAGAGCCCGTCACATTGCATGGCACCGAGCACGACGGCGAAACGCCTGGAGGGCAGCCATGACCGTTGATACGCAGAAGCTGCGGAACGCGCTGGCAGACTCCGATAGCGACTGGCACCTGTCCGAGTTCTCCGCAGCGATTCAAGCCCTGCTGGACGAACACAGTGCCCTGATACACGACATCAGCGAGTACGTGCGCATCAGCAGCCAGCAGGCCGAAGAGATCGAGCGCAAGGACGCGGAGGTGGCGAGGCTGCGTGAGGCCGTCCAGCGAGCCTATGGCTATCTCTGGCACGTGAACAACGAGCCCGGCACGCCGAACCGACACTACCCCGAGGCGATGGCCTATGAGGCGAGGAAAGTGCTACGCGACCTGCTGACCACGGGGCAGCGCGGCGACGGGATAAATGCCGCTCGCGCCGCACTATCGGGAGCACGCAATGGATGACAATTACGAAGCGCTGAGAAAGGCTGCGAAGCGCCGGAATATCTTTTGCCACCCCGACGTGATCTCCGAATACCGCGCCGCCGTCAATCCCGAAGTCATCCTAGCCCTGCTGGCCGAGCGGGATGCACTGCGCAAGGCACTGGCCGAATTGGTAGCGCTTGAGGCTGACGGTTGGCACGCCGGCGAGTCAAGCATCGAATCCTGGGAACGCGCCCGCGCCGCCCTCTCCCACAGCCAAGGCGTGGAATCGCAAACAACCGCGAGGATGAAGGCGCCGGAATGCTAACCCGCTTCCGCTTCGTCAATAAGGCGCTTCGCATGCTGTAAGGCCCACTCGGTGGCTTCACGAGAGTCATCGCAAGCCTTGCGGAGTCCGCTACCCAACGAATGGCTGGGCGCATTTTCCTCCGCCCGATACCAGCGGGCATTGCCGTAGTAAGCCGGGAGGCGCTCATCCTTCTGCGCCCAGGCGTCGATTACGAACCCGCGATAGCTCTCCTGGACGGGCGAATATTTCACGATTCCGCTTCGACCTTGTTCCATGACGGTATCCCCAGAGTTATAGCGGGTCGATCGTACCCCACCCCCATCAGAGTGCCAGCATGCAGAGCCCACAACTCGTACTTGAAATCGCACCCAAACTGGTCGTGGACATCTTCGCCGGCGGCGGCGGCTGGTCTACCGCCTACGAACAAGCCACCGGCCAACACGTGCACGTCGCCATCAACCACAATCCCGACGCGCTGAGCATGCACGAGGCGAACCACCCGCAGGCGAAGCATCACATCGCCGACGTATGGGAGGTCTGCCCGCGCCAGGCGACTGGCGGCATGCCCGTGGGCTGGCTGCACCTGTCGCCCGACTGCACCGACCACAGCCAGGCCAAGGGCGGCCAGCCGCGGCGCAAGAACATCAGGGCGCTGGCCTGGGTTACGGTGCGCTGGGCCGGCACGGTCAAGCCCGACATCATCAGCCTGGAGAACGTCGTCCAGATACTGAAGTGGGGCCGCTTGGTCGCCAAGCGCGATCCCGCCACCGGCCGCGTGGTTCGGTTGGACGGCACCGTGGCCCAGCCGGGCGAGCGCGTGCCGGTGCAGCAGCAGTACCTGGTGCCGGACACCAAGGGATGGGGCCGCCACTGGCGCCGCCTCGTGGCCATCCTGCGCGGCATGGGCTATGTCGTGGAATGGCGCGAGCTCAACGCCGCCGACTATGGCGCCGGCACCACGCGCACGCGCCTGTTCATGATGGCGCGCCGCGACGGCCTGCCCATCGTCTGGCCCGAGCCGACGCACCACAAGAGGCCGGCCAAGGGCCAACGAGGCTGGCGCCCGGCCGCCGACGGCATCGACTGGAGCATCGAAGGCCGGTCGATCTTCAACCGGCCGCGCCCGCTGGCCGACGCCACGATGCGCCGCATCGCGCGCGGCATGAAGCGATACGTGCTGGACAGCGCCGATCCGTTCATCGTACCCGCGACGCATCAAGGTGCCGACCGCGTGCACGGTATCCGCGAACCGGCCAGGACCATCACCGGGGCGAATCGTGGCGAGCTGATGCTGGCCGCGCCCGTGCTGGCGGGCGTGGGCGGCCGGGCTGGGCAAAGCGAGCCCCGGCCTGCCAGCGAGCCGCATTACACCATCACCCGGAAGGGCGACAGCGCCGTCATCGCTCCAGTGCTTGTCCAGGCATCGCACGGTGAAGGCAAGCCCGGCCGCGCGCAACGGTGGGGCACTGGCGCGCGCAGCGCAAGGGATCCTGCTGGCACATTTGCAGCGAGCAGCGCGTCGTTCTCGACAGCCAGCGCATTCATGGTCCAGGCCAACGGCGGCTACAACACCACGCCCGCCCACGACCTGCGCCGGGCGGCGTCGACCATCACCAACACCGGCAGCCAGCAGCAGCTCATCACGGCGCACCTGACGACCATGAGCCAGAACGTGACCGGCTCGGACTTGCGCGAGCCCGCGCAGACCATCCTGGCCGGTGCCGCGCGGTACGGCCTTGTCGAGTACGACCTGGCGCCCGATGTCGAGGCCGGCGCGCTGCGCGTGGCCGCCTTCCTGATGCGCTACTACGGCGAGGGCGGGCAATGGGGCGACCTGCGCGAGCCCGCCAGCACGTTGACCACGAAAGACCGTCTGGCGCTTGTCACCGTCTATGTGCACGGCACGCCATATGTAGTGGTCGATATTCGCCTGCGCATGCTCACGCCGGCGGAACTGTACGACCTGCAGGGCTTCCCTCGCGATTACATCATCACCCACGGCCATGACGGTCGGCGGTTTACCAAATCCCAGCAGGTGCATATGGTCGGAAACAGCGTCAGCCCACCGCCAGCGGTTGCGCTCATTGCCGCCAATGCGCCCAGCGAACTGCTCATGAGGAAGGCAGCATGACCACCCCCACCCCCCATCCCTCCGAGGTCGAGAAGGCCCAGCCTGTGCAGGGCGAGTGCCCGAGCGAGCGCGTGCGCAATGCCGCTGCGATCCTCGACACGCTGACCAGCAACCTGGTCGAGCAGCACCCGCTCCGAGTTGAAGCGGCCGAAGCCGCGAAACGGGCTGTGGCCGACCTCTACGCCCTGGCCGACCGCATGGACGCCCTCCAGGCAAATCCCTCCGGTCCAGACGAGCCCATCGCCCGCGTCGCCAACGATTACACGGCGAGCGGCCTGTCCTGCCACATTACCGAATACCTGCCCGCGGGGATGCCGCTGTATGCGAGGCCGTCCGCGATGCCAGCCCTGACGGACGCGATGCGGGCGGTACTGCGCAATGAGCGGGATGTGTACGGCAGCGAGGATGCGCTGTACGCCGCGCTGGTCGCTGCGGCGGGCAATCAGGCCCAGGCAAGCGCCCCGGCAGTGCAACCCGGCTGGAAGCTGGTGCCGGTCGAGCCGACCGACGAATGGGTGGCCGCGCTCCAGGGCGTGCGCGTCGACTCGATGAAAAGCGTCATCGCGGACGTGCTCGCCGCCGCGCCCACTCCCCCAGCAGCGGTGCAGGAGAAGGCCGCGCCGAGCGACAAGGAACTGATCGCAGTGGGAGAGTCGGTTGGATTGGGGCCAAGCCTGTCTGTCGCCTATGGTCGCGCCTTGTTTGCCCGCCACGGGCAGCCTGCCGCGAGCGTGGAACCAACGCAGCAGATGATCGACGCGGGCATCAGAGCGGCCGGTATGGGGACATCCTACCAGTACCCCCGCGAGGTTGTCGTAGCCGTGTGGCGGGCCATGCAAGCTGCCGCCCAGCCTGTCGCGACCTCGCGACCGAGCGACAGGAAAATCCCGGATGCAGTTTCGCACTATGGGCTGATCGACGAGCGTGTGGGCGCTCCGCCTGCGACCCAGCCTGCCGCGAGCGTTACGCAGGTCGGCACTTGGGAGCCGGACGACCCGAGATGGTTCATCTGGAAGCCCGGCATTGTGCGCGACTCTTTCCCGGCCGGCACGCCCATCTATGTCGGGCAGCCTGCCGCGAGCGCGCAGCCCTTGCACTGGATCCCCGAGGACGAATTGCCGGAATGGCTGCCGACGCCGGTTTATGACGCGCTGTTCCCTCACTCGCGCATCGAAAACGGCATCCGCGAGTTTCCGATCTACGGACCCGCCCCCGTTGCCGCCCAGGCCCAGCCGGACTACCCCGGCGCAACGGTGGCAGACCGGCTGGACGCGATGGCCGACGAGTGCGCGCCCGGATCGCAACGGGCCGCAGACCTGCTCGCTGCCTCCACCATTTGGCGCAAGCACCTGGCTGGGCCGGCCGCCCAGGCCAGCGGGCAGGATGCGGCGGCAGAGCTAACGGCGGCTGCGCGTGACGTGTTGGCCGAGCGGCGCCGCCAGGTCGAGGCCGAGGGCTTGACGCCGGAGCACGACGACGAGCACGAGCCGGGAGGCATTGCCGGCGCCGCGGTTTGCTACGCACGACACGCATGGGAGAGGCTATCCGGTGTGCTGCACGAACCGCTGACCGCCCGCCCCTACATCCACTGGCCGTGGGCCGCGACATGGTGGAAGCCGACCACGCCACGCCGCGATCTCGTGAAAGCCGCCGCACTGATCCTGGCCGAGATCGAGCGCCTGGACCGTGCTGCCGCCCGCGCAGCAGGAGGCGAGTATGCCTAAGCCGCCGAAACTCAAACCCGACCACGTCTTCATCGAAGTCGTCAGAGGACCGGAAGGTCTCGCGCTGTACGTGGCGAATGACGATGGCGGCCACCGCCTGGCTGGCCCCAAGCCTTGGGGCGGTGGTCGGACCATCCATCAGTTCCAGGTGAAGCTGTCGGAACTGCTCAAGGAAGCTCCGGCCTTTGCGCCGAAGGATACTGGCCATGCCAGCGGGCAGGCACAGGGTGCGGAAGCCGAGCGCCAGCGCGTGGGCGAGGCGATCAGCCAGTTCATGGCAGATAACGCCCATGAAAACAGCACCGAATGTTGCCTAGATTGGGCCGACGCCAACAACATCGACGCGCTGATGGACGCCATCGACGCCGCCCGCGCAGCAGGAGGCGAGCATGTCTGACCTTACCTACGTCCCTGCTCAACCTCTGGGCGCCGTGCAGCCCGGCGACATCGCGCAGATTCTGGACCGAAACGGGTCGGTGATTTCGGAGGTAGTCATCGACAAGGTGACCACGCGCAGCGTGACTACCGAGTGCGGCCGCCGGTGGACACTCCAATATGGCGAGTTCATCAGCCACTTTCAAGGCAGCCGGCCGATCTCCTTTCCCTTTCCCTGCATCCGCAAGAAGGTGGCTGACCATGCCCTGGTATGAAATCGCGCTCGGCCTGGCCGGCGCCGGCATCATCATCGCCCTCCTCTACATCCTCTTCGTCATGAGGAAGTGACCATGCCTGACGACATCAAGTCGGCGCTGCCGCCGCTGCCCTTCGGCTTCCACTCGCCTGACGATGACTGGCTGAGCCAGATAGCCGGTGGCAGCAACCGGGCCCACTGCGTGGCCGACATAGAGGCATACGGCCGCGCCTGCTACACCCAGGCCCGTGCCGACCTGATCGCCGAGATGCACAAGCGCCTCATCGACCGTGCAGTGGCCGGCACAATGCTCGTTGCAGACGTGCGCGCCATCCTCCCGGAGAAGTGACCATGCAAGACGACATCAAACCCGTGCTGACGGATGCCCAGATTCTCGCCGTTGGCACCTTCGGCCAATCCCCTTTGAAGCGTCTCGATCATGGCCGCGCCATCGAGCGTGAAGTGTTGCGCGTCCTCGCTGATAGGGAGGGACGGCAGCAGTGGATCGACGTGCGCGATCGCTTGCCGGAACCTGACGAGCCTGTGCTCGTGCATAACGGGCGCTGGACTGGCGTAGGCGCCTGGATGTCTGGCGAATACCTGGAACCCATCGAGCGCTGGCAGGGCGAGCACCGCGAGTTCATCGAAATGAGCGGCCCCTCCGTCACGCATTGGCAGCCCCTTCCTGCCCCGCCAGCCGACGCCCAGCGTGCCAAGGAGGAATGACCATGCAAGACGACATCAAGCCGGCGCTGACGGAGCAGGATATCGACGACATCATCCTCATGGGCCACCGTCGCAATGCTGCCGGCGGCCGCCACTACCGCGTCTCGCCGGTCCTGCGGCAGATGGGGATGTCGCTGGAGCAGAGCCGGGACGCCATCGACGCGTTTGCAGGGCTGCTGGTCGTGAATGCAACGAGCGCGGATCGCGCCCAGGCCGCCCAGGGTGCCCTCTCCGTCGCGCTACAGAAGGGCCGCTTGGATGCCTATGGCTGGATCACGATCTATTCGTCCCTGGGCAGCCTGGTCGATGTCCTGGCGCAGCACAGCGGAAAGTCGGCGGAAGAGATCCGCAAGTTGGGCGCTAGCGGGCAGCTGTCCGTCAACATGATCGCGCAGGCGCTTGCCGGGAGCTACGACGAGATCATGCGCCAGGTGGAAGGCATGCCGACCACCGTGCGCAATGCGTTCAGCGAGTACATCGGTACTCTTTGGCACGTGGGCCGTCAATCCGTGGCGGCACCTTCCGCTTCAGACAGGGAGGGGTGACCATGATCGAAATTCTCGGTATCGACCCGCGCGCCTCGAGCACCCAGAAGCTCACCGCACCAGCGCCGCTGCCCTACGTCTCGCGCCGAGCCCTTGGACGCGTAAGGGATCGCGTCGCGCCGCCCTCAGCATGTGACTGCTGCGGCGGCGCGGTGCGCTTGGCGTCCAACGCCGAAATCTACCGCGGGCGCAAGTTCGGCGACTGGCCCTATGTCTATCTATGCGACGCCTGCGGCGCCTACATCGGACTGCACCCAGACACCGATTTGCCACTTGGCACGATGGCAAATGCCGACCTGCGCGCCCTCCGAAAGAGCACCAAGCGCCTGTTCTTTGATGTCGCCGAGCATTTTTTTCATGGCCAGCGCGACCGTACCTACGCGTGGCTTGCACAGGTCATGGGTATTGACGCGCGCCGTTGCCACTTCGGGCTATTCGATATCGACGCGTGCCGCGCCGCCGAACAGGCGTGCATGACGAAACTTGCAGATTCTGATACCGGGGAGAAGCGCCGATGACCGAACAAACCGAACCCGATCCCGTGCGCGAGGCATTCGATCGCTGGTTCACACGCAACGACCTTTCGCCGGAAATGGCCGCGCGCGCTATCCGGCGAGATGGCGCCGGGCGCTACCTGCTCATGCAGGCGCACACGGCCTGGGAAACGTGGGAAGCAGCTTACGCCCAGGCCCGCGCCGACCTGATTGCCGAACTGCGGCCGGTGGCTTCTGCACAGATCACTCCTGGTTGTGGTGGTTTGAATATAGAAGCCACATTCAGCGGCCATCTGTATCTGTGTGATGACCCTCGCATCGCCACTGGCGGCGCCCCGCTCGCCATCATCCCGGAGAAGTGACCATGCAAAACGACATGAACCCCGTGCTGACGGAGGAGCAGATACAGCGCATCGGGTTAATGAGCCTGCCCGCTCGCCCCGAACCCGGCAGCACTATCCAATTCGCCCGCGCCATCGAGCGTGAAGTGCTCCGCGTCCTCGCTGATAGGGAGGGGCGGCAGCCCATTGCGTGGCTAACGCGCGATGAGGAAGGCAGCCCGTCGATGCTGTTTTTCGACTACGGCGAGGCGTGCACCTACTGCGACCCGGACGAGCAACCCGAGCCGCTAGGCCTGATCGCCCAGCGTGCCAATTCGGCCCCCGAACCAACGCCCGACCGCTACGTCGTCCTGAAGGCGCCCGGCAGCCGCTACGCCTATGTGAACGACACGCAGGAGGGGAAGACCGTCAAGCGATACGACGTTCTCAAGGGCGACGGATGGGCCAAAGCGGAATCACACGCCCGTGTGCTCAACGCCCACGAGCGCACCCAGCGTGCCAGGGAGGATGTAGATGCAAGCGGTACTTGACCCCTGCTGCGGTGGCCGCATGATGTGGTTCGATCCGCAGGACCAGCGCTGCCTGTTCGGCGATCTGCGGGACGAGGAAATCACCGTCACCGACCGTACTCACCGCGAGGACGGAACGCGATCGGTCCACATCCACCCCGACGTACAGATGGACTTCCGCGCCCTGCCATTCGCCGACGAAACCTTTGCACTGGTCGCCTTCGATCCGCCGCACCTGGTCCGCGCTGGCAAGCGCAGCTGGATGGCAGCCAAGTACGGAAAGCTGGGCGCCGACTGGCAAGAGGACATGCGCCAGGGCTTCGCCGAGTGCTTCCGCGTCCGGCGCCCCCACGGCGTGCTGATCTTCAAGTGGAATGAGACCCAGATTCCGCTACGGGACATCCTGGCATGCACGGACCAGCAACCGCTGTTTGGCCACCGCGTAGGCCGGCTCAATCGGACGCACTGGATCACGTTCATGAAGCCGGCCGCCCGTCAGCAGCAAAAGGGAGAGAGCAATGGTTGACCCCAAGCCGATCATGGCCGCCGCTAAAGCATTTGCACAGCGTCATTACGTGGAGCTCGCTGCCGAAGAGCTCGAATGGCAGGACACAGCGCTGCTACGCAATGGGCGGATGCGGGAACTGGCTGAAATGCTGAAGCCGATAGCCGGTCATGATCCCCTGGTCTTAGCTAAAAATCTTACCCATCGGGCGGCACTGGAAGCGGTCGCCCGCGTGGCGGAACTGGAGGCGGCGCTACGGCAATTGCTGGGCACCCTTCAGCACGCCGACATATCGCATCGCTACCAGGGCGACTGCCCCGATGCCAGCGACTACAACCGGCGCGATCCTGAGTGCCCAGCTTGCCAGGTCATGGTACGTGCGGCCGCCCTTCTTTCAGGTAAGGAGAGAATGTGAAGACCCCGTGCCGACACTGTCCATTCCGCGCTGACTCCCCTCTCGGCTACGACGCAGATGCCCTTGAAGCGCTGAAGACCGGTCAGGAGCCCTCCTGTCATGTGGTTGTTGGGATGGAGTCCATTTTCAACCGCGTTCCGGACCAGATCACGCGCTGTGTAGGCCATGACGCATGGGCCGCCGGAGTGCCCGGTTTCGTAGAACCACACCTAGCGCAGGCATCATGAGTGACCTCGTTCCCAATCGCCCGAGCCCCGAGGGCCGCATGATCGGGGAGCAACTAGCGCGCCTGACCGACAAGGCCGAGGCCGAGTTGCTGGCCAAGTTTCCAGACCACCCGCGCCGCTGCAAGTCCTGCGCGTTCACCGCCGGCACCGTGCCGAACGGTTGCCTGCCGACCGTCATGGATGCCATGAAGGCTACGATGGAAATGGACCCGTTCTACTGCCACCAACCCAAGCCTGGGCCGGACGGGAAGCCCACCACGATCTGCGCCGGCTGGTCCATCGCCATCAGCGCATTGGTAGACCGAAAGCCTCTGCCCACGCCCTGGCCGTACAGCCACGAAGGCGCATGACCCCACGCTATTCCGCAGCAAACCGCGCCCGGCGCACTTCGTCTAGCAACTCGTCAAACGCCTGCCGCGCTTCATCTTCGGCCCAACGCAGCTCGTAGTACCGGCGCCAGTGCGCGTCTTGCGTCACATCGTGCGCTGCGAGGTATTCCATCGCCGCAGCGGTGGCTAGCTGCCATTCATCAAAAGCGGCTTTCAGGTCCATGTCCGGCCTCCTTTTCAGGATCGTACCGCCGGCCGCCCTGGCCCCCGCTATCTCATTGAAACCACACGTAAAGCATGGAGGCTGAATGTCCGCCCACGCTCGCTTGACCGACGGCCACCTTGCGCTCATTGCTATGCTTGCCGAGCGCATTGTCTCGGACGTCGCCAACGATACCAACTACCAGGAAGCAACATGCACGCCGCTTTCTACGGTCGATTCAGTACTGACCGCCAGCGAGAGACCAGCATCGAAGACCAGGAGCGCATCTGCGCCGCGCGCGCCGCTGCGCTTGGTCTCGACCTTACGATCCGACACAGCGACCAGGGCATATCCGGCAGCACGCCGGTAGCGGCCCGGCCGGGCGGCAAGAGACTGCTGGCCGACGCTCTCGCGGGTCGCTTCGACGTGCTGCTTGTAGAAGGCCTGGATCGCCTCTCCCGTGACATGGTGGAGCAGGAGCAGACCATCCGGCGCTTCGAGCACCGCGGCATCCGCATAATCGGCGTCTCGGATGGATACGACTCGGTCTCCTCGGCTCGAAAGCTGCACCGGGGGATGCGGGGCCTGATCAACGAGGTGTACCTGGACGACCTGCGCGCGAAAACGCATCGAGGCCTACGTGGGCAGGTTGACCGCGGCTTTCACGCCGGCGGCCTGAGCTACGGCTACCGAAGCGTCGATGCTGATGGCGGAAAGCGCCTGGAGGTCAACCCAGAGCAAGCTGGCTGGGTCCGCTGGATATTCAAGAAGTACTCCGAAGGCTGGTCCGTCCAGCGTATTGCGCACGAGCTGAACCGCCTGGGCGTCCCCGCGCTGCGGGGCGGCACCTGGGCCGTGTCTGCCATTTATGGGAATCCGCGGCGGCTGGCCGGCGTGCTCAACAACGAACTCTACATCGGGCGCTACATCTGGAACCGGAGCCAGTGGCTCAAAGATCCGGATACTGGCCAGCGAATCCGCGTGGATCGCCCGCGTGAAGAGTGGCTAACCCGCGAGGTGCCTGAGCTGCGGATCGTGGATGACGCCACCTGGGAAGCCGTGCGCGAGCGGCTGTCGCTTTCCCGCACCTCGGGCGGACCCGGCAAATCGCCACCACCGCGGACGTTGCTTGGAGGCCTGCTGCGATGCAGCCTGTGCGGGGGGGCAATGGTCGCGATCAACCTGCGCATGTACGGCTGCGGCGCGCATAAAGACCGTGGGCCCGCAGTCTGCCGAGGCACGATGACACCGCGGCGGGAAACAGACAAGCGCCTGCTCGATATTATCCGGGAGGAATTGCTATCGCCCGCCGCCCTGGCCGAGCTGCAACGCCAGGTAAAACTCATGACGGAAGCGATACAACGCAACGGGCGCCAGGGCCGCGACGCGGCGGTACAGCGCCTTGCGCACGTGGACGCCGAACTGGATAGGCTGACAGATGCCATCGCCCGATTGGGCTTCTCTGAGGCCCTTGCCGACCGACTGCGGGCCGCCGAGGCCGAGCGGGCTAAGCTGAAGCGGGCCCTCGCCGAATCAGATCAGCCGCCGTCTCAGGTGCAAGACGCCGTGGAGCGGTACCGCGCGCTGCTGCGCAACCTGGAATCGGCATTGGCCAGCGACATCGAGCGTGCCCGGGCGATTCTGCTACAGATTCTCGGGCGTCCCGTCATCAGCAACGACGATGACGGGACCTGGGCGACCCTGGAAAGTGAAACGACCCCACTGCGCGTGGCAGTCGGGGCCGTTTCTGGGTGTGGTTGCGGGGACAGGATTTGAACCTGTGACCTTCGGGTTATGAGCCCGACGAGCTGCCAGACTGCTCCACCCCGCGTCTGGAGAAATGAATAATACACCAAAATGAAATACGTTGGCAAGCCGGCCTCAGTTCAGCCCGGCCGGCGCGCGCTCGCCGTCATAGCCCAGCACGTCCAGGGCGGCATCGTAGGCTTCGTGGTCCGAGCACAGGAACACCGCCACGTCGCCGGGATCCATGTTCTCGAGCACTTCGCCCACCTCGTCGTAGGCCTGCTCGACGCTGGTGACGGCGGCGGCATGGATCTGCGCATCGCTTTCGAACTGCTCGGCCGGGACGACCTCGGCGACCGCGTTCAGGTCGGCCGCGCTGATCACCACATAGACGCTGATTTCGTGGCCCTCGGCGCGGCATTGCAGCGCAAGGCCGCCGGGCGCGTCGGCGGTTTTGGTACTGACGATATCCATGGACTTTCCGTTGGCTGGGGCGCGCCGCAGGCTGCGGCGCGCCAGGATGGGTCAGCGGCCAATATAACAGCGGCGCGGTTCGCACCCGCCGGCCGGCACCCCAGGCCGGGCCGCCCCCGGGGCCCATTGAGCCCTGCTCATTTTTCGCTATTGTGAAACTGTGCGTAAAACAACGTTTGGCGCAGAAATGCCCGGGTTTCGTGTAAAAAACTGTCAATTCCCCGGGATCGTGGAGGTATGCTGTTGTTTTCCAAGGTGCCCCTATGTTCCCCAATCATTACGTATACAAGGGCTACCGGCTATCGGCGAACGTGCAGCGGGTGTTGTCTGGGGACCCCGGAGCGGGTCTGGAAGGCGTTACCTTCCGCGCAAGCATCGTGGTGGCCCGGGCGGCCGACTCCGACGAGCCCGGCATCGAATACGAAGTGCCGGCATTCGAGCAAAACGGCGGCATGCACAGCCCGCGCGAAGCCATCCACGCGGCGATCGAGCACGGCTGCAAGCTGGTCGATGCGATGTCCTCGCCCTCGCTGGCGCACTGACCTCGCTCCTGCGGGGCCCACGCATACCGATATCGCTTTTCCCGGGGGTTGACGCGCCCGGATTTCCCGGTCATAGTGCGCGGGCAGATCGTCAAGCGACGCGGTTTTGTGCATCAGTCGCCCTCGTTGGACCGTCGGTTGTTCTACTTCCTCTTCCTTGATCGTTCTGGCAATCCTGGGCTCGCGCCTATAAATATCTAGGAAGTACATCATGGCAACCGGTATCGTCAAGTGGTTCAATCCGGAAAAGGGCTTCGGCTTCATCGTTCCCGATGAAGGCGGCAAAGACCTCTTCGCGCACTATTCCGAAATCCGCAGGGAAGGCTTCAAGTCCCTGGAGGAAAACCAACGCGTCAGCTACGAAGTTGGCCAAGGCCCCAAGGGCCCCAGCGCCAAGAACATCCAGGTGCTGTAACCGGCTAAACCCGGTCCTCGCCTTGCAAGACCCGGCCCCGTGGCCGGGTCTTGTTTTTTGCGGACCTTTTGCGGCCTTAGCCGCCCGCCCGTGCCGGCGCCCGCAGCGGCTCGGGCGCGCCGCCGCGCAGGCAGCGCGCCATCAGCGCCACGACCAGCATGGTCAGCGCCACCCGCCCCACCAGCACCACCCAGATGTCCGCGCCCAGCGCCAGCATCAGCAGCGTGTCCTCGATCAGCGAATGCGACAGGGACAGCCAGCTGAGCGCCAGCAGCCGTGTGCGCGGCGGGAAATTCTGCTTTTGCGCCTCTTCGATGATGAGCGCCCCGCCATAGGTCAGGCCCAGCAGCACGCCCACGGTCGTGACGGGCGCCACCCTGGCGTCCAGCCCGGACAGGCGCAGCAGCGGCGTCAGGGCCACGGTGATGCGGCGCGTGATTCCCAGCCGCTCCAGCACATCGAGCAGCACCAGCAGGCCCAGTATCACCCCGTAGGTGGCAAGCAGCGAGAACAGCGTCGATTGCGCCCAGGCCAGGTGGACGTTGGGCGCCTGTTCGGCCGCCCATTGCGAGCCTTGCAGCCAGCCCAGCGATACCGGCTCGTCCAATACCCCCAGCAGCCGGCAGGTCCAGGCCACCATGGCGCCATACAGCAGGGCCAGGCCCAGGCGCAGCGCACTGGTGAACCAGAAGCTGGCGCCGGCGCGGCGCACGATGGCCTGCTCCACCGGGATGCTGTGCGCGAACAGCATCATGGCGGCCAGCGCGCTCAGCTGCGCCACGTTCAGGTCCATTTGCGGCGCCAGCCCGACCAGCGCACCGATGCCGCCGTATATGCCCACGAACACGCAAGCCACCCACACCAGGCCGGCCTGCGGCGGCAGATCGAGCAATGCCATGAACGGGCCCAGCGCCGCGCCCAGCAGGTCGATCAAGCCCGCCAGTTCGGCGGCGCGCACGGCCAGCATGACCGGCAGCATGACTTTGGCCAAGGCCCAGAACAGCCGGCGGCTGCGCGTGAGCAGGTGCAGGAGATAGATTTTCATGAACGGGACCGCCATACCGGAGAAGCGCACGCATCGCGCGGCAGTATGATAGTGCACACGGCATGCCGCGCCCGGCGTGCCGGCGCATCGCTGCCTGCCGCCGACGCCAGGGCCGACGGCAGCGGCGCCCCCTTTTCATTTCGTGGCAGTCAACATGCTCGACGCAACCAGCACTCCCGCTCTTTCCCCGCTCTCCGACATGCCGGCGCAGCCGGACCCGCGCCCCGCCCCGGTGGCCGCGCCCGTGGTGCGTCCGCTCAACGAAATCCTGCCCGACGACCCCCTGCTCATGATGGGCGCGGGGCCCGTGCCCATCCCCGACGCCGTGGCGCGGGCCAATTCCGTGGTCATCAACCACCTGGGCACCACGATGTCCACCATCATCACCCAGGTCAAGGAGATGGCGCGCTACGTCTTCCAGACGCGTTCGAACTGGGTGCTGGGCGTGGCCGGTCCCGGCTCGGCGGCCATGGAGATGGCCATCTGCAACCTGGTCGCGCCCGGCAGCAAGGTGCTGTGCGTGGTCAACGGCTTTTTCAGCGCCCGCATGGCCGACATGAGCCGCCGGCTGGGCGCGGACGTGGCCGTGCTCGAGATCGCCGGCCACCGCGCCGCCACGCTGGAGGAAGTGGAAACGGCCCTGCTGGCCCACCGGCCCGACTGCCTGACCATCGTCCAGGGAGAAACCTCCAATACCGTCTTCAACCGCGAGCTGCCGGCCATCGCCCGGCTGGCCAAGCAGCATGGCTGCATGGTGATCGTCGATGCCGTCTGCACGCTGAGCACCATGCCGCTGGACATGGACGCCTGGCAGATCGACGCGGTCATCACCGGCGGACAGAAAGGGCTGTCCTCGATTCCCGGCGTGTCGCTGATCGCCTTCTCCAACGAGGCCTGGGAGCGCATCGGCCGGCGTGAAAGCCACAACAGCCACTGGTGCCTGGATGCGCGCCTGGCCACCAATTTCTGGCACAAGGGTTCGTACCACTACACGGCGCCGGTCTCGGGCGTGCTGGCCTTGCACGAGGCCTTGCGGCTGGTCTGCGCCGAAACCCTGCCCGTGCGTTTCGAACGCCATGCGCGCTGCTCGCTGGCGCTGCAGCAAAGCATCACCGCCATGGGGCTGAAACTGTTCGCCCCGCAAGCGTCCCGGCTCAATTCCGTGGTCGGCATCGAAATGCCGGCATCGCTGGACAACGGCAAGGTCTGCGCCCACATCTCCGAGCACTATCACGTGGAGATATCCAGCTCCTTCGGCCTGCCCATCGTGCGCATCGGGCAGATGGGCGAACAATGCCGCTCGCACAACCTTTTCAGGACGGTGCACGCGCTGGGCTCGACCATGCGCGACCTGGGCGTGAAGGTCGACCTGCCCACCGGCATGGCCATGCTGGAGAAAGGCCTGCAAGTGCCGGCGCAGAAGACGGCCGGCGCGCCCGTGCCGGTATAGCGGGCCCTGCGCCCGGCCATCGGCCGCAGGCCGCCGGCGCCCGCTTGCGCGGGCCGGACGGCCTGCGGGCCAGGCGCCAGGCTAGGCGGCCTTGCGGCGGCGCGCCAGGACCCGGCGCGACACCAGGGAAGCGGAAAACGAGATCATCAGGCCAAACAGGCCGGCGGCGGCCGCCAGCAAGGGGGCATAGCCGGCGTCGGCCCCGCCCTGCGTCAGCCGGTAGGCCAAGCCCGCGCCCAGCACCGCCGTCAGCAGGCAGACGGCAAACCCCTTCTGTATGCTGGCCGTGCGGCCAGCCGCCGCGCCCACCAGCATGGCGAGGAGCACGACCCCCACCATGCCCAGGAAAAGATATTCGTATGTCATGGCCCTGCCCTGCATCGAGGATGGGCCAGTTTAGCAAGGCGCGGCCGGCCCCGCGGGCAGGGCCGTTAACGGCGCGGCTCGTACTGGGAAGCCCGTTGCGAGAACTCCTGGGGATCGAAGGGGCAGCCCAGCGCCTCGGCCATGACGGCCAGGCGCGAAGCCGCGTCGTGCAAATGCCCATCGGCAAACAGCGAGGCACAGCCCCACAGCGTGGAATTGCTGGCGACTTGACGCATGAAGGCGTCCAGGTTGTGTTGGCTCATTACAGTGGTGGGATGGCGGACAGTACGGGCGAATTATCACCCAGGCCGGCGCAGAGGGATGCCATGCAGGTCATTGAATTTATTGAAAAAGTAGATAAGGAAAGGCAATAATTCTCCAAGCTCCCGCTGGACAACACCAAGGGTTAACCCTAGTTCCGCGAAAAACCTGGATCCGCCCAGCGGCAAGCCCGTATGACGGGCGCTTCAGGCCAAAAAGCGCCGCCAGGCCGCAGTATTGCTGGTTTGCTGCCCTGCCCGGCCAGCCGGCTGCCTGGCCGCCCTCGCGGCCCGGCCTGCCGCCGCAACGCCGCGCGAGCCGCACGGGGCGTTGCGCCGATGCCACATGCTGGCTGCTAGACGGCTCGCGCGGTCAGCCATTGCGCCGGGGGCAAGGGCCGGGCCACGATACGGATCTCGCCCAGCGTGTCCAGAAAGCCGTTGTTGGGCGGCCCGCCGTCCCAGAAACCTGCGCCCACGTACCAGGGCAGGCCCAGGCTGGCCAAGCCCACGGCCCCGCCGATATTGCGCAGCACCGGCGCGCCTTCGACGTACAGGGTGGTCTCGCGCGTGGCCGGATCGTTGTAATGCTTGTCGGCCGTCCATGCCAGGTCCTCGACCTGGGCGGTATTGCCGGCCGGTTCGCTTAACGGCGCCCGCACCAGGTCGTTGCCGTTGCCCGACAGGTCGGCGATGACCGCGCCCGCAGCCACCGGCGAGCCGTCCGCGCCGCCGGCAAAGCGCCAGTGCGCGCGCGTCTCGGCCACCTGGGGATAGTCTTGCGGACCGCTGGCTGGCGTGCGCACCGGCGGCTGCGCGTCGGTAAAGCCGTCCAGGATCAGCGCCGCGGCCGCCGCGGCCAAGGGCGCGTTGCTGGGCGCCGCCGCGGCGAACCCGGGATTGAAGCCGGCGAACCGGCTGGCGAAGTCCATTTCGATCTCGAACTGGTCGTTCGGCGAGGTCAGCATGGCCTGGTCGAACTCATTGAGGGTTTCGGCCGGCTTTTGCGGCACCCAGGGGGAAAACGACAAGGCACGGATGCGGTTGTTGCTCAGGTCGAATTCATAGAAGCGCATCAGGCCGTTGCCGCCCTGGTAGGCCATCTGGTAGTCCACCACCATCTGCTCGACGGCATGGCCGAAGTCGTTGAGCTTGGTCAGGCGCGCCGAGCCGTGGAAATGCCCGTTCAGCGTCATGAAGATCTGGTGGTTGTCGCGGATCAGGCGGTCCCACAGCATCAGGCCGTAAGGGGTTTGCAGCGGGCTGACGCCGTCGCGGTCGGCGTCCGTGCCGTTGACCGGATCGGAATCGTAGCCAACCGGCGCCAGCACGTCGTGGTTGCCGGCCAGGATCGAGTACGGCAGGCCGGCGTCTTCCAGCACCTTCATCGCCTCGTCGGCGACCTCCCACTGCTGCGGCCTGCCGGCCTGGTCGACCACGTCGCCGACATGGATGACAAAAGGGATCTTCAGTGCGGGGGCCTGCGCGGCGAGCCACTGCGTCTGGGCCAGGAAAGGCTCGCTGCCATAGAGGCGGTCGAACTGGTTGCCGGCCTCGGCGAAGGCATAACGCGCGTAGAACTGGGTGTCGGGCAGCACCGCCAGCCCGAAGCTGGACACCAGGCCTTCGTCCTGGCCGGGCTGCCCCGGTTCGGGCTGGGGCTGCTCCGGCTGCGGCGGCGCGGCGGCCTCATCGTCGTCGCTGCTGCCCCAGCCGGCCAGCAGCCCCGTGGCGCCCAGGCCGGGCGCCAGCCAGGCGCCCATGCCCAGCTTGAGCAGCGAGCGGCGCTTGTTCGGCAGCGCGATCAGGCCGGCATCGCCGCCAGGCCCGGTGTCGTCCTGGCGATGGGAACAAGGAAGGGGGTTGACGTGGGAATCAGGCCAGCGGCATGGCCAAGCCTGCCGCACGCCCCGCGGGCCCAGAAAAGAAAAGCAAAAGCTGTCGAAAAATCCCCCACCAAAAAGAAAGCGCGGGCTGCGTCATCACACGCAAACCCGCGCCAATATTGGTAGGCCCCCCGAGAGTCGAACTCGGCACCAACGGATTATGAGTCCGCTGCTCTAACCAGGCATGAGCTAGAGGCCCGTTTGGAAAGGCTTTACTGGCCTTCCAGGAAACTCTTGAGCTTGTCGGCCCGGCTGGGGTGGCGCAGCTTGCGCAGCGCCTTGGCTTCGATCTGGCGGATGCGCTCGCGGGTGACGTCGAACTGCTTGCCCACCTCTTCCAGCGTCTGGTCGGTGCTCATCTCGATGCCGAAACGCATGCGCAGCACCTTGGCTTCGCGCGGGGTCAGCGAATCCAGCACCTCCTTGACCACGTCGCGCATGGAGCCATGCAGCGCCGCGTCCGAGGGCGCCAGGGTGGCGGTATCCTCGATGAAGTCGCCCAGGTGCGAATCGTCGTCGTCGCCGATGGGCGTCTCCATGGAGATCGGCTCCTTGGCGATCTTCAGGATCTTGCGGATCTTGTCCTCGGGCATGTCCATCTTGGCGGCCAGGGTCGCCGGATCGGGCTCGGCGCCGGTTTCCTGCAGGATCTGCCGGCTGATGCGGTTCATCTTGTTGATGGTCTCGATCATGTGCACCGGGATGCGGATGGTGCGCGCCTGGTCGGCGATCGAGCGTGTGATGGCCTGCCGGATCCACCACGTGGCATAGGTAGAGAACTTGTAGCCGCGCCGGTATTCGAACTTGTCCACCGCCTTCATCAGGCCGATGTTGCCCTCCTGGATCAGGTCCAGGAACTGCAGCCCGCGGTTGGTGTATTTCTTGGCGATGGAGATCACCAGGCGCAGGTTGGCCTCGGTCATCTCGCGCTTGGCCTTGCGGGCCTTGGCCTCGCCGGTGGCCATGCGCTTGTTGACTTCCTTGAGGTCCTTGAGGGGCAGCACCACGCGGGCCTGCAGGTCGATCAGCTTTTGCTGCAGCTCGTGCACGGCCGGGACGTGGCGCTCGAGGGTGGCGGAATACTCGTGACCGGCGGCCACTTCTTCCTGGACCCAGTTCATGTCGGTTTCGCGGCCCGGGAAGACCTTGATGAAATGGCTGCGGGGCATGCCGGCGCGGTCCACGCAGGTGTGCAGCACCGCGCGCTCGAGCTGGCGCACCTCCTCGACCTGGCTGCGCAGCGTGTCGGCCAGCCGCTCGACCATCTTGGCGGTAAAGCGGATGCCCATCAGTTCGTTCTGGATGGCTTCCTGGGCCTGCACATAGGCGGGCGACTTGTAGCCATCGCGCTCATAGGCCTTGCGCATGGCGTCGAACCACTTGCTGACCTCGTCGAACTTCTTCAGAGCCTTGACGCGCAGGTCCTCGAGCTGGCGGCTGCTCATGCCACCGGCCGGGCCGTCGTCGTCCGAATCGTCGGCCACGCCGGCGCCGGCGTACTCCTCGCCGTCCTCGGGATCGACCAGGCCATCGACCACCTCGTCGATCTGCGCCGAGCCGTCGCGCACGCGGCTGATGTGGGCGATGATCTCGTTGATGGTGGTCGGGCAGGCCGAGATGGCCATGACCATGTGCTTGAGGCCGTCCTCGATGCGCTTGGCGATCTCGATCTCGCCTTCGCGCGTGAGCAGTTCGACCGAACCCATTTCGCGCATGTACATGCGCACCGGGTCGGTGGTGCGGCCGAAGTCGGAATCCACGGTGGTCAGCGCGGCCTCGGCCTCGTCCTCGACGTCGTCGTCGTTGGCGGCCACGGGCGCGTTCTCGCTCATCAGCAGCGTTTCGGCATCGGGCGCCTGGTCATAGACCGAGATGCCCATGTCGCTGAAGGTGCTGATGATGCCGTCGATGGCCTCGGCATCGACCAGGTCGTCGGGCAGATGATCGTTGATCTCGCCATAGGTGAGATAGCCGCGGTCCTTGCCCAGCTTGATCAGCTGCTTGAGCCGGTTGCGGCGCGCTTCGTATTCCTCGGGCGAGACGGGGCCGCGGGCGATCAGGTCCTTGGGATCGGCCTTGCCGCGCTTGCCGCGCTTGGGGGGCTTGAAGTCCGGCACGACCTCGCCTTCGCCGTCGTGATCGCCGCCATCGTCGAAGTCGGCATCGTTGTTGGCGTTCTTGGAGGGGCGCCCGGGGCGGCGGCCGGTGCCCGACGGGCGCGTGACCATCTCGGTCAGGCGGTCCTCGGCGGCGTCGTCGTCAAGGGCGGCGGACTTGGGGCGGCCGGGCTTGCCGGCCGGCTTGGCCGCGGTCTTGCCGGCGGCCTTGGCCGTCTTGGCGGGCGCCTTGGGTTCGGCCTTGGCGGCCGCCTTCTTGGCGGCGGGCTTGGCCGCAACCTTTACCGAGGCCTTGGCGGCAGGCTTTTCCGCCGCACGCGAGGTGGCGCGCACGGGCTTGACGACCGCCTCGGACGTCGCCTGTTCGAGCGTGGAGCTTGCGGGGGATTTCTTGCCGTTGGATTGGGTCATGGTCGCTTCCGTGACTGGTATAACAGCCACATTAACTATTGAGTGCCATCCGTGCAACACGGACGGACCGTAAAACAGCTTCCGTGCTGCAGCGGGAACGTTTTCAGCCGGAAAAACCGGGCCGGACATCAAGGGGCGCGCATCCGCGCGACAGCGGCCGGACCGCAGGCCTTCCGGGGATTAGACCCCGATGCGATCCAGGCGTTCACCCGCCCCGGGCGGCCTGGCCGGTCCCGGCCTGCCAGTCTGCCCGCCAGCCTTCCTTGTACGGCTTGCACGGCTGTGTTTGCACTGCTGCTCGAAAACCCTTAAGTGTACCGCATTCCTTACTGTCCGGCAGCCCGGCTCAGCACCGTAATGCGTTGTGACAATTCGAGGTATTGCGCCCGGGCCGCCGCGTCTTCCAGGCCCTGCTCGACCAGCGCCGACTGCTCTGCGCGCAAGGCATCGAGTTCGATACGCCGCAGCGCGTCTTCCCACTCCTTCTGCGGATGCGGCAGTTCTTCCTGGGCCATGACGTCGGCCAAGGCCTGCTGCAGCACCAGCTGCAGGTCCGAATCGGGCTCGGCCGCCTGCAGCAGCGCGCCCAGATGGCGCGCCCCGCTGCGCTGGGCAAGCAGGATCAACTCCCTTACCAAGGACAGATGGGGGCCGCGATCCAGGACTTCAAGCTGCTGCTCGCCCATTTCGTCCACCAGCTCCGGATGCGAGAGCAGCAGGCGCAGCAGGCGCTTGGCCAGCGGCGTCACCGGCCGGCGCCCCCTGGGCGGCTCGGCCCCTGCGGCGCGTTCGCCGCGGTCCTGGCGCTTGAACTTGCGCCCGGCGCCTGCGTCCCGGCGCCACCCGCCCGGCCTGGGCTCGTAGACGGGCTCATCCGGCTCGTGCGCGGGCTGCCAGTTCAGGTCCATCTCCTCGGGGGCCGGCGCCTCGCCCTGCCAAGGCTGCGCGCCGGGCTCGGGCGGGCGGGCCGCCTTGGAGACCGGAGCGGGCTCGGGCGCGGCTGCCAGCAGTCCGGCCAGCTCTTCGGGGGTAAGCTGTACCTGGCGCGCCAGCGCATGCTGCAACTGCAGCCGCAGGCTGCCCTCGGGCACCGCGGCCAGCAACGGCTTGGCCTCGTGCACGCAGGCCGCCCGGCCTTCCACCTCGGACAGGTCATGGCGCGAGGCCAGCTCGTCCAGCAGGAAGCGCGACAGGGCCACCGCCTCGTCCAGGCGCGCCTTGAAAGCCTCGGCGCCGAATTCGCGCACATAGGAGTCCGGGTCGTGCTCGGCAGGCAGAAAAAGGAAACGGATGGAAATGTCGTCGCGCAACAGCGGCAGGCAGGCCTGCAAGGCCCGCCAGGCCGCCCGGCGCCCGGCGCTGTCGCCATCGAAGCTGAAGACGATGCGGTCGCTGGCGCGCAGCAGCTTCTGGACGTGCGTGCTGGTGGTCGCCGTGCCCAGCGTGGCCACCGCATTGCCCACCCCTTGCTGGGCCAGGCCGACCACGTCCATATAGCCCTCGACCACCACGACCTGGCCTTCGCTGCGCACGGCCAGGCGCCCTTCCCACAGGCCATAGAGCTCGTTGCCCTTGGAAAACAGCGGGGTCTCGGGGGAGTTCAGGTACTTGGGCTCGCCCTTGCCGATGATCCGCCCGCCAAAGCCGATCAGCTGCCCGCGCGCGTTGCGGATGGGAAACATCACGCGCTCGCGGAAACGGTCGTAGCGCCGGCCGTCCTCGGATTCGATCACCAGCCCGGCCTCGACCAGCAGCGGGTCGTCGTAGCGCGGGAAGACCTTGGCCAGGCCCTGCCGGTCGGCGTCGGCCCAGCCCAGGCCGAAACGCGCCGCCACGTCGCCCGTCAGGCCGCGCTGCTGCAGATAGCGGATCGCAGCCGGCGACTGGCGCAATTGCTTGCGATAGTGGGCCAGCGCGGTTTCCAGCACCTGGCCGTGGCGGGAGATTTCCTCGCGGCGGCGCGCGTCCTGCGCCCGTTGGCGTGGACTGCGATCCTCGTCGGGCACGGTCAGGCCCACGCCGCCGGCCAGCGAACGGACTGCCTCGGGGAAACTGGCCCCCGTATGCTCCATCAGGAAGGTGATGGCGCTGCCGTGCGCGCCGCAACCGAAGCAGTGATAGAACTGCTTGGTGGGACTGACGGTGAAGGACGGGGATTTTTCGTTGTGGAAGGGGCAAAGGCCGAGCAGATTGGCCCCGCCCTTGCGCAACTGGACGTAGCGCCCTACGACTTCAGCGATGTCGACACGGGCGAGCAGCTCCTGGATGAATGAATCAGGAATCAATTCCTGACCACCCAGGAATCAATACAGACGCGGAGGCAGCTGTTGGCTACGGATACGCTTGTAGTGACGCTTGACCGCGGCGGCAGCTTTGCGCTTGCGCTCGGCGGTGGGCTTCTCGTAGAACTCGCGCGAACGCAGCTCGGTCAGCAGGCCGGTCTTTTCGATGGTGCGCTTAAAGCGCCGCAGGGCGGCTTCAAACGGCTCGTTTTCTTTCAGTCGGACAATAGGCATGAATGGTATGCGCGTCAAAAGTTCCAGGTAACTGTAGATTCTAGCATGTTATTGCCAAAAATCCAGAAAAATCAATCGCGGCGCCCCTTGCGCATCCAGGCTTCGAGCTGGTCCGGGCGCAGGCTGTCGTATTCCTCGAAAGGCTGGTGTATCCACGGATTGGTTTCCAGCTTCTCGACGTAATAGTCGGGAACCGCCTGGGAATGCCCTTTCCACCACAGCACCGCGCTCTTGAGTTCGGTGATGCCGGGAAACTGCTTGCGCAGGTGATCGCGCACCCGGCTGAAGGTCAGGCCGGTATCGACCATGTCGTCCACCAGCAACACCCGGCCGGCCAGGGTGCCGCGCGTGATGGTGATGAACTGGGCGATGTCCAGGGTGCCCTGCACCGTGCCGGCCGCCTCGCGATAGCTGCTGGTGGCCAGGATGCCCAGGGGCACGTCGTAGATGCGCGAGAGCACGTCGCCCACCCGCACGCCGCCGCGCGCCAGGCAGACGATCTGGTCGAAACGCCAGCCCGACTGGTAGATGTTCAGGCCCAGCGTCTCGATCAGGCGATGGTATTGGTCCCAGCCGACCCAGAGATCGCGGTCGGTGCTCGGTGGCAGGTTCATGGCGCGCCCTCCCGCTCAGCCCTTGAAGGGATGGCGCAACAGGATGGTCTCGTTGCGGTCCGGGCCCGTCGAAACCATGTCGATGGGCACGCCGCAGGTCTCGGACATGCGCTCGAGGTAGCGGCGCGCGTTGGCCGGCAGCTTGTCGTACTCGGTGATGCCCACGGTCGATTCGCTCCAGCCGGGCAGCTCTTCGAGCACGGGTTCGACCCGGCCCACCGCCGCCGCGCCGTAAGGCAGCGTGTCGTGGAACTGGCCGTCCATGCGGTAGCCCACGCCCAGCTGGATCGTGTCCAGCCCGTCCAGCACGTCCAGCTTGGTGATGCACAGCCCCGAAATGCCGTTCAGGCGTACCGAGCGCTTGAGCGCCGCCCCGTCGAACCAGCCGCAGCGGCGCGGCCGGCCGGTGACCGAGCCGAACTCCTTGCCTACCGTGGCCAGGCGCGCGCCCACGTCGTCGAACAGTTCTGTGGGGAACGGGCCCGAGCCCACCCGGGTGGCATAGGCCTTGGTGATGCCCAGGATGTGATGCAGGGATTGCGGCCCCACCCCGGCGCCGGCCGCGGCCGCGCCCGCCACGCAGTTGCTGCTGGTGACGTAGGGATAGGTGCCGTGGTCCACGTCCAGCAAGGCGCCCTGGGCGCCTTCGAACAGCAGCTTGTGGCCGGCCTGCTGCGCGGCGTACAGGTTGTTGGAGATGTCGTTGACCATGGGCGCCAGGGCCGGCGCCAGCGCCATGGCCTGGTCGCGCACCTGGGCGGCGGCCACGGCCGGGGCGCCCAGGTACTGGGTCAGCACGAAATTGTGGTAGTCCAGCACCTCGGCGAGCTTTTCGTCGAAGGCCTTGGGATCGAACAGGTCCTGCACGCGCAGCGCGCGGCGGGCCACCTTGTCCTCGTAGGCCGGGCCGATGCCGCGGCCCGTGGTGCCGATCTTGCTTTCGCCGCGCCGCGCCTCGCGCGCCTGGTCGATGGCCACGTGATAAGGCAGGATCAGCGGGCAGGCCTCGGAGACCTGCAGGCGCGAGCGCACGTCCAGGCCGGCGGCCTCCAGCTCGGAGATCTCCTTGAGCAGGGCCTCGGGCGAAAGCACCACGCCATTGCCGATGTAGCAGGTCACCCCCGGATGCATGATGCCCGAGGGGATCAGGCGCAGGATGGTCTTCTGGCCGTTGATCCACAGCGTATGGCCGGCATTGTGCCCGCCCTGGAAGCGGACCACGCCCTGGGCCGATTCGGCCAGCCAGTCCACGATCTTGCCCTTGCCTTCGTCACCCCACTGGGTGCCTATCACCACAACGTTCTTGCTCATTGTCGCCAACGAATGAAAAGTTATTCCTGAAAACTCGCATCGCCCGCGCCGCCTACCGCCCGGCGCACTGGGCCCCATTGATCCATCTATAGCGCCCGCAGCGTCCAGACGCCGTCTTGCAGCACGAGCTCGCGATCGCAGACGAATTCGTCCTGGTCTTGCTCGTGGCCGGGCAGCGCCTGCACCACGACCTCGCCGCCGGCGCGCAGCTGCTGCACGGCCAGCACCAGCGCGGGCTCGCGCCCCCAGGGGGCGCGCACCGCGCGGGAGGGCTCGGCCGGCGGCAGGCCCGCGGCCAGCTTGCGCAGGTCCATGCTAAAGCCCGTGGCCGGGCGCGCCCGGCCGAAGGCGCGGCTGACGTCGTCGTAGCGCCCGCCGCGCACCAGCGCGTCATGCCAGCCTTCGGCGTAGATCGCGAAGGTCACGCCGGAGTGATAGGCATAGCCTCCCTGCACATCGGCCAGGTCCACGCTGGCGTCGACGTCCTGCAGCGCATCGAGCACGGTGGCCAGCGCATCCAGGGCCGCGGTCACGCCCGGCAGGCCGGGCAGCGCCTGGCGCGCCTGCGCCAGCACCTCGGCGCCGCCGTACAGCTCGGGCAGGCGGCGCAGCGCCGCCCAGGTATCGGGCCGCACGCCCTGGACCGTGGCCGACAGTTGCATCAGCCCGGGTACGTTCTTTTCGCCCAGGGCGGCGTAGATGGCGTCGGCATGGCCGGCGGCGGCCGGGTCGGCATCCAGGATGGCCCGCACCAGCCCGGGATGGCACAGGTCCAGCCGGGGCGTGCGCACGCCGGCCAGGCGCACGCTCTCGAGCGCCAGCTGCAGGATCTGCAGGTCGGCTTCGACCCCGGCATGCCCGTAGAGCTCGGCGCCGATCTGCAGCAGCTCGCGGCTCGAGAGCAGGCCGGCCGGCCGGGCATGCAGCACCGGGCCGCAGTAGCACAGGCGCGTGACGCCGGCGCGATTGAGCAGGTGCGCGTCGATGCGGGTGACCTGGGGCGTCATGTCGGCCCGCACGCCCAGTGTCCGCCCCGAAAGCTGGTCCACCAGCTTGCAGGTGTGCAGGTTCAGATCGGTGCCCGTGCCCGAAAGCAGGGAATCGATGTATTCCACCAAGGGGGGCGCCACCAGCTCGAAACCGTAGGTGCGGTACAGATCGAGCAGGCTGCGGCGCAGTTCCTCGATGCGCCGGGCCTCGGCCGGAAGGATGTCGGCCAGGCTCTCCGGCAGCAGCCAGTTACCCATCATTGATTGAATTTGCCCGAAAAACGAAAACGTATCTTGAACACTGGAGGATTCGGCCGGACGATGCATTTGCGCCGCCCAGACGAAAAAGCGGCTTGGGGCGTAAGCCCCAAGCCGCTTGGGAATGTTTTCTAGCTTACGGCGTATTGTACCCGTTTTGCCGGCAGGCGCCAGTGCCCGCCGGCGCCGGCCGCGGCACCCTTGCCGGCCGGGCCCGCTATTGCGCCGGCGCGCCCGCGCCGTTGGCGGACTTCATGAAGCGGAAGAACTCGGACGAGGGATCGACCACCAGCACATCGCCCGAATCGGAGAAGGCCGCGCGGTAGCCCTCCAGGCTCTTGTAGAAGCTGTAGAACTGCGGATCGCGGCCGAACGCGTCGGCATAGATGGCGCTGGCGCGGGCATCGCCCTCGCCCATGATGGCCTGCGCCTTGGCATAGGCCTCGGCGACGATTTCCTCGCGCTGGCGGTCGGCCTCGGCGCGGATCTTCTCGCTTTCGGCCGCGCCGATCGAGCGCAGCTCGTTGGCCACCCGGGTACGCTCGGCTTCCATGCGGCGATAGACCGACTCGGAGATCTCCGGCGCGAACTCGATGCGCTTGAGCCGCACGTCGACCACCTGCACGCCCAGGGGCTCGGCCCGGCGCGCCACGTTGGTGAGGATCTCGGCCATGATCTTGTCGCGCTGCGCCGAGATCACGTCGCTGACGGTGCGCACGTTGACCGAGGCGTTCAGCGCGTCGCGGATCTGCGCCTGCAGGCGTTCCTGGGTGGCGCGCTCGTTGCCGCCGAACGTGACGTAGTACTGGCGCGGGTCGGCGATGCGCCACTTGACGTAGGAGTCGATCAGCAGGTTCTTCTTCTCGGAAGTCTGGATGCGCTCGGCGTCGGGCGACTCGATGGTCTGGATGCGCTTGTCCAGCAGCACCACGTTCTGGAAGGGCGGCGGCGCCTTGAAATACAGGCCCGGTTCGCTGATGACGTTGCGCACTTCCCCCAGGGCGAAGACCAGGGCGTAGTCGCGCTCGCGCACGATGAACATGCACGAGGACAGGGCGGCCAGCACGATGAGCAGGCCGACCATGATAGGTACGAGGCGTTGCATGATCGTTCCTCCTTAGCGCGACGCGCGATCGCGCGTCAGGGTGTTGGCCGCCGCCTGGCCCGCGGTCGGGCGCGGTGCGGCGGGCACGCTGGGCTGGCTGGCGCCCGGCAGGCTCGAGGGCCCCGGGGGCGGCGAGCCGGCGGCCGGCTTGTTGCCGTCCCTGGCCGTCTGCTCGATGATCTTGTCCAGCGGGAGGTAGATCATGTTGTTGTTGTTCTGCGTGTCGACCATGACCTTGCTGGCGTTCTGGAACACCTGCTGCATGGTCTCCAGGTACATGCGCTCGCGCATGACCGCGGGCGCCTTCTGGTATTCGGCCAGGATGCTGATGAAGCGCGCGGCATCGCCCTGCGCATCGCCCAGCACCTTGGCGCTGTAGCCTTCGGCCTGCTCGAGCATGCGCGAAGCCTGGCCGCGCGCCAGCGGCACGACCTGGTTGGCGTAGGCCTGGCCTTCGTTGATCTGGCGCTCGCGGTCCTGGCCGGCCCGCACGGCATCGTCGAAGGCCGCCTGCACCTGCTCGGGCGGCTGCACGTTCTGGATGGCCACGGTGCTGACCTGGATGCCGGTCTGGTAGCGGTCCAGGATCTGCTGCATCAGGTCCTGCACCTCGATTGCCACCTGCGTACGGCCTTCGTACAGCACGAAATCCATGCGCTGCTTGCCCACGATCTCGCGCATGGCGGTCTCGGCCGCCTGGCGCACCGATTCATCGGGGTCGCGCATGTTAAAGAGGTAGTCCGGCGCGCCGTCGGGACTGAGGCGATACTGCACCACGAACTGCATGTCCACGATGTTCTCGTCGGTGGTCAGCATGAGCGACTCGGGCATGACCTTGTTGCGCGAGCTGCCGCGGAAACCGACCTCGAAGGTGCGCAGCTGCGAGACGTTGACCGCCTCGTGGCTCTGGATGGGATACGGCATGCGCCACTGGAAGCCCGGCGGCGCCGTGGTCTTGTACTTGCCGAACTGGGTGACCACGGCCACCTGCCCTTCCTGCACGATGAAAAAGCCGCTGGCCAGCCACACGCCCAATGCGATCAGGGCGATCAGGCCCACGCCGATGCGCGTGCCGCGCGGCGACGGGGTAAAGCCGCCGCCGTTGTTGCCGGCGTTGCCGCCGCCGCGATTCTTGCGGCCGAACAGTCCGTTCAGGCGATTGTTGAAATCGCGCCAGACCTCGTCCAGGTCGGGCGGACCATCGTTTTTCTGGGGACGCCGCGGCGGTTGGGAGCCATTGTTGTTACGGCCCCAGCCCGGGTCATTCAGGTTGAACAGTTTGGATATTAGACGCATTGTTTCCTGCGGGTGGGCCAACCTGTGCAATTGCCCCGCGCAACGCATCCAGGCCGGCGCGCTCGGTGGCGCTTACGAATATCCGCGCAATCGTACCATGTGAGTCCTGGTCCACCCGCGGGGCGAGCCCGGCTTTGTCTATTTTGTTGTAGACCAGGATACGGGGGATGTCGGCCGCGCCGATTTCCACCAGCACCTTGTCCACTTCGGCGATCTGCTCGTCGCGCTGCGGGCTGGCCGCATCGACCACGTGCAGCAGCAGGTCAGCGTGCACCGTTTCCTCCAGCGTGGCGCGAAAGGCCGCGATCAGCGTGGTGGGCAGGTCGCGGATGAAGCCCACGGTATCGGACAGCGTGACCTGCCCCGCCCCTTCGATCCAGATGCGGCGCGTGGTGGTGTCCAGGGTGGCGAACAGCTGGTCGGCCGCATAGGCGCCGGCGCGCGTCAGCGCGTTAAAAAGCGTGGATTTGCCGGCATTGGTATAGCCCACCAGCGAGACCGAGAGATTGCCGCCGCGCTCGCGGGCCCGGCGCTGGGTCTGGCGCTGGCGCTCGACCTTGGCCAGGCGCTCGCGCAGCACGCGCACCTTGGCGCCGATCATGCGCCGGTCCATTTCGAGCTGCGACTCGCCCGGGCCGCGCATGCCGATGCCGCCGCGCTGGCGCTCCAGGTGGGTCCACAGGCGCGTCAGGCGCGTGGACAGGTGCTGCAGCTGGGCCAGCTCGACCTGCAGCTTGCCCTCGTGGCTCTTGGCGCGCAGCGCAAAGATGTCCAGGATCAGGGCCACGCGGTCGACCACCCGCAGGTTGATCTTGCGCTCGAGGTTGCGCTGCTGCGCGGGCGAGAGCGCCTGGTCGAACAGCACGATGTCGGCGCCCTCGGACTGGCTCAGGACCATGGCCTCCTCGAGCTTGCCGGTGCCGATGAAGTAGGCCGCGTCGGGCCGCGCGCGGCGCACCGTCAGGCGTGCGACGATCTGCGCGCCCGCCCCTTCGGCCAGCATGGCGAATTCTTCGGAATGCGCGTGGAAATCCGGGTTGCCCAGGTCCACGCTGATGATCAATGCGCGCATGGCGCCTCCGTGCCGGGCGCCCAGCGAAAACGCCCGCCTGCGCAAGACGCGCGGCGGGCGAAGGATACTGCGGGAAAGACCCGTGAAACGACTGGAAGATAAAGACTATTCAGCAGGAACGTCCACCTGGAAATTGACGGCGCGGGCCGGCACGACGGTGGAGATGGCGTGCTTGTAGACCATCTGGGTCACGGTATTGCGCAACAGCACCACGTATTGGTCGAAAGATTCGATTTGCCCTTGGAGTTTAATCCCATTGACCAGGTAGATGGAAACGGGGACGTGTTCTTTGCGTAGCGTATTGAGGAACGGGTCTTGCAGCGTTTGCCCTTTATTGCTCATTGGCAGGCTCCATTGTGTTGTTTTGAGATGGTGGTACTGATACCGGCACTCTACAGGGTTTTCCCGGGGTTCGCCAGCATGGCCCTGACGCCGGGCGGGTAAAGCGCAATGGCCGGCAAGGCGTTGCTGTCGGACCGGCGCGCGCCGCCATCGTTCCCCGGTTTTGCGCGAGCGCGCGCTTTCCGGCGACACCCCGTCGGCAGGCACGGGGCGGTTCAGCGGCGCGGCACTTCGATGCCCGCCACGGGCGGGTCGATCCAGTCCTGCATGACGGCCACGCCGGCCGCGCGGGCGCGCGACTCGGCCGCGTGCCGCTGCGCGAGCAGGCCGGGCATGGCCTGCGCGTAGGCGTTGCGCGCGGCCTCCCAGCCGCCCGCGCCCGCGGGCGCATGGGCCCGCAGGACGGCGCGCTCGCCCTGTACGCTGGCGCGCAGCGCCGCGGCCTGGCCCTGCGCGGCATCGCCCCGATAGTAGGACAGGCGCAGGAACGCGCCATCCAGGTACCAGATCCAGGTGGGCGTATGCCGCAGCGCCAGCCAGTCCTGCGGCTCGGGCAGGTAGCCGGTGTCGGAGTCCTGCACCTGTCCGGCCTGCCACGAGCCAGGCAGGTCGTAGCTGTCACGGCCGGCCACGCGCGGGCTGGACAAGGGGATATAGCGCTGCCAGCCCTGCTCGCGCAGCGCCTGCTGGACCTGTCCGACGGTCCGGCGCAGCGCGAGCGCGTGGCGGCGCTGAGCCTGACCTTCGCTTGCGGCCTGCCCGGTCCCGGTTCCGTTTATTTCCGCGGTGTCGCGATCGTCTGCCGGCACGGCGAACTGGATGTTGACCTCCTGCACGCCTTCGTCGCCGGCCAGGCTGTCGTAGAACAGCAGGGATCCGGCCGGCGGCAGCGCCACGCGCCGGCCGCGATGCTCGATGACGGGCACCACCGGCGTACCCAGCTGGCCAGGGCTGGCGTCGTAGAGCAAGGCCTCGCCGGCCTGGCTGCGGCGTATCGGCAGGCCCGAACGATTGACGATGTCGTCGCCCGCGGCGCCCAGTTCGAGGGTCACGCGCACGGCGGCCCGGTCCGGCCCCGGCGGCGGCCGGGACTGCCACAGGACCACCGCCCAGGAAACCAGCACGGCGGCCAGGGCCAGGACCGCGCTGCGTAGGATCGCGCTTTTTGTTTTCACGGTAATCGACACATGGCTGGCGCCGCCGGGACCGGCCGCCGCGCCAAGCATAGCAGCCGCCGCGGGCCCGCCCGTCCGCCCGCGCCCTGCCCGCCCGCCGCTGCGGCCCGCCGGCCGGACGGAAAGGATCAGCGCCCCAGGATCTGATCCAGCGCCGCCAGCAGCGCGTCGCACTGCTCGTCCGTGCCCACGGTGATGCGCAGGAACTGATCGATGCGCGGCTTGGCGAAATGGCGCACGATAATGCCGCGCTCGCGCAGCGCCGCGGCAATCTGCGCGGCATCGCGGTCCGGATGGCGCGCGAAGACAAAATTGGCCTGCGAAGGCAGGACCTCGAAGCCGCGCTCGCCCAGGCCCGCCGCCAGCCCTTGGCGGCTGGCGATGACGCGCTGGCGGGTGGCCTCGAAATAAGCGGTGTCCTGCATGGCCGCGGTCGCGCCGGCCAGGGCCAGGCGGTCCAGCGGATAGGAGTTGAAGCTGTTCTTGACCCGGTCCAGCGCCTGCAGCAGCGCCGGCTGCCCCACGGCGAACCCCACGCGCAAGCCGGCCAGCCCGCGCGACTTGGACAGGGTCTGCACCACCAGCAGGTTCTCGTGGCGCGCCACCAGCGGCACGGCCGACTCGGCGCCGAAATCCACGTAGGCCTCGTCGATCACCACGACCGCCTGGGGATTGCTGGCCACGATGCGCTCGATCTGCGCGCGCGCGAGGGCATGTCCGGTGGGCGCGTTGGGATTGGGCAGGAAGATGGCGCCGGCCTGCCCCTGCGGGCCGGGCAGGTAGCTGTCCGGGTCGATCCGGTAGCGCTCGTCCAGCGGCACCTGCCGGCCCTGGATGCCGTACAGCCCGCAATAGACGGGATAGAAGCTGTAGCTGATGTCCGGATACCAGAGCGGCCGCTCGTGCCGCAGCAAGGCCATGAAGGCATGCGCCAGCACCTCGTCCGAGCCGTTGCCCACGAAGACATGGTCGGCCGGCACGCCGCACTGCGCGCCGATCGCGGCGCGCAGGCCCTCGGCCGCGGGATCGGGGTACAGGCGCAGGTCATCGCCCGCGGCCGCGCGGATGGCCTGCAACACGCGCGGCGAAGGGCCATAGGGCAGCTCGTTGGTGTTGAGCTTGACGAGATTGGCCAGCTTGGGCTGCTCGCCCGGCACATAGGGCGTCAGCCCATGGACAACCTCGCTCCAATAGCGGCTCATCGGGTCTTATCCTTTGCAAAGGGACCGGCGCGGCCGGTCAGTCGTCGACGTAGGGATTGCGCGAGGACTTGAACTCGATGCGCAGCGGCGTGCCGGCCAGCTTGAAGACCTCGCGCATGCGGGTCTCCAGGTAGCGCCGGTAGGAATCCGGTATGGCATCGAGTGCGCTGCCGTGAATGATGATGCGCGGCGGGTTCTGCCCGCCCTGGTGCGCATAGCGCATCTTGGGACGGAAGATGCCCTTGCGCGGGGGCTGCTGCTGCTCGACGGCGGCATGCAGGGCCCGCGTCAGCTTGGGCGTGGAAAGCTTGGCGAAGGCCGCGGCGTGGGCCGCTTCGACCGACTTGAGCAGCGCGTTCACGCCCTGGCCCTTGAGCGCCGAGAGCGTATGCATGCGCGCGAAGGACAGAAAGCGCAGCTTGCGCTCGAACTCGCGCAGGATGCGTTCGCGCTTTTCTTCGTCCAGGCCGTCCCATTTGTTGATGCCCACCACCACGGCGCGGCCGGTCTCGAGGATGAAGCCGGCGATATGCGCGTCCTGCTCGGACACTTCCTGCTGGGCATCGAGCATCAGCAGCACCACGTTGCTGGCCTCGATGGCCTGCAGCGTCTTGATGACGGAGAATTTCTCGACCGCCTCGAAGACCTTGCCGCGCTTGCGCAGGCCCGCCGTGTCGATCAGCGTGTACTGCCGGCCGCCGCGCTGGAACTCGATCTCGATGGCATCGCGCGTGGTGCCCGGCATGTCGAAGGCGATGACGCGCTCCTCGCCCAGCAGCGTATTGATCAAGGTGGACTTGCCCACGTTCGGCCGCCCGACGATGGCCAGCTTGATCCGGTGCGGCACCGGCTCGGGCGCCTGCGCCTCGTCGGCGTCGGCCTGGGCCAGCGCCTCTTCGCCGGGGTCGCCCGGATCGGCATCCTCGCCGTCCTGCGGCGCGGCCGGCTCGGGCTCGCCCAGGCCTTCGAGCGCGCGCTCGATCAGCTCGACCACGCCGTCGCCATGCGCGGCCGAAATGGCGATCGGCTGCCCCAGGCCCAGCTCGTGGAACTCGGAGACCGCCGCGGTATGGGCCATGCCCTCGGCCTTGTTCACCGCCAGCAGCACGCGCTGGCTGTTGCGGCGCAACTGCCGGGCGATCTCGTGGTCGTGGGCGTTCACGCCGGCCCGGGCATCGACCAGGAACACCACGGCGTCGGCCTCGGCGATGGCCTGCTGGGTCTGGCGGGCCATCTCGAGCAGGATGCCGCTTTTGGCCACCGGCTCGAAACCGCCGGTATCGACGACGATGAAGGGCTTATCGCCCACCCTGCCCTCGCCATAGTGGCGATCGCGCGTCAGGCCGGAGAAATCGGCCACCAGCGCGGCGCGCGAGCGCGTCAGGCGGTTGAACAAGGTGGACTTGCCGACGTTGGGCCGGCCCACCAGGGCGACGACAGGCTTGAGGGACACGGTTTCTCTATCAGTTCACGGAAATCATGGCCAGATCGCCGCGGCCGGTCTGCACCAGCACGCCTTGCGAAGTGGCCTGCGGCGGGGAGACGATGGCGCCGCCGCCCACCGAGATGCGGGCAAGCAGGCGGCCGTCTTCGCGCGCCAGGAAATGGACGTAGCCGTCGTAGTCGGCCAGGGCCACGGCGCCGCCCAGCACGGCCGGGGCGGACAGGCGGCGGTTGCGCAGCGCATCCTGGCGCCAGATGTTGCCGCCGCTATCGAGCGCAAAACCGTAGACCACGCTGTGCTGGTCCGGCACGTAGACGAAACGGTCGTCCAGCGCCAGTCCGGCGCTGCTGGAGAAGTCCTTGGCCCATTGGGTGCGCCCGCCCGCCGACACGTCGAAGCAGGCCACGCGGCCCTGGTACGAGGCGGCGCACAGCAGCCGGCCAGCCACGCGCGGCATGCCGACCACGTCGGTGACCCGCTCCAGGTCGCTGGAGCCGCGCGGCGTGGCCACGGTGCCCTCCCATTGCACGCTGCCGGTGGCGGCCTGGATGGCCAGCAGCTTGCCGCCGGGCATGCCCGAGAGCACCATGCCCTCGGCCAGGATCATCTGCGTGCTGCTGCGCAGCGCCAGCGCAGGCCCGGGGCGCTGCACGTTCCAGAGACGCTCGCCGTTCTCGGCGTTGAAGGCCTGGATGCGGTAGTCGCCGCTGCGCACGATGACCACGCCATAGCCCACCACGGGCGGCACGGTGACCTCGCTGGTGGCGCGCGAACGCCACTTGACCTGGCCCTGGTCGTCCAGGGCGATCACCTCGCCTTGCGGCGTGGCCACCGCCGTGGTGACGCCGTCGCTGCCCACGCCGGCCGACAGCCGGGCGTCGACGTCGGCGCGCCATATCTGGCGGCCGGTGCGCAGCTCGTACTTGCCGACCCGGCCGTTGGGCGCGGCCGCATAGACAGCGTCGCCGACCACGGCGGGGGCAAAGCCGATGCCGCTGCCGCTGCCGATCGAGGCATTCCAGGCGACGGAGACCGAAGCGCCGGGCTCGAAGTCGGTCAGAGCGGCCGGATCGTAGCGCCCGTCGTCGCTGGAGAACAGGCCGCAGCCGCCCAGGCCCAACAGGGCCGAGACGGCCAGCGCGCCACGCAGCGAACGCAGGCCGGCAGGGGTCCAGAGCATGCGCAGAGCGGATTTCATCAGGCGCCTCCCAGAGCGTCGATCTTCAGTTGCAGCACCGAAGCCAGCGGATCGCCGGCCGGCACTTCCTTGACGGCGCCGCGCCATGCGGCCAGGGCCTCTTCGTGCTTGCCCTGGGCCGCCAGCACGTCGCCGCGGCGATCGGCGTACAGGGCCGCAAAGGCCTGCGGCGCATCGCTGAGCTGCGCCAGGGCGGCGTCGTATTCCTTCTGGTCCAGCAGCAGGCTGGCCAGGCGCAGCCGCGCCAGCGGCCGCAAGGCCGGGTCCTTGATGCCCACCAGCCATTCGAGCTGCTCGCGCGCGCCCACCACGTCGCCGCGCACTTGCAGCGCATGGGCCGCCACCAGGGCGCCGCGCGGCGCATAGGGCGTCTTGGCGAAATCGTCGCGCAAGGTCTGGCTGGCCGCCTTGATGCGGGCGGCCGCCTCGTCGCCCTGCTGGCCGGCGGCTTCCTGCAGGGCCTCGAAATAGCCCATGGCCTGCGTGGCACGGTGCGTCTCGTACCAGCGCCAGCCCTGCCAGCCGGCCAGCACCGCCATCACCACGAGCAAGGCGGTCGAGACCACGATGCCGTAGCGGCTCCACCAGGCCTTGAGCGAGTCGAGTTTTTCCTGTTCGTCGAGATCGTATGCCATGCACTACACCTTCGATTGCAAAACTTCGGCCAATTGGTCCAGCGGCACCTGCTGCTGGGCCTCACCTTGCTGGGCGTCACCGCGCAGCCACTTGACGCCGGCGCTGCCCGAGGCGAGCTCGTCGCCGCCCAGGATGACCGCCGCACGGGCGCCGCTCGCGTCGGCGCGCTTGAACTGCGATTTGAAGCCGGCGCTGCCGGCGTGCACGATGACCGACAGGCCGGCGTCGCGCAGGGTTTCGGCCACGCGGGCGGCGCGGCGCTGGGCCGCTTCGCCCTGGTGCACGATGTAGACCTGGCACTCGGGCACGGGCTCGGGCGCCTGGCTCTGACCCCACAGATCCAGCAGGCGTTCCATGCCGATGGCAAAGCCCACGGCCGGCGCGGGCTTGCCGCCCAGCAGCTCGATCAGCCCATCGTAGCGACCGCCTCCGCAGACGGTGCCCTGCGCCCCCAGGCGGTCGGTGACCCATTCGAAGACGGTCAGGTTGTAGTAATCCAGCCCGCGCACCAGCCGCGGGTTCATGCGGTAGGCGATGCCAGCGTCGTCCAGGCGCTCGCACACGCCCTGCAGGTGGGCGCGCGAGGCCTCGCCCAGGAAGTCGGACAGGCGCGGCGCGCTGTCGGCCATCTCCTGCATGGCGGGGTTCTTGGTGTCCAGCACCCGCAAGGGGTTGCTGTAGAGCCGGCGCTGGCCGTCCTCGTCCAGGATGTCGCGATGGCGCTCCAGGTGGGCGATCAGCGCGGCGCGGTGGGCCGCCCGCTCGTCGGGCTGGCCTAGCGAGTTCAGCTCCAGGCGGATATCGGCCAGCCCCAGCCGGCGCCACAGCCGCGCCAGCATGACGATCATCTCGGCGTCCACGTCCGGGCCGGCAAAGCCCAGTGCCTCGACGTCGATCTGGTGGAACTGGCGATAGCGCCCGCGTTGCGGGCGCTCGTGGCGAAACACCGGCCCCATGGCATAGACGCGCTGCGGGCGCTCGTAGAGCAGGTTGTGCTCGATGGTCGCGCGCACCATGCCGGCGGTGAACTCGGGCCGCATGGTCAGAGAATCGCCGTTCAGCGCGTCGGTGAAGGTGTACATCTCTTTTTCGACGATGTCCGTGACCTCGCCGATGCCGCGCGTGAACAGGCGGGTATGCTCGAGCACGGGCGGGCGCATGTTGCGATAGCCGTACGAATGCAGCCAATCGCGGATCAGCGCCTCGAAGGCTTCCCAGCGGTGGCCCGCCTCGGGAAGTACGTCGTTCATGCCGCGGATGGCGGCCAGTTTCTGGAATGCCTGGGTCATGTCTTGGTGGCTGGAACGCCGCCCGGTCGGCGGCGCGGCGGCCAGTTTACTTGCTTATGGAGATTTGCCTACGGCCGGGCCTGCGCCGGCGCGCCGTAGCGGCGCGCCACGTAGTCCTCGACGATGGCCTGGAACTCGGCGGCGATGCCATCGCCCTTGAGCGTGACGGTGCGCTCGCCGTCGATGAAGACCGGCGCCGAAGGCACCTCGCCCGTGCCGGGCAGGCTGATGCCGATGTCGGCATGCCGGCTTTCGCCCGGGCCGTTGACCACGCAGCCCATCACGGCCACGTTCATGGTTTCCACGCCGGGATACTGCTCGCGCCAGATGGGCATCTGGCGCCGCAGGTAGGACTGGATGCTGTCGGCCAGCTCCTGGAAGAAGGTGCTGCTGGTGCGCCCGCAGCCCGGGCAGGCCACCACCATGGGCGTGAAGGCGCGCAGGCCCATGGTCTGCAGGATCTCCTGCGCCACCACCACCTCGCGCGTGCGGTCCCCGCCCGGCTCGGGCGTGAGCGAGATGCGGATGGTGTCGCCGATGCCTTCCTGCAGCAGCACCGCCAGCGCGGCGGTGGAGGCCACGATGCCCTTGCTGCCCATGCCGGCCTCGGTCAGTCCCAGGTGCAGCGGATAATCGCAGCGCGCCGACAGATCCCGGTACACGGCGATGAGGTCCTGCACGTGGCTGACCTTGCAAGAGAGCACGATGGCGTCGCCGCGCAGGCCCAGCTCCTCGGCGCGCCGGGCGTTGCTGATGGCCGAGACCACCAGGGCGTCGCGCATGACGGCCTGGGCCGTCCAGGGCGCGGCGCGGCGGCTGTTCTCGTCCATCATGCGCGCCATCAGCTCGTGATCGAGGCTGCCCCAGTTCACGCCGATGCGCACGGGCTTGTCGTGGCGGCAGGCCACCTCGATCATCTGGGCGAAATTATCGTCGCGCTTCTTGCCCCCGCCCATGTTGCCGGGGTTGATGCGGTACTTGGACAGCGCCTGGGCGCATTCGGGGAACTCGGTCAGCAGCTTGTGGCCGTTGTAGTGGAAATCGCCGACCAGCGGCACGTCCAGGCCCATGCGGTCGAGCTGCTCGCGGATGGCCGGCACCTCGCGGGCGGCTTCGGGCGTATTGACGGTGATGCGCACCATCTCGGAGCCGGCCTGGGCCAGTTCCTTGACCTGGATGGCCGTCTCGATGGGCTGGGCCGTGTCGGTATTGGTCATGGACTGCACCACCACCGGCGCCTGGCCGCCGATGGTGACGACCCGCTGCCCCCAGCGGACCGCCACGGCGCGGGTCTTGCGCTTGGGAGCGGGGCCCACGGGCGCGGGCTGTGGATTGCTGCAGGGCTTTTCGGTATCTAGCATCGGAGTTCAACCGCCGGAAGACGGCCGCGTGAACCAGTCGAAGGAAGACAGCCAGCCGGTGGGGAGCCAGCCTTGCCAGAACGCCACGGCCACCAGGCCCGCGGCCACGAGCAGCCCCAGCACGAGCCAGAAGCCCGAGCCGGGCCCGCCGCGGGTATCGGCCGGCGCCGGGTGGCCGGTATCGCCGATGGAGCCGGCCAGCCGGGCCTGGCTGCTGCGCGCGACGTGCGGCTCGATGGCCGCGATCAGCGCCTGGGGATCGGCGCCCAGCAGCCGGGCATAGTTGCGCACCAGCCCGCGCAGGGAAATGCCGCCGGGCAGGTCCTGCCAGCGCTCCTGCTCGAGGGCTTCGATCTGGCGCGCGGAGAACTTGAGCCGGCTGGAGACTTCGTCCAGCGACAGCCCCTTGGCCTGGCGCAGGGCGCGCAGCGCCGGGCCCACCGAGGCGGTGGCCGCCGCCGCCAGCGGGCTGTCCTGGGCCGATACGGACAAGCCGTCGTCCTGCTTCATGCGCGCAGCTCCTTGATGGGAATGGCCGCGCGCTGGGCGGCCAGGCGCTCCTTGATGCGCGTGCGGTCTTTCACGTCGCCGGCCAGCTGCCCGCAGGCCGCCTCGATGTCGTCGCCGCGCGTCTTGCGCACGGTGGTCAGCACGTCGGCGTCCATCAGGCGCTGGGCGAAACCCTTGACCCGCGCGGCCGGCGAGCGCAGCAAGCCGGACTCGGGGAAGGGATTGAAGGGAATCAGGTTGATCTTGCAGCGCACCTGGCGCGCGATGCGCACCAGTTCGCGCGCATGCGCGTCGCTGTCGTTCACGCCGTCGAGCATCACGTATTCGAAGGTGATGAAGTCGCGCGGGGCGTGTTCCAGGTAGCGGTTGCAAGCCGCCAGCAGCTCGGCCAGCGGATATTTTTTGTTCAGCGGGACCAGCTCGTCGCGCAGCGCGTCGTTGGGCGCATGCAGCGACACCGCCAGGGCCACCGGGCAGTCGCGCGCCAGCCGGTCCATCATGGGCACCACGCCCGAGGTGGAGACGGTGACGCGCCGGCGCGACAGCCCGTAGGCATTGTCATCGAGCATCAGGCGCAGCGCCGCCACCACGGCGTCGTAGTTGAGCAGGGGCTCGCCCATGCCCATCATGACGACGTTGCTGATCAGCTTGGCCGGCGCGGCCTCGACGCCCTCGCCCTGCCCGGGCAGCCGGGCCGAGCCCTGGTCGGCGGCCAGCACGTCGCGCGCATGCCAGAGCTGGCCGATGATCTCGGCGGTGGCGAGGTTGCGGTTAAAGCCCTGGTGGCCGGTCGAGCAGAAGCGGCAGGCCACGGTACAGCCGGCCTGGCTGGAAATGCACAAGGTGCCGCGGTCGTCCTCGGGGATGAACACCGATTCGATCGCGTTGCCTTGCCCCACGTCGAACAGCCACTTGCGGGTGCCGTCGGACGAACGCTGCTCGGTGATCACCGGCGGGGTGGCCACCTTTGCGCGCGCGGCAAGCTGGCTGCGGAAATCGCGCGCCAGGTCGGTCATGGCCTCGAAGTCGGCCACGCCGCGCTGATGCAGCCAGCGCATCAGCTGCTTGGCGCGAAACGGCTTGCCGCCCCACTGGCCGACCAGGTCGGCCATGGCTGCGGCATCCAGGCCCAGCAGGTTGATGCGTTCGTCCATGTCGCGGGTAGCGCGTATCGGGCGCGCGCCGGCCGCAGCCGCCGCGCGCTGCCGGTCAGCGGCTGTGAATGTCGATTTCGGGGAAGAAGAAGGCCACTTCGACGGCGGCCGTCTCGGGCGCGTCCGAGCCGTGCACGGCGTTGGCGTCGATGCTCTCGGCGAAATCGGCGCGGATCGTGCCCTTCTCGGCCTTCTTGGGGTCGGTGGCGCCCATCAGCTCGCGGTTCTTCTGGATGGCGTTCTCGCCCTCGAGCACCTGCACGAACACCGGGCCCGAGATCATGAAATCGACCAGGTCCTTGAAGAAGGGACGGGCCGAGTGCACGGCGTAGAAGCGCTCGGCATCGGCGCGCGAGAGCTGGGTCAGGCGCGCGGCCACGACCTTCAGGCCGGCCTGCTCGAAGCGGGACACGATCTGGCCGATGACGTTCTTGGCGACGGCATCGGGCTTGATGATCGAGAGGGTGCGCTCAATGGCGTTGGCTTGGGACATCGAAAAAGCTCCAGGAGGGTTTTGGCTCGGGGCCAAAATTCAATAAAAACAGAGACTTCGCGGCAATTTTTGCTAACCCGGTATTCTATCATGCCGCAGATTTGCGCTACATCTTAAAATTACGGGTTTTGCCCTGCCCCGTAGCGGGCGGCGCGCCCGTCACACCCCAGCCGAACCTGCAGGACAACACGCCCCATGAACGCACCCTCCCCGTCCACCGAGACCCAGGAACTGTCCAAGAGCTTCGAGCCCGCCGAGCTCGAGGCGCGCTGGTACGCCGAATGGGAGCGCCGCGGCTATTTCCGCGCGGGCAGCCACGTGCCCCCGGCCGACGGCAAGAGCGAGCCCTACGTGATCCAGTTCCCGCCCCCCAACGTGACCGGCACGCTGCACATGGGGCACGCCTTCAACCAGACCATCATGGACGGGCTGGTCCGCTACCACCGGATGAAGGGCTGCGACACCGTCTTCGTGCCCGGCACCGACCATGCCGGCATCGCCACGCAGATCGTGGTCGAGCGCCAGCTCGATGCCCAGAACCTCTCGCGCCACGACCTGGGCCGCGAGAAGTTCCTAGAAAAGGTCTGGGAGTGGAAGGAGCGCTCGGGCAGCACCATCACCGGCCAGGTGCGGCGCCTGGGCGCCTCGGCGGACTGGCCGCGCGAATACTTCACCATGGACGAGCGCATGTCGCGCGGGGTGGTCGAGACCTTCGTGCGCCTGTACCGGCAGGGGCTGATCTACCGCGGCAAGCGCCTGGTGAACTGGGATCCCAAGCTGCTGACGGCGGTCTCGGACCTGGAAGTGCAGTCCGAGGAAACCGACGGCCACATGTGGCACATCGAATACCCCTTCGTGGACGGGCCGCAGACCATCGTCGACAAGGACGGCACGCGCGTGACGCTACGCGGCCTGACCATCGCCACCACCCGTCCCGAGACCATGCTGGCCGACGGCGCGCTGTGCGTGCATCCGGAGGACGAACGCTACAAGCACCTGGTGGGCAAGCAGGTGCACCTGCCGCTGTGCGAGCGCGACATCCCCATCATCGCCGACGATTTCGTGGACCCGGCCTTCGGCACGGGCTGCGTCAAGATCACCGGCGCGCACGATTTCAACGACTACGCCTGCGCCCAGCGCCACGGCCTGCCGCTGATCGTGATCTTCACGCCCGATGCCCACATCAACGAGAACGGCCCGGCGCGCTTTCGCGGCCTGGAGCGCTACGAGGCGCGCAAGGCCGTGGTGGCCGCGCTCCAGGAGGAAGGCTACCTGGTCAAGGTCGAGCCGCACCGCATGATGCAGCCCAAGGGCGACCGCACCGGCGTGGTGCTCGAACCCATGCTGACCGACCAGTGGTTCGTGGCCATGAGCCGGCCCGCCCCCGAAGGCACCCACCACCCGGGACGCAGCATCACCGAGGTGGCGCTGCAGGTGGTGCGCGAGGGCAAGGTGAAGTTCCATCCCGAGAACTGGACCACCATCTACAACCAATGGCTGGAGAACATCCAGGACTGGTGCATCTCGCGCCAGCTGTGGTGGGGCCACCAGATCCCGGCCTGGCACGCCCAGGACGGCAGCATCTTCGTGGCGCACAACGAGCAGGAGGCGCTGGAGCAGGCGCGCGCGGCCGGCGTGCAGGGCCCGCTCGTGCGCGACCCGGACGTGCTGGACACCTGGTTCTCCTCGGCCCTGGTGCCCTTCACCACGCTGGGCTGGCCCGAGCGCACGCCCGACCTGGCGCGCTACCTGCCCTCCAGCGTGCTGGTCACGGGCTTTGACATCATCTTTTTCTGGGTGGCGCGGATGGTGATGATGAGCACGCACCTGACCGGCCAGGTGCCGTTTCGCGACGTCTACGTGCACGGGCTGATCCGCGATGCCGAAGGCCAGAAGATGAGCAAGTCCAAGGGCAATACGCTCGACCCGGTGGACCTGATCGACGGCATCGGCCTGGAAGAGCTCGTGTCCAAGCGCACCTTCGGCCTGATGAACCCCAGGCAGGCCGGCGAGATCGAGAAAAAGACCCGCAAGCAGTTTCCCGACGGCATCCCGGCCTTCGGCACGGACGCGCTGCGCTTTACGATGGCGGCCTATGCCACGCTGGGGCGCAATATCAACTTCGACCTCAAGCGCTGCGAGGGCTACCGCAACTTCTGCAACAAGCTGTGGAACGCCACCCGCTTCGTGCTGATGCACACCGAAGGCCGGCCCGAGGCCACCCAGCCGGCCCAGCCGCAGGCCCTGTCCTTTGCCGACCGCTGGATCGCCAGCCAGCTGCAGCGGCTGCAGGCTGACGTGGCCCGCGGATTTGCGGAGTACCGCTTCGACAACGTGGCCAATGCGCTGTACCGCTACGTCTGGGACGAATACTGCGACTGGTATCTCGAACTGGCCAAGGTGCAGCTGCAGCAAGGCGACGCCGCCCAGCAGCAAGCCACGCGCCGCACGCTGATCCAGGTGCTCGAGGCGGTGCTGCGCCTGGCCCACCCCATCATCCCCTTCATCACCGAGGAGCTGTGGCAGAAGGTGGCGCTGGCCGCCGGCGTGCGCGCCCCGGGCCAGGCCGCCAGCGTCAGCGTGCAGCCCTACCCCCAGCCCGACCCCCGGGCCATCGACGAGCAGGCCGAGGCGCAGGTGGCCGAGCTCAAGCGCCAGATCGAGGCGGTGCGCGCCCTGCGCAGCGAGATGTCGCTCTCGCCGGCCCAGCGCGTGCCGCTGCTGGCCGAGGGCGAGGCGGCGGTGCTGCGCCGCAACGCACCGTACCTGGCCGCGCTGGCCAAGCTCAGCCAGGTGGACGTGGTCGCCACGCTGCCGGAACTGGGCGCGCCGGTGCAGGTGGTGGGCCAGGCCCGGCTGATGCTGCACGTGCAGATCGACGTCGCCGCCGAGACCGCGCGGCTGGACAAGGAGATCGCCCGGCTGCAGGCCGAGATCGCCAAGGCCCAGGGCAAGCTCGGCAACGCCAGCTTCGTCGAGCGCGCGCCCGCGGCGGTGGTCGAACAGGAAAAGGAGCGCCTGGCCCAGTTCGGCGCGACGTTGGACAAGGTGCAGGCCCAGCGCGCCAAGCTGGGCTGAACGCGGGCGCGCTGCGCCGGGGCGCCGGGCGCCCTGCCTGCCGGCAAAAGGAGCATGTACGGTGCGGATCCTGCTGGTCGAAGACGATGCCCTGCTGGGCGATGGCCTGCGTGCCGGCTTGCTGCAAGGCGGGGCCACGGTGGTGGACTGGGCGCCGGACGCCGGCGCGGCGCGCCTGGCGCTGACAGATCACGCCTACACCACGGTGCTGCTGGACCTGGGACTGCCTGACGGCTCGGGCCACGGCGTGCTGGCTTCCTTGCGGGGGCGCCTGGACCCCACGCCGGTGCTGGTGATCAGCGCCCGCGACCAGTTGAGCGAGCGCCTGCAGGCGCTGGATGCCGGGGCCGACGACTACCTGGTCAAGCCCTTCCCGCTGGACGAGCTGCTGGCCCGCATCCGGGCGGTCATGCGGCGCAGCCAGGGCACGGTGGTGCCGCTGCTCACTTGCGGCGACGTGGCCATGGAGACCGCCAGCCGCAAGGTCACGCGCGCGGGCGAGCCGGTCACGCTGAGCCAGCACGAATACCTGACCCTGCTGGCGCTGATGCAGCGCCAGGGCCAGGCCGTCTCGCGCAACCAGCTCGAGGACGCCGTCTACGGCGGCCATGGCACCATCGAAAGCAACACCATCGCCGTCTACATCCACCAGCTGCGCCGCAAGCTGGGCGAGTCGCTCATCGTGACGGTGCACGGCTACGGCTACCGCCTGGGCGAGGCCGCGCCATGAACACGCTGGGCGTGCGCCTGTTCGCCACTTTCATCGCGGTGATCCTGGTCGCATCGCTGCTGGGGCGCGTGGACCAGATGTACGAATACACCCGCCCCGAGACCGGCGTATGGGACAGCACCCTGAAGGAGATCGGCGGCCAGATCGTGGCCTCGATCCCGCGCGCGCTGGCCGAACTGCCCGAGGACGCGGCCAGCGAGAACTACACGCTGCCGGCGGGGCAGGAGCTGCGGCCCGAAAGCCTGACCTTCCAGGCCTGGGACCGGCAGAGCGGCCGGCTGCTGATGCGCTCGCCCGGCGCGCCGCTCGAACCGCTCAGCACGCTGAGCCAGGAAGGCTTCAGCGACAGCCGGGTGGCCGGCCAGCGCTGGCGGATCTACACCCTGTCCGATGCCGACTCGCTCATCCTGGTGCACGTGGCCAAGAACCGCGAACAGCTGCGCGCCGAATACCGCGAGCTGCTGGACCACAAGCTGCGCATGACGGTGCTGTTCGTGCTGCTGATGACCGGCGCCGTATGGTGGGTGCTGCGCCGCGCGCTGCGTCCCCTGGACACGCTGCGGCACAGCATCCTGCACCGCCCGGCCCTGGACTTCAGTCCCCTGCCCCATCACGACCTGCCCAAGGATTTGCGCCCGCTGATCGATGCCTTCAACCGGCTGCTGGCGCGGCTGGACGGCGCGGTGCAAAAGGAAAAACGCTTCGTGGCCGATGCCGCGCACGAACTGCGCACGCCGCTGGCCGTGCTCGCCAGCCAGGCGCAGGTGGCGCGCCAGGCCGACACCCCCGAGAAAGCCCGCGCCGCGCTGGACAAGCTGCAGGAAGCCGTGAACCGCAGCTCGCGCCTGGCCGAACAGCTGCTCGACCAGGCGCGCCTGGACCGCCTGGAGGAAGCCGCCTTGCAGGAAGGCGTGGCGCTGGACCGGGTGGTCAACGTCCTGACGCGCGAGTTCGAGACCGCCGCCCGCAACAAGGGGCTGAGCGTGTCGCTGGAGACCCAGCCGTGCACGGTGCGCGGCAATGTCGATGCACTGGGCGTGCTGGTGGGCAACCTGCTGGATAACGCCATCCGCCATGCGCCGGCCGGCGGCATGGTGCGCGTGCGTTGCGCCCGGCGCGAGGACGGCGGCGTGGAGCTGAGCGTGGCCGACAACGGACCCGGCGTGCCGCCCCAGGAACAGGAAAAGATCTTCGACCGCTTCTACCGCGTGCCGGGCAGCCGCGAGCGCGGCAGCGGCATCGGCCTGTCGCTGGTGGCGCGCGTGGCCGCGCTGCACGGGGCCACGCGCCGCTGCGGGGCGGGCCTGCAGGGCCGGGGGCTGCAAGTGAGCGTGATCTTTCCCGGCGCTTGACGCAGGACAAGCTGCGCTGGGCGGCAAGCTGCTACGCTATGGCCGTTGCCTTTCAATTTCCATTCAAGGAGACTTCATGGCCAAGCTGCTCGTTCCCGTCGATGGTTCCGAAAACGCCCTGCGCGCCGTCGATTTTGTCATCCAGCAAGCCAGGCAGGCGCCGGATACCGAGCTGCACGTGCTGAACGTCCAGCCGCCGATCATCTCCGGCGCGGTCAAACAATTCGTGGACAAGGCGACCATCGACCAGTACTACCAGGCCGAGGCCCGGGACGCGCTGAAGGCGGCCCTCGAACGGCTGGACCAGGCCAAGGTGCCCTACACCCGCGCCGAGCGCGTCGGCCCGGTGGCCGAGACCATCGCCAAGTATGTGCAGGACGAGGACATCGGGCACGTGGTGATGGGCACGCGCGGCCTGAGCGCCATGAGCGGCTTCTGGCTCGGCTCGGTGACGACCAAGACCCTGCACCTGATCCAGGTGCCGGTTACCCTCATCAAATAAGGCCGCGCAGGCCGGGGCCGGCCGGGCGGGCGACGCCGGCCCTTGCGCAAGCCCGGCAGCCCCGCCTTCAAGCGTCAGGCCGCTCGCGCTCCAGTTCCGCCAGGAAACGCTCGTCCCGGGCGCAGAGCAAGCCCGCGCGGCGCGCCGCCTCGATGATATCCGGGCGGCTGGCCGCGGTCAGTCGCAAGGCCTGCTCGCGGCGCCACTGGACGATGCGCGCATGGTGCCCCGAGAGCAGGGGCGCCGGCACCGCCAGCCCTTCGTAGACCTCCGGACGCGTGTAATGGGGGCTATCCAGCAATCCCGAGACGGCGGGATGGAAGGAATCCTGCAAGGCCGAGTCGGGATCGCCCAGCACGCCCGGCAACAGCCGCACCGCCGCATCGATCATGGCCATGGCGGCCAGTTCGCCGCCGGACAGCACAAAATCGCCCAGGGACCATTGCTCGTCCACGCAGCGCTCGATGAAGCGCTGGTCCACGCCCTCGTAGCGCCCGCAGACCAGGATCGCCCCGGCGCCTTCCTGGGCCAGGCGCTGCGCATCGGCCTGGCCATAGCGGCGCCCCGCCGGGGACAGCAGCACCACCTTGGCTGGCGGGCAGCCCTGGTTCATCCGATCGTCCCTGGCCTGGCGCACCGCGTCTTCCAGGGGCTGGGCCATCATGACCATGCCCGGGCCGCCGCCATAGGGGCGATCGTCCACCGTCCTGTGCACGTCGTGCGTGAAGTCGCGCGGGTTCCAGGTGTGCAGTGCCCAACGGCCATGCGCATGCGCACGGCCCGTCACGCCCATGTCGCGGATCGCCCCGAACATCTCGGGAAACAGGGTAAGAACGTCGAAGCGCATGGCCTTGGCGCCTTGGCAGGCTATTCGTAGTCGCTGGGCCAATCGGTATCGATGCGGCGCGCGGCCAGATCGACCGACCTCAGATGCGCATCGACGAACGGCACCAGGATTTCCTGCTCGCGCCCCTTGGCCGACAGCAAGGGCTGCAACTGGCCGTCGGCCTGCCTTTGCAGGCGCAGCACCTGCAGCAGGGCATGCGCGCCGTTTTCGGTCACGCCGCGCACCCGCCCCAGCAATACCGGCTCGCCGGCGTCCTCGCCCCAGACCAGGCAGCCGATCAGGTCTATCCAATAATATTCGCCCGCCTCGAGCGCGGGGAAGTCGCTGCGCGGGACAAGGACGCTCAGGCCGCGCAAGGCCTGGGCCTGGTCGCGGTCGGCCACGCCTTCGAGAGCGGCCACGACGGTCGCGCCCTGCGGGCGGGCGCTTTGCACCGCCACGGCGCGCAAGGCGCCAGCCGGCGGGCACGCCGGCACCGCGCCGGCGGCGGGCGCAGGCGGCCTGGCCAGCCACCAGCGGCGGGCAGCCAGCAGCACTTCGGCTTGGGAAGAATGCGGCTGGACCTTGACCCAGCCGCGTACGCCATACGCGGATACGACACGGCCCAGCTCGACGAGGTCGGCCGGGACTTCAGGCCGCTCGCCGGCCCGCGTCACCGCGCTGTCCTCCGACCGCCAGGCGGCATCCTTCCCGAGGAAGAAAGCGCGTCCTTGCGGACGGCCGAAGGGCCCAGGCGCATCTTAGGCAGCGGCCGAAACCTTGGCCGAGTATTCCTTGACCAGGCGCGCCACGGCCGGCGAAAGCTGGGCACCGTTGCCGGTCCAGTGCTGCACGCGGTCCAGGGAAAGACGCAGGCGCTCGTCGTTCTCGTTGGCGATGGGGTTGTAAAAGCCCACGCGCTCGATGAAACGGCCATCGCGACGATTGCGCGAATCGGCAGCCACTACGTTGTAGAAAGGTCGCTTCTTGGACCCACCGCGGGCCAGGCGAATCACCACCATAGGTAATTCCTTGAAAATGTTGAGAAAAGCCAGTAAGGATAGCACTTGCAAGCCACTCTTGGCAAACATTCTTGCAAGTGCAAACCCGTTATTCTAACCCATACCGCACTGCAGCGGACCGGATGTGGTTCAGCGCCTACGCATGAAATGCAGGACGCGCGCGCCGGCCTGGTGCTGCAGCATCAAGGTATTGCCCGTCTGCTTGGCGAAGGCCTGGAAGTCCTTGACCGCATTGCGGTCGGTCGTGACCACCTTCAGGACCTGCCCGCTTTCGAGCTGCGCCAGGGCCTTCTTGGCCCGCAGGATGGGCAATGGGCAGGCCAGCCCGCTGGCGTCGACCTCCAGGTGGTGCATGGGCAGTTCGCCCGGGGCCTGGGATGAAGAAGCATGTTCGGCGCTCATAGCCTTCCCTTCGTGCTGCGCACTGCCGTATTCGCGCTCGGGGCGGCCCGTCACAGCCGCTGCTCGACCCAGGCCCGCACGCTTTGCACCGCGCCGGGCAAGGCAGCCAGGTCGGCGCCGCCGCCCATGGCCATGTCGGGGCGCCCGCCGCCCTTGCCGCCCACCTGGGCGGCGACATGGCCGACCAGTTCGCCCGCCTTGACGCGCCCGACCAGTTCGGGCGTGACCCCGCCCACGATGCTGATCTTGCCGTCGGCCGCACCCGCGGCCAGCAGCACCACGGCGGGCTTGAGCTTGTCCTTCAACTGATCGACCATGCCGCGCAGGGCCTTGGGATCGACATCCTTGACCACGGCGGCCAGCAGGGTGGCGCCGTCGAGCTTGACCGCCGCGCTGGCCGCCAGGTCGTTGCCGGCGCTGGCCGCCAGGCGCGCCCGCGCCTGCTCGAGATCTTTTTCCAGGGCGCGCAGCTGCTCCTGCACCTGGGCGATGCGCTCGGGCAGCTCGGCCGGCTGGCTCTTGAGCGCGCCGGCCGCGCGCGCCAGCGTGGCATTGATGTTTTGCACCCAGCGCAGGGCATTGTCGCCGGTGATGGCCTCGACGCGGCGCACGCCGGCGGCCACGCCGCCTTCGCTCACGATCTTGAACAAGCCGATGTCGCCAGTGCGGCTGACGTGGGTCCCGCCGCACAGCTCGCGCGAGCTGCCGATATCGAGCACCCGCACGGTATCGCCGTATTTCTCGCCGAACAGGGCCATGGCCCCGCCCTTGACGGCCTCTTCGTAGCCCATCAGGCGCGCCTGCACCGGCGCATTGGCCAGCACCTCGGCGTTGACGATGGCTTCCACCTGGGCGATCTGCTCGGCGCTCAGCGGCGCATCGTGCGCAAAATCGAAGCGGGTCTTGTCGGCATCGACCAGCGAGCCGCGCTGCTGCACGTGGCTGCCGAGCACTTCGCGCAAGGCCTTGTGCATGAGGTGGGTGGCCGAATGGTTGCGCACCGTGCGCGCCCGGCGCTGCGCATCGACCTGGGCCTGCAGCGTCATGCCCAGCGCGAGTTCGCCCGATTGCAGCGTGCCGTGATGGCCGAACACGCCGGCCTGGATCTTCTGGGTATCGGACACGTCGAACAGCACGCCCGGGGCCTGCAGCGTGCCCGCATCGCCGACCTGGCCGCCGGATTCGGCGTAGAACGGCGTGGCGTCCAGCACCACGATGGCCTCCTGGCCTGCCTGTACGCTTTGCACCGCGGCCCCGCCCACGTACAGGGCCGTCACCCGCGCCTGGCCGGACAAGGTTTCGTAGCCGTCAAAGCGCGTGGGCGCGCCCTCGTAGGCCAGGCCCTCGGCCGCCTTGAACTTGCCCGCGGCGCGCGCCTGCTCACGCTGGCGCGCCATGGCGGACTCGAATCCTTCCAGGTCGACCTCGACGCCGCGCTCGCGGCAGATATCGGCGGTCAGGTCCACCGGAAACCCATAGGTATCGTAGAGGGTGAAAAGCGTGCCGCCCTCGATGCGCCCGCCTTCTTGCACGCCGGCCAGGGCGGCGTCCAGGATCTTCATGCCGTGCTCCAGCGTTTCGCCAAAGCGTTCTTCCTCCTGCTTGAGCACCTGCTGCACACGCCCGGCAGCCTGCTCTAGCTCGGGATAGGCCGCTCCCATCTCGCGCACCAGGTCGGGCACCAGGCGATGGAAGAAGGGTTGGGTCTGGCCCAGCTTGTAGCCGTGCCGCAGGGCCCGGCGCACGATGCGGCGCAGCACGTAGCCGCGCCCCTCGTTGCTCGGAATGACGCCGTCCACGATCAGGAAGGCGCAAGCGCGGATGTGGTCGGCAATGACCTTCAGGGAGTTCTCTTGCAAGTCGGTGCAGCCGGTCTCGCGGGCGGCCGCGGCGATCAGCGCCTGGAACAGGTCGATCTCGTAGTTCGAATGCACCCCTTGCAGCACGGCCGCGATGCGCTCCAGGCCCATGCCGGTGTCCACGCAGGGCTTGGGCAGCGGCGTGAGCTTGCCCGAAGCGTCGCGGTCGAACTGCATGAACACCAGGTTCCAGACCTCGATGTAGCGGTCGCCGTCTTCCTCGGGCGAACCGGGCGGGCCGCCCCATACGTCCGGACCGTGGTCGTAGAAGATCTCGGTGCAGGGACCGCAGGGGCCGGTCTCGGCCATCTGCCAGAAGTTGTCCGAGGCATAGCGCGCGCCCTTGTTGTCGCCGATGCGGATGATGCGCCCGGCCGGCACGCCGATCTCGTTTTGCCAGATGCCGTAGGCCTCGTCGTCTTCCTGGTAGACCGTGACCCAGAGCTTTTCGGCGGGCAGGCCGTAGACCTCGGTCAGCAAGGTCCAGGCATAGCGGATGGCATCCTGCTTGAAGTAGTCGCCGAAGCTGAAGTTGCCCAGCATCTCGAAGAAAGTGTGATGCCGCGCGGTATAGCCCACGTTCTCCAGGTCGTTGTGCTTGCCGCCTGCGCGCACGCTGCGCTGCGCCGACGTGGCGCGCGAATAGGGGCGCGCCTCCTTGCCGGTGAAGACGTCCTTGAACTGCACCATGCCGGAGTTGGTGAACAGCAGCGTCGGATCGTTGCCGGGCACCAGCGACGAGGATGGGACGATGGTATGTCCCTGGGACTGGAAGAACTGCAGGAACTTTTGGCGGATCTCGGAGACTTTCATGGCATGGTGGCCGAAACGGGGCGAATCGCCGATTATAAGGGCGCGCCCGGGCAGCGGCGCAGCCGGGCCGCCGGCCAGGGCCCGGCGTGTCAACGCAGGCAAATATAGGTCCTCAGGAACACGCCGTCGTCGTAGGGCCCGGGCGCCCATTGCGATATCCATTGCGCCTGGTAGCCTGCCGGGCAGGAGCAGCCGCCGGTACGCGGGTTGACCAGGTCCGGGTGGATGCAGCCGCGCACGTTGTTCACCACGTAGCTGCCGCCGAAACCGCCATCCTGGGCCGCCCAGACGCCGCCGCTGCATCCGAGCAGGCCGCCGGCCGCGTCCCGGGCGATCAGGCCCGCCGGCGAACAGCCCGTCCCGGCCGCGGCGATCCCGCCCACCTGCAGGAATTCGTGGGCCACCACCCTGCCCTGGCCCGTGAGCGTGCCGCCGGCGGTCAGGCCGCCCTGGACCGAGGCCCAGCCGCCCAGGGCCGCGCCGCCGCGCACCTGCAAATCGCCCTGCAGCAAGGCCCCGGCGCCGAAGTTGGCCTGGCCCGCCACCGACAAGGCCCCCTGCAGCGCCGGATCGCGCGTATCGCGGCGGCGTACGTAGGGATCGTCGTAGGGCGCGCTGCCCGCGACCAGGACGGCAATCGAACCGGGCGCCAGCGGCGCGGCCTGGGCGGACGGGGGATTGGGCAGGTTGAATACAGCCCCGCGCACCCGGCCCGGGTCGTGCGCGTGCACGGCACCCGCCTTGCCTTGCGCGGCCAGCAGGACCGCGCCCACCCGGTCGGCCCGCCGGCCCGGGTCCGCCGCACCGCTCCCCACGCCGGTGTGGATCAGCAAGTCCATGGCGCAGGCCGGCCCCGGACATGACTGGCCCTGCAGCACCTGGATGGACGCGCCGTCGTTCCAGGCGGAACGCTCGGGAAAGCCGGCGTCCAGATAGCCCAGCTGCTTGAGCCCGGCCACCGTTACGCCGCCGGACAAGGCCGTGGGCAGGGGGCCGGCGGCCTGCCCGCGCGCATGCTGCTCCATCTGCGCGAGCGCGGGCCGTGCGGCCGCCTCGATGGCCAGCAGCCATCGGGCCAGCGCCTGCGCGCCGGCGTCCTCGATGCGGCGCTCCCAGGCCCCGGCCGCCCAGATGGCGGCCAGCGACAGCAAGGCGGCGGCAAGCGTCAGCTCGATCAGGGCGAATCCCCGCGGCGCACGGCGCGCGCCGGACCGCCCCGCGCGAGGCCTGGCGCGCGGGCCCGGGCGCTTGGCCTTAGCGGAAGGTGAATTCGAAAAGATTGTCATCGCCGGCATTGCAAAGGTTTTGCGCCGTGATGGCGCTATAGGCGAGCGGGACGGTGCCCCGGTCGTTCTTGGCATAGCCGCCGCCGCGCGAGGTCTCGATGCGGACGGTTTCGGCCAGCCGCTGCAGGATGGACGGCAAGGCCGGGCAGGCGGCGCGGTTCACGTTGCTCAGCGTCAGCGAGAAGGCGGCGCCGCCGTCCACCGGCTGCACGGTCACCACGCCGTTGCCGCCCTCGCCCGCGCCGCCCAGGCCATGCGCCACCACCGCCGAACCGCCCATGCCGGCACTGCCGTTGACGGTCAGCACGCCGGAGGTGCGCATGGCCTCGGCCAGCACGCCGGTCTGCACGCTGGCATAGGGCATGGGCCCGGCGCCCTGGGCGCCGACCTTGAGCCGCAGCACGAAACGCTGCAGTTCCTCGGCCACGCGCGGCACCTTGTTCTCGACCACGTAGGCCGTGACGGCCGGCACGCCGATTACCGCGATGAGCAGGATGATGGCGGTGACGATGGATACTTCGATCAGCGAGAACCCGCGCTGCAAAGGGTGCCGCAAAGGGCGCGGCAAGCCGGCGCGCCGAGGCAGTGGCCGGCGCGCCCGCGCGCGGGGCGGTGAAGGAAAGCGAAGAACGGGCATGGCAGGGTTATCTCCGTAACGGGGTTGGGACGGACGGGGGCTTGGGGGGGGGCGGCCGAGGCAGGCATACGGTGGTCTCGTGCGGGGACCGGCAGCTCAGACGCCGGCATGGCGCAGCAGCAGCGCCCGGCGCATTTCGTCGATGACGGCGTAGTGCCAGCCGGCCAGCGCCAGCAGGCAGGCCAGCGCACCGAGCAGCAGCAGCCACCGCCAGGCCTGGGCCTGCGCCTGGATGCGCCGGCGGGCATGGGTCTCCAGCCGCAGGCGCGCCCGCCGCACGCCTTCGTCCATGCCATAGGCCTCGATCATGTCCTGCATGAACCAGCGGGTGGACGCATCGAGCAGGCCGGTATCAAAAACGCCGGCCCCGCGCTCGCCCTCGTCCATGCGCTCTCCCATGCGCTGTGCCTGCCAGGCCATCCAGGGCGCAGAACCGCCCGCGATGCGGGCCAGCGCCTCGCCCAGGGCCATGACGCGGTGGCCCTGGCGGCGCAGCAACAGCGCCAACAAGGCAAGAAAGCGCAATGCCTGGAAATCCCGGTAGACGGACCAGGGCGGAAGGCGATCCAGCCAGGGGCGCAGCCGGCCGGTGTAGCGCGGCAGGCTGGCCAGGCCGGCGGCCACGGCCAGCGCGATGCCAAGCGCTAGCCACGGCCAGCCCTGCTGCAGCGCCTGCGCGAAGTCGTGGAACAGCCTGGCGCCGGGTCCGTAGTGCTCCGGCGCCAAGCCCTGGAAAGCCTGCCTGAGCCGCGGCGCGGTGTAGTAAGGCACCGCGGCCAGCGTCGCCAGCATGACGGCCAGCGCGGCCAGCGCCACGCCCAGCGTGCCCGCCAGCAAGGCGCGCACTTGGCCCACCAGCCGGACGGCGCCGGCCAGTTCAGCCAGCGTCTGGACGAAGGCCTTGGCGCCGGCCTGCTGGGCAATGCGCAGCAGGAGCAGCTCCTCTTCCGGGAACACGCCCTGCCAGATCGCGTGCACGTCGGCGCCCTGCTCCTGGCACAGCGAGGCCCAATGGGCCGACAGCAGGCCGCGCGCCGTATGCGGGCCATGGCGGGCCGCATCATCCAGGAACAGCGCAAGCAAGGTCTTGCCGCCATTGCCGGCCTGCAGCCGTTCGGACAGGTATTCGTAGTAATCGCCGCGGCTGCGCCGCAGCACGGTTGCCGCATGCGCGCGCCAGATCGCGCGCATGCCCGATGCCAGCCTGGCCGCGATCATGCTGGCCTGCCCGCCGGGGCCACGCTGTCGAAGGGCCGGAAACGCGCCTCGACGTCGCGCGGGTCCACCCATCCCTGGCTGGCCTTGTACAACGCGCACTGCATGGCGGTCTTGCCGCGCATGTCCGGCTCGTCGAAGGCCGCGCCGCGCTGGCCGGCGAAATGCCGCAGCAGCCCGAGGTTGTCGCGCTCGCGCAGGCAGCGCAGGAAGACGGGGTCGTCCTCGGGCTCGAACATCTCCGCCGCCACGGTGCGCCCGGACAGCCCCGCCATGTCCGGCAGCCGGTCCGAGCGGCAAGCCGCGCAGCCTTGCGGATTGCGCACCTTCATGCGCAAGGGATCCAGCGCAAATGCCGTCTCGATGCGCTCGGCCCAGCGTCTGCAGGCCGCCGCGCCCGGGCCTTCGAACAACGATTCGAGCGGCAAGGCGCAGTGCGCGCACAAGGCCGGCAGCAAGGCCTGGTAGACGAGCAGCTTGAGTATGCCGGGCGTGGCCAGGAAATCGCGCGAGATGCCGATGAAGTCCGAGGCCAGGCGCTCGCCGATCAGCAGCACCGAGCCGGCATGGGTGGTGGTGTAGACGCTCACGCCCGAAGCGGCCAGGTCCATGAATGCGCGGCCGGTCTGCGCATCGCGGATCTCGCCGATCATCAGGTCGTTCATGGCGCTGCGCTTGAGCGTGCGCAGCTTGGCGTCGAACACCGTCTGGCCGTCGTCCTGCAAATCCCGCCCTACCGTGTTCTGCAAGGCGCCGGGGATGAGGTATTCGACCGGATCCTCCAGCGTGACGACCTTGCGGGTGGCCGGCACCGCGCGCATGAGCGCGGCCAGGGTGGTGGACTTGCCCGACCCCACTGCTCCGGCCAGCACCACGGCGCCGCCCTCGCAGCGGCCGGCGCGCGCCAGGGCCTGTGCCTGGCCGGGCAGGTAGCCCAGCTCGGCGATGCCGGTGGCGGCGCTCTCGCCGTCCAGGCGGATGATCCGCAGGCAGACGCTGGGGCCGGCATCGGCCGCCAGCGAAGCCCAGCGCAGCATGACGCCGGCCGGCGCCGGGCCGGCGCGATGCCAGATCTGCCCCTGCTGCTCGATGGAAGGATCGAACACCGCGCCGTTGCCCCCGCGCACCTGCATCCAGGCCACCGATAGGATTTCCATCAGGGTGGCCGTGGGCATGCGGGCATAGCACTCGGGCGCCACGTACCGCCCCGCCACGGTATAGCGCACCTGGGATTGGCGCTGGCGCAGGCTCACGTTCAGGTGGATGTCGCTGGCGCCATGACGCAGCCCCCAGGCCACGATCTCGTCGAAAGCGCGGGCCAGCGCCGTACGGCGGGGATCCGCATGCAGGGCGCGGCGGCTGCGCAGGCTGGCGGCGGTGATCTGGCCTCGCGACAGCGCCAGCAGCAAGGGCGCCGGCAGGACATAGATGGAAGGCTCGGCCAGGGCCAGGCCGCGGCCGCGCAACTGGCGCAGCAGCTCGGCCGCCGCATCGGTCAGGGCCTGGTCCTGGACGGCGAACACGGCGGCGCTGCCGTCCTCGAGCAGCGCCGGGCACAGCTGGCCCTCCAGGGCCGCCAGGTCGAAGTCGGCCGCGATGACGCGGGCCAAGGCCGGAGACAGCGCAGCCAGATCGTCGTGGCCGGACAGATTGGCCACGACGGGCCTGAAGGCGGACGGCTCCAGCCCTTCGGGGGGCAGCGGACGCAGCGAGCGTGCGGCTCGTTTCATTTCAGCGCTCCTGCCCGGACGCGCCCAGGCACAGCGTCAAGGGCGCCTGGCCCGCACGCGCGGCCTTCAGGCAATGGCCGCGCACCTCCAGCAGGTGATAGGCGCCGTCCCAGTCCGCCGGGCCGTCCGGCGAAAGGCGGTGCCGGTGTCCGTCGACCAGCATCTCGGCATGCATGCGCTTGCCCACGCCGTAGATGGCCAGCACGCGAGGCGCCTGCGCCAGCGGCTGCGCCGGGGTGGCGGCGGGCACGTGCGCCGGCCCGGGCACGTGCCCTGGCGGCGCGGCCCCTGCGGCGGCCAGCGCGGCCTGCAGGTCCAGGCGCATCAGGTCCTGGACGGTGGGCGCCTGGCTCCAGGCCGATGCAGGCCCGGGATGCGGCCGGGCAGGCGCGGGCAGGCAGGACAGGCCGGCGGCCAGCATGAGCGGCGCCCCGTATTTAGTGCATTTCATAGAGCATTCCTTGCAGGCTGACCTGCGCACGATGGGACGCCAGTCCGGCGCCGGAAGGAGAAGCCAAGCGCAGGTGCAGGCGCTGCCAGGACGCGGACAGCGCAAGATCCTCGAGCAAGGCGTAGGCATGCAGCGGCCCTTCGAGCAGGATGGCGCGCCGGCCCGGCACGGGCAGCGCGTCGGGCCGGCGCAGCATCTGGCCGGCCGCATCGCGCGGGGCCTCGACGGGCAGGGCCTGCCAGGCATGCACCTGCACGCGCGTGAATAGCCGCATGACTGACTGCAGGCGGGTAGCCAGGTCTATCTCGATCTCCTGGGCGCCGGCCAGCGTGCGCCAGCGCAGCGGCTTGGCCGCGCCATCCTGCCGCCAGCTCAGCTGCGCGCCGTCCAGCAGATCCACCCGCAGCTGCCAGCCCGGCGGCAGGACGTCGGCCAGATGGCGGTTGCGCCCCAGCGTGCCGCGCGCATAGCTGGCCTGGCAAAGCCAGCCGGGCCCCTGGGCCAGGCAAAGGGCTTCGTTCAGCGTCCATCCCGTCACGGCGGCAGGCAGCTGGCGCAAGCTTTGCAGGACCGGCTCCAGGTCGGCCGGCGTATGCCAATGGACGGAGGCCACGCTGGCATCGAGCGCGGCCTCCCAGGCGGCCTGTGCCTGGTCCGCGGCCAGGGCCGGTTCCTGGCGCTGTGCGCCGCCCCACCCCAGCCAAGCCGCGCAGCCAGCCGCCGTGCACGCCCCGGCGATCCACGCGGCACGGCGCGCCGCGCCATGCACGGGCCGCAAGGCCCCGGCCTGCTCGCGTCCAGCCTGCAGCTGGGCCCAATCGAAGGGCACGATGCCGTCCAGGTCCACGTTGCCATAGACCGGCATGGCGGGATAGCGGACTTGCAGCGCCTCCAGGGCCAGGCGCGCCTGCGGCACGGAGCCATACACCCGGTCGGTTTGCGCCACGACCGCGCCCGCGTGCCAGGCCGCCAGCCAGCAGCCGGCCTCGCCGGCCTGAAGCAGCATGGCGGCCGAAGGCACGCCGGCGGCGCGCATGGCCGCCAGGGCCGCCGCATGGCGATGGCGCGGGCCCTTGCGCCGCAGGCGCGCGCAGCCCGCGCTGGCCTGCGACTGGCCGGACCAGGTGTAGTGCGTGGCGCCGAGCGCACGCGCGCGCCGCCGCGCCAGCCGGGCAAGGTCGCGCCCGAGCAGCGGCGCCCAATGCAGCCCGAACAGCCATTGGACGCCGGCCTCTTGCGCCAGCCACTGCCCGGGATGCGCCGTATCGGGAAGCAGGCGCATGCTAGAAGCCCTCTTCGATTTCGGCGCCGACCATGACCACGGTGGTGGTGCGCTGCGAGGCGGCGCGGTCCCGGCCGCCGCTGAGCAAAGGCCAGCCGTCCAGGTGGCGGCGCCGCTGGCCGTCGTCTTCGCTGCGGTCGAAACCCGCGATCACCATGGGCTGGCCCGGCCGCAGGGCCACCTGCTGCACGGTGCCGGAGCCATCGATGGCCAGTTGCTGGATCTGCACCTGGTTTTCCTGGGCGCCGAAGGTGACGGTCTTGAGGGGCTGGGCGACGGTGTTGTCGTAGGACACCGACAGCAATACCTGTCCGTCGTCCTGCGCATCGGGCAGCAGCGTCAGGAAGGTGCCGGTGGTTTCCTGCTTCTGGCTGACCGACACCGACGGCAAGGCCGCCCCCAGCGCGCCGCCCATGCCCAGCGTGGTGCTGGTCTGGGCTTGGTCGATATAGGAGAAGGTGGTGCGAACCGCGTGCGTGACGGGCCGGCGGTTGAGGGTGTAGACCGGCACGCGGGTATGGCGCAGCACCGTGCCGACCTGCGACAAGGCGGCGACGATGGCATCCGAGCCTCCCAGCGGCCCGGCCAGCAGGCCCGCTTGCAGCCGGCCGGCCTCGGGCAGCAGGCCCGCGGCCGTGCCCCCGGCCAGCGCCGCGGCGGTGCGGCTGCTTTGGTGAATGAGATGCCAGTCGATGCCGCCCTCGGCGCTGCGGTCCAGCGCCAGCGTGATTTCCTCGAACACCAGGCGTACGCGCCGGGTCAGCACGCGGTTTTCGCGCGCCAGGAACTGCGCCACGCGCTCGAGCGCGGCAGGCGTATCGGTGACGACCAGGGACGCCCCTGCGCCCGGCTCGGCGCTGACCGTGCCTGCCCGTGAAAGCAGCGCCTGCACGCGCAGCCGCACCGCTTGCAGGGGGTCGGCCTGCTCCAGGCTCAGCGACGTGCTCGATACGTTCTCGAAGCCGCCTTCCTGCTGGCTGCCCGAGCGTCCCAGGCTTACGTGCGAACTGGCATCCATGGTAAGCAGGCGCACGTCGAAAACCCGCGTCTGCACACGGTAGAACTCGATGGCGCCTTCGTGATAGCGCCAGTGGATGCCCAGGCGGTGGGCCAGCGCGTCGAGCATGCGGGGCAAGGGCTGGGGACCCTGCGCGAAGCCCGCCGTCGTAGGCGCCAGGACCAGCAGCTTGCCCGCGCCGGCCACGCGCGGCAGGAAATCCTCCGCCGGCAGCAAGGCATCGGGCATGACCCGTACCGCGATGCCGGTGGCGCGGGTGATGCGCTCGGCCAGCACGGGCAGCTCGGCCAGCTCGTCGGCGAACAGCAAGGTGGTGTTGACGTGCGCCTGCAAGGCAGGCGGCAGGACCGCCTCGCGCGCCAGCGGCTGCGCCCGGCCTGCCAGCCATGCGCGGTCGACCTCCTGGGCGGCACGCCGCGCCTGCGGATCGGGCAAGGGCTGCACGAAGGCCTGCCGCCGGCTGCGCAGCTGCTCGCCAGCCTGCTCATGGCGGGCCAGCATGTCGTCCACCTGGCGGACCACGGCGCAGCCGGACAGCGCCATGCCGGCAAGCAGCACGCCGACCCATGCCCGCCGCGCACCGCGGCATCCGCCCTTGGGGCGGCCCGGCGGGCTCATCGGGCAACCTGCGTGCTGCGCACTCCGGTATTCGCCCTTGGGGCGGCCCGGCGGGCTCATATCGCCCCCCTTTCGCCCGCGCTGCGGTCGCAAGGTTCGTTCAGCGCCACGACCCGCAATACGCGGTTTGCGTAGAAACACGGCTGCACCGGGCGCTCGCCCAGCTCGGAGGCCGCCAGCAGGGCGCGCACCGCCTCGCGGTAGCCGTTGCTGAACGAGGCCGAGCCGCTGAGCGGGATGTCCACGTCGACCGCCCAGTGCTCGTTTTCGAAGGTCCAGCCGGCCTGGCGCGACCATGTGCCCAGCAAGGCCCGCATGGTGCCGTCGGCGGGCGAGGCGTGGAACACCGTGGGCGCGGCAGGCGGCTGCGTGCCGTCTTTCGGCGGCGCGGCCGAAGCCGCGCCGGTAGCCGCGGACCCGGGCGTGACCACCGGCCCCTGGACCGGCAGCGCGGCTGCCACCGGCCCCGCCGCTGCGGCAACGTCCGGCGTATCGCCTGCCGGCGAGTTCGCCAAGGCATGGGCATGCTGCATGGGCCCGGCCTGGGCCGGCACGGCGGCGCCCTGGCCGCCGGGCCCGAGATAACGGGCCTGCGCCAGGCTGCGTCCGCCGCGCAGGGTGATGGCGGGCCACACGCCCTGCACCACCACATAGGGATCGCGCCGCGTATAGGCCGCCAGCCGCTCGCCCTGCCCGGCCGAAACGAACAGGGCCGGCACCGGCTGGCCGGGCGGAAAGTGCAGCCAGGTATCGCGCCCGTCGTGAAAGACCTGCAAGGGCGCCACGGCCCTATCGCCCGACAGGCTCCAATTGAAGTCGTAGCCCTGGGCCGCAGCCAGGCTGGGCCAGGGAGGCTGGGACGGCGACGGCGCCGTGCAGGCCGGCAGGACGGCCGCGCAGGACAGGAACAGGATGCAAGGCTTCATGGCTCACCACGCAAGGCCCGGCCAAGATGGCCGGATGGCTTGCATGGTGGCCCGCGCAACGGGGGCGGACAAGCCGCGAAATATCCGGATGGATACAAACGCCGCTTAAGCCCCCCCGGGCCTCGCGCCGCGTTTCAGCGGCCCTGCGGCATCACCGCATGAGCGCCGACGCCTTCTCCGAGATGTTGTTCAGCGCCCGCATCGGCGGCGTCTGGCCGGTCAAGGCGTTTTGCAGCTCGGTGTTCATCACCGTCTCGATCTGCGGATAGTTGTTCAGGCGAAAGCCGCGCGAAGACGGCGAAGGCTGCGTGCGCAGCGCTTCGATCAGCTGGTGGGCGCCCGGGATCTTGTTGTAGAACGACACGTCCGAGGCGCGGAAGGCCGCCTCGGTCAGGGGCAGGTAGCCCGTCTGCTGGTGCCATTGCGCCGCCACCACCGGCGTGGCCAGGTAGGCCAGGAAAGTCGCCGAAGCCTTGTCCTCGCTGCGCGGATGGCCGGCGATGGCCCACAGGGCCGAGCCGCTCACGAAGGGACGGCCGGGCTGCTTGGCCACTTGCGGATAGTAAGGCAGCGGCGCCACGCCGAAGGACAGCCCCTTGGCCGCCTGCAGCTGGCCCAGCGCGCCGGTGCCCGAGGTCAGCACCGAGCAGGCGCCCTTGGCGAAGGAGGCGTCGGGCGTATTGTCGTTGGGGTGCTCGGTCAGCAGCATCGACCGCGTCCAGCTGACCATCAGCGAGATGTGGCGCATGTAGAGCGAATCGAAGTTCAGCTTGGGCTGGCCCTTGCCCAGCCCGTTATCGGAGGTGGCGTAGAGCTTGCCGTTGACCGGCGCCAGGTTGGCCAGGTGCACCTTCACGGCGTCGCTGGTGGCGTAGGGGCAATGCACCCCGGAAGCCCGCAGCTGCAGCAGCTCGGCCTGCAGGTCGTTCCAGGTGCGGGCCGGGGCCTTGGGATCCAGGCCGGCCTTCTTGTAGGCATCCAGGTTGTAGAACATGACCGGCACCTCGGCCATGAACGGGAAGGCCAGCAGGCGGCCGCGGCTGTCGCGCACGAAGTTCGAGGTCTGCGGCAGGAACCAGGCCAGGTCCCGGATCGGGTAGTCGTCCAGCAGGCGGTACATCGGCAGGATGTTCTTGTGCTCGGCGATCACCTCGGGCGAATGGTTGTCGGCGATCTGCACCAGGTGCGGCGCCTTCTTGGCGGCCAGCGCCTTGCCGGTTTCCTCGCGCAGGGCGGCCTGGCTGTCGAAGCCGCGCAGCACGACCCGCACGTCCTTCTGGTCGCGGTTGAACTGCTTGACGAGCTTCTCGAACTCGGCCCGGTTCGGTCCGGCCAGCGTGTGCCAGACCTGGATATCGGTGGCGGCGTAGGCCGTGGCGCAGGCCGCGCCCAGGCCAAGGATCATGGCGTGCCCGGTGGCCCGCAGCGTGCGGGCCAGGCCCGCGAAGGTGTGTTCAGTCATGTCTACAAGCCGATGAAAGGAAAATCGGGTTCGGGCTGGCGTCCATCCACGATGTCGGCCAGCGCCCTGCCCGAGCCGACGCCCATGGTCCAGCCCAGCGTGCCGTGGCCTGCGTTCAGGAACAGGTTGGACACGCGTGTGCGGCCGATGAGCGGCACGTTCGAAGGGGTGGACGGGCGCAAGCCCGACCAGTAGCTGACGCGCTCGAAGTCGAGCGCCTCGGGAAAAAGCTCGCGCGCCAGGCGCGTCAGGGCCTGGCAGCGCACAGGGTTCAGGGCCCGCGAATAGCCCGACAGCTCGGCCGTGCCGGCCATGCGCAGCCGCTCGCCCAGGCGGCTGAACACCACCTTGTGGCCGCTGTCGGTCAGGCTGACGGTGGGCGCGCCGGCGGGGTCGGTCACGGGGAAGGTGGCCGAATAGCCCTTGGCGGGATAGATGGGGCAGGACACGCCCAGCGGACGCACGAGATCGGGCGTGAAGCTGCCCAGTGCCACGACGTAGGCATCGGCCTTGAGCGCGCCGTAGCGGCCGTCGGCCTGGATGAGCTCGGCCGCGCGCACCTGGCCGCCCTCGCCCTGCAGGCGCGTGACCTGGGTATTGAAGAGGAACTGCACGCCGGCCTGCGCCGCGCGTTCGGCCAGCGCGGCGGTGAACAGGTGCACGTCGCCGCTTTCGTCATCCGGGGTGTAGTCTCCGCCCACGATCAGGTCGCGCCGGGGCGCCAGCGCCGGCTCGATGGCCACCACTTCGTCCGGGCCCAGGATGCGCCGCTCGACGCCGAAGTCGCGCATCAGGCCGGCGGCACGCTGGGAAGCGTCGAATTCGGCAGGCGTGCGATAGAAGTTCAGGATGCCGCGTTCGAGATGGTCGTAGCGGATGTCCAGCCCGGCGCGCATCTGCTGCAGGGTCGAGCGGCTGTATTCAGCCAGGTTGACCATGGCGCGGATGTTGGGCGCCAGCCGGCCGGGCAGGCACTCGCGCAGGAAGGCCAGGCCCCATTGCCACTGCCGCCAATCGAGCCGCGGACGGAAATACAGCGGCGCGTCGTCCTGGAAGATCCAGCGCAGCAGCTTGAGCGGGGCCTGCGGATTGGCCCAGGGCTCGGCATACGAGACCGATATCTGGCCGCCGTTGGCAAAGCTGGTTTCGCGGGCCGGGCCGCTGGCCCGGTCGACCACCACGACATCATGGCCCGCTTGCTGCAGCCACCAGGCACTGGCCGTGCCGATGATGCCGCTGCCCAAAACCGCGATTTTCATTCCAGATTGGCTCCCGCCTGATCGGTTCCGGCCGGGCGCCAGGCAGGATGCGCAGGCTGCGCCCAGGACGGATACGGGAGTTTACCGTGCACGGCAGCCGCCACAAACACCCGGCGCAAGGCGCCGGCCAGCCGCCTATCCCTTGATGGCCGCGACATCGGCCTCGGAGGTGAAGGCGTCGGCATAGAACTCGTCATCGGGCAGGCCGCAGCGCTGGGCGAAATCCACCCGGGCCGCGTTGACCATCAGCGGCGTGCCGCAGGCATACACCTGCCAGCCCGACAGGTCGGGCAGGTCCTGCATGACCGCCTCGTGCACCAGGCCCGTGCGGCCTTGCCAGGCATCCTCGGGCTGGGCTGCGGACACCACCGGCACGTAGCGGAAATCGGGCAGCGCCGATTCCCAGCTGCGGGCCAGCGCGTCCATGTACAAGTCGTGCGGGCGGCGCCCGCCCCAGTACAGGCGCACCGGGCGCGCGATGCCGGCATGCAGCATGTGCTGGACCATCGCCTTGACCGGGGCAAAGCCCGTGCCGCTGGCCAGCAGCACGATGGGACGCTCGGAGTCCTCGCGCAGGAAGAACGAACCCAGCGGCCCTTCCAGGCGCAGGATCTCGCGTTCCTTCATCTGGGTGGCGCCGGCGCCGAACACGTGGTCGGTGAAAACGCCGCCGGGCATGTGGCGCACGTGCAGCTCCAGCGGACCGCCTTCGTGCGGGGCCACGGCCATGGAGTAGCTGCGGCGCCGCCCGTCCTTGAGGATGACCTCGACGTACTGGCCGGCGTAATAGCGGAAGGTTTCGGTGGCCGGCAGCTGCAGCCGGAGCACCATCACGTCGTGCGCCGCCCGCTCCATGCCGATCACGCGCGCCGGCAGCTTGCGCACCTGGATATCGCTGGCCAGCCTGACTTCGGCCGATTCGAGCACCATGTCCGATTGCGGCTTGGCCTGGCAGAACAGCGTGTAGCCCTGCTCGCGCTCTTCGGCGGTCAGGATCTGCTCGGGGGCCGGACCGGCCTCGAAGCTGCCCGACACCACCTTGCCCTTGCAGGTGGAACAGGCGCCGTTGCGGCAGCTGTAGGGCAGGACGATGCCGGCAGCCAGGGCCGCGTCCAGCAGCGACTGGCTCGGCTCGGCGGTGAAGGTATGGTTGCTGGGCAGGACGGTGACCTGAAAGCTCATGGATTCGATCTGGATGCGAGGCGCCGTGCGCGCCCGGATGGCGAATGGGGATGGGTGTCAATCCGCAATTCTAGCCTTTTGGGGCGCGGCCCGCCCCCGCGGCGCGGATCAGAATGCGAACTCGGCCCGGACGGGCTCGCCGACCGCCAGGACCGCGCCGGCCGGCGCATGCGCCACGGCGTTCTGGCCGAACATCACGCCCTCTTGCCGGCGGCGATAGGCCGCCAGCGTACGGCCGGGCTCCTCGCCGCGCAGGCCGCTGGCCTGGTCCACGTCGGGCACCGTGCAGCGCGAGCAAGGCTTGACCAGCGCCAGCACCACCTGGCCGCAGCGCAGCCAGGCGACGTGATCCTCGTCGTAGGGCTCCAGGCCCTCTATCACGACGTTGGGGCGAAAGCGGTCCATGGGCACCGGCGCATGCCCCTGCCGGGCGAGCCTGGCGTTGAGCTCGCGCAGCGAGTCCTGGCTGGCCACCAGCAGCGGAAAGCCGTCGGCAAAACCGAAGGCGTGGCGCGAGCCCAGCTCCGGCACGGCCTGTCCGTGCCGCAAGCGCCAGGCGGTGACATGCTCGGGACTGGCCAGGCGCCGCGCCTGCGGGTGCAGGCGGTAAAGCCGGCAGGGCTCGCCCAGCGCGTTGCTGAACCAGGCCGCCGCCTCGGCGCCGGCATCCTGTCCCGGCACGTTGTCGCGCCAGACCGTCAGGGTGCGGGCCGGCCCCTCGGGCGGCGCCTCGTCCAGCGCGGCGACGCGCAGCTCGGGCATTCCCGGGGCGCCGACCCACAAGGCGTTCTCGCGCAGCACGGGACGGACCAGCGCCATGGCCGGCCACTGCCGCTGCGTCATGAAACGGCCGTCCTCGCTGACCAGCATCCATTGGCGGTCCAGCGCCAGGCCGGCCGCCGTCACGGCCGCCACCGTCCAGTCCAGGGCGCCGCAGGATTTGATGGGATAGCTGTGCAGCCCGACTAAGGTGGCGTTCATGGCGCGGCCCGGCAGGGATGTGGAAGCGGCCCATCATAATCTGCCCGGCCAGGGGGCGGAAGACAAAAGGCCGGCGCCCCCGCGGGCGCCGGCCACGGACAAGACCTTGCGGCCCCGCCCGGGAGGGATCAGCTCACGGCCTTGAGCGTGTCCAGCGGCGTCAGCGCCGAGAAGGCGCGGCGCGTGGCGATGTGCTCGGGGCGCGGGGCCAGGCCGTACTTGGGCGGCTGCAGCGTGTTCTCCATGCTGTTGTAGACCATGAAGACGTTGGCGCGCGGCCACGGCGAGATGTTGCTGTTCGAGCCGTGCATGGTGTTGCAGTCGAAGAACACCACCGAGCCGGCCTTGGCCGTCATGGCGCGGATGCCGCCCTGCTCGGTCAGCAATTGCAGGCTGACCGGATCGGGCACGCCGTATTCCTGTTTCTTGAGCGACTGCTTGTAGTGGTTCTCGGGCGTCTGGCCCACGCACGAGATGAACTGGTGGTGCGAACCGGGCACCAGCATCAGCGGCCCGTTGCACACGTTGTTGTCGGTCAGCAGCACCGAGCAGCTGAGCGCGCGCATGCCGGGCATGCCGTCCTCGACGTGCCAGGTCTCGAAGTCCGAGTGCCAGTAGAACTCCTTGCCCTTGAAGCCGGGCTTGAGATTGGCGCGCGACTGGTGCATGTAGACCTCCGAGCCCAGGATCTGGCGCGCCACGTGGATCAGGCGCGGATCGCGGGCCAGGCGCTGCATCACCGGGCTGAGCACGTGCACCATGAAAATGGAGCGCACGGCATCGCTGTTCGGTTCGGTGATGGCCTCCTCGCGGCGGATGATGGCCGGATCGCGCGTCATGCGCTCGACCTCGGCGGTCAGCGCCTTGACCTCCTCCTCGGAGAACACGTTCTCCAGCAGCAGGAAGCCATCGGCTTCGTAGGCGGCGAGCTGGTCCTTGTCCAGCGCGTCGGCATAAGTGCCGCCGCCGTAGACCACGGGGTCCTGGCGGGCGATGATGGCCGCGCCCCGGTCGGTGCGCGATGCGTAGATGTCCTTTGCAGGGGTAATCATTGCGGGTTCCTCCTATCTGTGTCCTGTCCGTGCTCCGCCGCCCTCGAACCGGCGCGGCGGCCGGTGCGGCAAGGGCGCCGGCCCCGTAGGCGGGGACTCAGGCGGCCTCGTCCTCGACGATGGGGTATACCCCCTTCTCGTCGTGGACCTCCAGGCCGGTCAGCGGCGGATTGAAGACGCACAGCACCCGGCAAGGCGCCTTGCCGCCGCGCAGCCAGTGCTCGTCGTTCTTGTCCAGCGCATAGACCACGCCCGGCTCGAGCTTGTATTTCTTGCCGTCGGCGATGGTTTCGATCTCGCCGTCGCCCTCGACCACCCAGACCGCCTCGAGATGGTTCTGGTAGTGGATGTGCGTCTCGGTGCCGGGAAAGATCACCGTTTCGTGAAAGGAAAAGCCCATGCCGTCCTTCTTGAGCAGCACGCGGCGGCTCAGCCAGTTCTCGGTCTTGACCTCGTCCTTGGTCCCGATCACATCCTTGACATTGCGTACGATCATCGACGGTTACCTCCAAACTTCAATACACGGGCGCCTTCGCCCTGTTCGGCCAGCACTTCGGCCACGCTGCGCTCGATGACGTCCAGGCCGCGCGTGAGCAGCTCGTCCTCGATGGTCAGGGCCGGCAGCAGCTTGAGCACCTCGTCCTGGGCGCCCGAGGTTTCGATCACCAGGCCATGCGAGAAGGCCTTCTGGGCGATCTTGTTGGCCAGCGAGGGATCGGCCTGGGTCACCAGGCCCTGGATCAGGCCGCGGCCGCGCGCGCCCAGGCCCGCGGCCGGATAGCTGTGCACCAGGTTTTCCAGCCAGTCGCGCACCAGGCGCTCCTTGCGCTGGATCTCGGTGGAGAAGGCATCGCTGGTCCAGTAGTGGTCCAGGGCGGCCGTGGCGGTCACGAAGGCCAGGTTGTTGCCCCGGAAGGTGCCGCTGTGGGCGCCGGGCTTCCAGATGTCCAGCTCGGGCTTCATCAGCACCAGCGACATGGGCAGGCCAAAGCCCGAGAGCGACTTGGACAGCGTGACGATGTCCGGGCGGATGCCGGCCGACTCGAAGCTGAAGAAGCTGCCGGTTCGCCCGCAGCCGACCTGGATGTCGTCCACGATGAGCAGCATGTCGTGCCGCTGGCACAGCTTTTCCAGCTCCTTGAGCCAGCGCAGGGTGGCCACGTTGACGCCGCCCTCGCCCTGCACGGTTTCCACGATCACCGCAGCCGGCTTGTCCATGCCGCTGCTGGGGTCATCGAGCATGCGCTCCAGATAGGCGATGGTGTCCACGTCGGGACCGAAATAGCCGTCATAGGGCATGAAGGTGGTGTTGCCCAGCGCCACGCCGGCCGCGTCGCGGAACTTGGCGTTGGCCGTGGCCGCCAGCGAACCGCCGCTCACGCCGTGAAAGCCGTGCGTGAACGAAACGACGTTCGGGCGGCCCTTGACCTGGCGCGCGATCTTGAGTGCGGCCTCGACGGCGTTGGTGCCGGTCGGCCCGGTGAACTGCAGCGTGTATTGCCACTTGCGCGGCTTGAGCAGCACCCGGTCCACGGTTTCCAGAAACTGCTTCTTGGCGCTGGTGGCCATGTCCAGGCCATGCACCACGCCGTCGGCGTGCAGGTACTCGACCAGTTTTTCCTTGAACAGCGGGTTATTGTGGCCGTAGTTCAGCGTGCCCGCGCCGCTGAAGAAGTCGATGTATTCGGAGCGGTTCTCGTCGATCAGCAAGGAGCCTTTCGCCTGGTTGAAGATCACCGGAAACGACCGGATGTATCCTCGGACTTCGGACTCCATGCGGTCAAAGATTTTCAGGTCCATATCTTTCTCCCTCTCTCTGTTTGTGGAACTGGCGTTCCGTGGGCCCGGCGTGGAAGGGGCCGCATCCGCGCGGGCAGCGTGCGGCGGCCGGACCCGGTTCGTGGTCAGGTCCGCGCCGCGCCGCCCGGTGGGCCGGCCTTGAACGGACCTATCCGTAAAAGCATTTCGTCCTCGTGCGCCGGCCCTTCGCCGAACAGGCTGGCCGGAAACAAGGGGGATTCTTCGATGCCCGCCTGGCGCTGGCGGGCCAGCGCGGCGAACATGCCGCGCGAGGCCTGGTTGTCCGGGCCGACGGTGGTTTCCACGAAACGCACCGCCGCGCAGGCGGGCCGGCCCAGGATCTCGGCCAGCATGCGCTGGCCCAGGCCATGCCCCCTTGCCCTTTCATGCACCGCCACCTGCCAGACGAACAGCACGTCCGGGCGGCCTGGCGGCACGTAGGCGGAAATGAAGCCGTCGATGCGCCCCTCGCGCTCGGCCACCACGCCGGTCTGCGCGAAATGCTCGCATTGCAGCAGGTAGGCATAGACCGAGTTCAGGTCCAGCGGGGGGCAGGCAGCGATCAGCGCGTGGATGGCCGCGCCGTCCGTCCTGCGCGGCTGGCGCAGGCCATACGGCGCGCCGAGCGCATTTGCCTGCGCGTCGCCCTCGGCTTGCACGCTCATACCACCAGCCCCGATTCAGGCGGCGTGCCGTGCGTGGGCACGTCCAGGATGGGTGAATGCAGGTCGCCCAGCGGCTCGCCGGCGGGCTGGCCGCCCGCTTCCATCAGGTCGACGATGCGTTCGAGCGAAAGCGTGATGGTGGCCTGCTCGAGCTCGGGCAGCGCATTGAGCGCGTCGGCCAGCTTCTTTTGCAGCGGCGAAGGCGCTTCGCTGGCCAGCACGGCGCCAGCCTCGGTGGCGCTGACGAAGACGATGCGGCGGTCTTCGCGGCCGCGCTCGCGGCGGATCAGGCCCTTGTCTTCCAGACGGTCGAGGATGCCCACGACGGTGCTGGGACTGACGTGCATCTCGCGGCTGATGGCGGTGGCCGTCAGCGGCGCCTGGGCGGCCAGGATGGTGCGCAGGCAGATCAGCTGCGGCGCGGTGATGTGGCTGCAGGCCGCCAGCTGGCGCGAATGCAGCGCGATCGAGCGCGTGATGCGGCGCAGGGCGCGCAGGATGCGCAGGTCGTACTGCTGGGGCGAGGATTGTGTCGTAACAGTATTATTCATAACAAAACGAATTCAATGCAATTGATTCGTGCACGAATGATTTGAGTGCCATGGTACGGGCGGCATAGCGGGATGTCAACCTTGTACCCGGGCATAAAGCGCCTATCCTGCCGTTATTTGGCGGCAAAATCGCCGATTTCCCTCGGAAGGAAAGCAATTGTTTTTTTGTGGGAATCTTTCTGCGGCGCCGTCTCCCGCGGCCACGATGCCCGGCACCGTCCTGCCGGTCGCGCTAAGCTAATGCGGCCCAGGCCACCCGCCCACCCGAAGGAGGCTCCGTCCATGCCTTGCCCGCGCCGTCCTCTTCCCCGTTCCGTTCCGGGCCGGATGCTGGCCGGCTGGGCGCTGGGCCTGTGCCTGGCCTGGCCGGCCGGCGCCTGGGCGCATTTCCTGAGCATCGGCACGGGCGACGCCGCCGGGGTCTACTACGCGGCCGGCGAGGCGATCTGCCGCCAGGTCAACCGCGAACGCGTGCAGCACGGGGTGCGCTGCACGGCCCAAGCCAGCGGCGGCTCGGTATACAACGCGCGCGCCTTGGGCGCCGGGGACCTGGACCTGGGCATGGTGCAGTCGGACGTGGGCCACCACGCCTACCGGGGCAGCGCCCCTTACCAGGATGCCCCTTTGCGCAAGCTGCGCACGGTGCTGTCCCTGCATGCGGAACCCTTGACGCTGGTGGCCCGTGCCGATGCGGGCATCAATGCGCTGGACGACCTGCGCGGCAAGCGTGTGAACGCGGGCAACCCGGGTTCGGGCTCGCGCGCCACGCTGCAGGCCCTGCTGCAGGCCAAGGACTGGACGCTGCGCACCTTTTCGCAGACCACGGCGCTGCGGCCCGACGAACACGGCGCGGCCCTGTGCGAAGGCCGCATCGACGGCCTGTTCTACGCCGTCGGCCACCCTTCGCGCAGCGTGGCCGACGCCATCGCGCAATGCGGCGCCCGGCTGCTCGATATCGACGGCCCGGCCGTGGAGCGCCTGCTGGCGCGCCACCCGTACTATGCGCGCGCGCAAATCCCGGGCGGCCTGTATGCGGGCAACCCCCGGGACACCCGCTCTTTCGGGACGACCGCGACCTTGATGAGCGCCAGCGACGTGCCCGACGAGCTGGTCTACCTGGTGGTCAAGGCGATCTTCGAGAACCTGGACGCCATCAGGCGCGCGCATCCGGCGCTGGCCGCCCTGCGGCCCGAGCAGATGGCAGGCCAGGCGCTGCCCGCGCCCCTGCATCCGGGCGCGGAAAAATACTATCGCGAGCAGGGCTGGCTGCCGCGGCCCGGGCAAGGCGCAGCCGCGCCTGCCGGGCCGACCGGGCCGGCCGGAGGCTGACAAGGCCTTCGGCTGGGCCGAGCCGGCGGCCCGCGCTAGGCCGGCAGCACGGGCGAGAGCACGGGCTGCTTGGGCTTGGCCTCGAGCTGGCGGCCCTTGCGCGCCCGCTTGCCCTCGTAGGCGGACAGCGCCGCCCCGGCCAGCACTTCTTCGGTTTCGCGGTTGCGATATACGCCGCGCACCCGCAGCCCCTGCGGGCCGACGGGCACCACCTGGGCCAGGCTGTCCGCCGCGTCCACGCCCATGAGTATGGTGCCGCGTCCGCCGCCGGTCAGCTGCTTGACCTCGTCCAGGCCAAAGACCAGGAACTTGCCCTTGGCTGTCAACAGGGCCAGCTGCCCGGCCCCTTCGAACCAGGGCACGGGCCGCAGCAATGCGTCATTCGCGTCCAGGGTGATGAATTGCTTGCCGCCGCGCTGGCGCGTGCTCATGTCGGCCAGCCGGGTGGCAAAGCCATAGCCGCGGCGGGTGGCCAGCAGCCAGCGGCTATCGGGCGCGGCCGCGATCATGTGCAGGATGCGCGAGCCGCTTTCCAGCTCGATCATGCTGGTGACCGGAGCGCCGTCGCCGCGCGCCGACGGCAGCCCGGCGACCGCGATCGAGTACACCCGCCCGTTATCGGCAATGGCGATCAGCGTGTCGGTGGTGCGGCATTCGAAGGCGCCGTACAGCGCGTCGCCCGACTTGAAATTGAACTGGCTGGCATCGTGGCCGTGGCCCTGGCGCGCCCGCAGCCAGCCCTTTTGCGAGACGATGACCGTGACCGGCTCGTCCACCACCTTGGTCTCCATCACGGCCCGCTCGGCCGGCTCGATCAGGGTGCGGCGCTCATCGCCGTATTGCTTGGCGTCGGCTTCGATTTCCTTGATCATCAGCCGCTTGAGCGCCGCCGGATCGTCCAGCAGGCCCTGCAGGTGCTGCTGCTCCTGGCGCTTGTCGGCCAGCTCCTGCTCGATCTTGAAGCCTTCGAGCCGGGCCAGCTGGCGCAGCCGCATCTCCAGGATGTCCTCGGCCTGCCGCTCGGTCAGCGAGAAGCGCTGCATCAGCGCCGCGCGCGGCTCGTCCGATTCGCGGATGGTCTGGATCACCTCGTCCACGTTCAGGTAGACCACCATGCGCCCTTCCAGCACATGGATGCGGTCAGCGACCTTGCCCAGGCGGTGGCGGGTGCGGCGCACCAGGGTTTCGGTGCGAAACGCCAGCCATTCGGTCAGGATCTCGCGCAGGCCCTTCTGCCTGGGCCGGCCATCGGTGCCGATGCACACCAGGTTGACCGGCACGCTGTTTTCCATGCTGGTCTGCGCCAGCAGCGCGGTGACGAACTCGTCGCGATCCACGCGCGAGGTCTTGGGCTCGAACACCAGCCGCACCGCGTCGTCCTTGCCCGACTCGTCGCGCACGGCATCGAGCAGCCCCAGCATGACGGCCTTGGCCTGCTGCTGCTCGGGCGTGAGCGCCTTCTTGCCGGCCTTGACCTTGGGATTGGTGATTTCTTCGATCTCTTCGAGCACCTTCTGGCCCGAGGTGCCGGGCGGCAGTTCGTAGACCACCAGCTGCCATTGCCCGCGCGCCAGCTCCTCGAAGCGCCAGCGCGCCCGCGCCTTGAGCGAGCCGCGCCCGCCCCGGTAGAGCTGGGCGATGTCGGCCGCCGGCGTGATGATCTGGCCGCCGCCGGCAAAGTCCGGCCCCGGGATCCGCTGGGCCAGTTCGTCGTCGGACAGCTTGGGATTGCGCAGCAGCGCCACGCAGGCCTGGGCGAGCTCGCGCAGATTGTGCGAAGGGATCTCGGTGGCCATGCCCACGGCGATGCCCGAGGCGCCGTTGAGCAGCATGACGGGCAGGCGCGCCGGCAGCATGGCCGGCTCCTGCTGGCTGCCGTCGTAGTTGGGCCCGAAATCGACCGTGCCCTCGTCCAGCTCGTCCAGCAGCAGGCGCGCGAAGGGCGTCAGCCGCGCTTCGGTATAGCGCATGGCCGCCGCGTTGTCGCCATCGCGCGAGCCGAAATTGCCATGCCCGTCGATCAGGGGATAGCGCAGCGTGAAATCCTGCGCCATGCGCACCAGCGCGTCATAGGCGGCCTGGTCGCCGTGCGGATGGTATTTGCCCAGCACGTCGCCGACCACGCGGGCCGACTTGACCGGCTTGCTGCCGGCCGACAGGCCCATGGACTGCATGGCGTAGAGGATGCGGCGCTGCACCGGCTTCTGCCCATCGCCCACGTCCGGCAGCGCGCGTCCGCGCACCACCGAGACGGCGTAGTCCAGGTAGGCCTGCTCGGCGTAGCGGGCCAGGGTGATCGCGGCTTCCTGGCCTTCGGCGTCGAAAAGTCCTGCTTGGTTATCGTTACTCATCTACTTTTTCCATGTTGCTTTGCCGCCGCCTTGCCGGCCGGCCTATATATCCAGTTCGGCGAGGTTGCCCTTTTCCTCGAGCCAGGCGCGGCGCTGGGCCGATTCGCCCTTGCCCATCAGCATCTCGAACATGCGGGTGGTGTCCTGCCTGTCCATCTCGCCATAGCCTACCGGCAGCAGGCGCCGGGTGTCCGGGTTCATGGTGGTTTCCCACAGCTGCGTGGGGCTCATCTCGCCCAGGCCCTTGAAGCGGCTGATGCTCCAGGCGCCTTCGCGCACGCCTTCCTTGCGCAGCTTGTCCTCGACGGCCTCCAGCTCCCCGTCGTCCAGGCAATAGAGCTTGCGCGGCGGCTTCTTGCCCTGGGCCGGCACGTCCACCCGGTACAGCGGCGGGCGCGCCACGTAGACGTGGCCTTGCTCGACCAGCCGCGGAAAGTGCTTGTAGAACAGGGTCAGCAGCAGCACCTGGATATGCGAGCCGTCCACGTCGGCGTCAGACAGGATGCACACGCGCCCGTAGCGCAGGCCCGAGAGGTCCACGCTGTCCTCGGGGCCGTGCGGGTCCACGCCGATGGCCACGGCGATGTCGTGGATCTCGTTGTTGGCGAACAGGCGGTCGCGATCGACCTCCCAGGCATTGAGCACCTTGCCGCGCAAGGGCAGGATGGCCTGGAACTCCTTGTCGCGGCCCATCTTGGCCGAGCCGCCGGCCGAGTCGCCTTCGACCAGGAAGATCTCGGTGCGCGAGGCATCGCTCGATTCGCAGTCGGTCAGCTTGCCCGGCAGCACCGCCACGCCGGAGCTCTTGCGTTTTTCCACCTTCTGCGCCGAACGGGCGCGCGCCTGGGCCTGGCGGATGGCCAGCTCGGCCAGCTTGCGGCCGTAGTCCACGTGCTGGTTCAGCCACAAGTCCAGCGCGGTGCGGGCAAAGCCGCTGACCAGGCGCACGGCATCGCGGCTGTTGAGCTTCTCCTTGATCTGCCCCTGGAATTGCGGATCGAGCACCTTGGCCGAGAGCACGAAACTGGCGCGGGCAAAGACGTCCTCGGGCAGCAGCTTCACTCCCTTGGGCAGCAGGCCGTGCAGCTCGGCAAAGGCCTTGACGGCGCCGAACAGGCCGTCGCGCAGCCCCGCCTCGTGCGTGCCCCCGGCCGGGGTGGGGATCAGGTTGACGTAGGACTCGCGCACCACGTTGCCTTCGTCGGACCAGGCCACCACCCACTGGGCGCCCTCGCCTTCGGCGAAGGTCTCGTGGTCGGGGCCGGCGTACTGCTCGCCCTCGAACAGCGGGATCATCAGCTCGGCGCCGGCCAGCGCCTCGGTCAGGTAGCCGCGCAGGCCCTGCTCGTAGAGCCAGGTGCGCGACTCGCCGCTTTTCTCGTTGCGCAGCACCACCTTCACGCCGGGCAGCAGCACGGCCTTGCTGCGCAGCAGGTGGGCCAGCTCGGCCTGTGGAATGGCGGGGCTGTCGAAATACCGGGCGTCGGGCCAGACCCGCACGCGCGTGCCCGATTTCTTGCGCCCGCCCTCGGGATAGGGGGCCAGCGGTTCGGCCACGTCGCCGCCGGCGAACACGATGCGGTGCGTGCCGCCGTCGCGCCAGACCACCACTTCCAGGCGGCTGGCCAGCGCGTTGGTCACCGACACGCCCACCCCGTGCAGCCCGCCCGAGAAGGCATAGGCGCCGCCGCCCTGCTTGTCGAACTTGCCGCCGGCGTGCAGGCGCGTGAAGACCAGCTCGACGACCGGCGCGTTCTCTTCGGGATGCATGCCGACCGGAATGCCCCGGCCGTCGTCCTCGACCGAGACGCTGCCGTCGCCGTGCTGGGTGACCAGGATCTGCCGGCCGTTGCCGCCCAGGGCCTCGTCGGCGGCGTTGTCGATGACTTCCTGCAGGATGTGCAGGGGATTTTCGGTGCGGGTGTACATCCCCGGACGCTGGCGCACGGGCTCCAGGCCCTTGAGCACCCGGATGGAGGATTCGGTGTATCGCGAAGTGGCCAAGTTATCCCCAAGTGCTGTGGAAAAAAACCTACATTCTACGGATAGCGCGTGACGTGGTGCGGCCCGGGCTGGCCGGCGCAGAAAATGCGCAACTTGTTTCCCTCTGTAAGCGGCCCTGGATGGACACCGGCGGCGGCGGTGGTATGCTGTTCTTCTTGGTAAACCTGCGGCAAGCAGCGGCCCTCGCCCTGGCCCAGGTCCTGTCAGATTCTGCGAGATCACTATGAGCGAAAACATCAAGAATGTCAGCGACGCCAGCTTCGAGGCCGACGTCATTCAATCGGGCCAGCCCGTGCTGGTGGACTACTGGGCGGCCTGGTGCGGCCCCTGCAAGATGATCGCCCCCATCCTCGAAGAGGTGGCCGGCGAATACGCGGGCCGCGTCACCGTGGCCAAGCTCAACGTCGACGAAAACCAGGAAACCGCGGCCAAGTTCGGCATACGCGGCATCCCCACGCTGATGCTGTTCAAGGACGGCCAGGTGGCCGCCACCAAGGTCGGCGCGCTGTCCAAGTCCCAACTGACTGCTTTCCTGGACAGTTCGTTGTAATATTCAGCTGTTTTTCAACGTTTCTTCGCGCGGGCCCGTCCGGGGCCCGCCGGCACTCCCCTCTCCTTTCCCCCTCAAGCAATGCACCTCAATGAACTGAAGGCGCTGCACGTATCGCAGCTGCTGGAAATGGCCGCAGGCCTGGAAATCGAAAACGCCAACCGCCTGCGCAAGCAGGAGCTGATGTTCGCCATCATGAAGCGGCGCGCCAAGCAGGGCGAGCAGATCTTCGGCGACGGCGTGCTCGAGGTCCTGCCCGACGGCTTCGGGTTCCTGCGCTCGCCAGAGACCTCCTACCTGGCCAGCACCGACGATATCTACATCTCGCCTTCGCAGATCCGCCGCTTCAACCTGCATACCGGCGATTCGATCGAAGGCGAGGTCCGCACGCCCAAGGACGGCGAGCGCTACTTCGCCCTGGTCAAGGTGGACAAGGTCAACGGCGTGCCGCCCGAGTCCATCAAGCACCGGATCATGTTCGAGAACCTGACGCCGCTGCATCCGAACGAACCGATGCGGCTCGAGCGCGACATCAAGAGCGAGGAGAACCTGACCGGCCGCATCATGGACATCTTCGCCCCCATCGGCAAGGGCCAGCGCGGCCTGGTGGTGGCCAGTCCCAAGTCCGGCAAGACGGTGATGATGCAGCACATCGCGCACGCGATCACCACCAACTATCCCGACGCCGTGATGATCGTGCTGCTGGTGGACGAGCGCCCCGAGGAAGTCACCGAAATGCAGCGCACCGTGCGCGGCGAAGTGGTGGCCTCGACCTTCGACGAGCCGGCCACGCGCCACGTGCAGGTGGCCGAGATGGTCATCGAGAAGGCCAAGCGCCTGGTCGAGATGAAGAAGGACGTGGTCATCCTGCTGGACTCCATCACCCGCCTGGCGCGCGCCTACAACACGGTGGTGCCGGCCTCGGGCAAGGTGCTGACCGGGGGCGTGGACGCCAATGCCCTGCAGCGGCCCAAGCGCTTTTTCGGCGCGGCGCGCAACCTCGAGGAAGGCGGCTCGCTGACCATCATCGGCACCGCGCTGATCGAGACCGGCAGCCGCATGGACGAAGTGATCTACGAAGAGTTCAAGGGCACCGGCAACTCCGAAGTGCACCTGGAGCGCCGCCTGGCCGAAAAGCGCGTCTACCCGGCCATGAACCTGAACAAGTCGGGCACGCGCCGCGAAGAGCTGCTGATCAAGCCCGACCTTTTGCAGAAGGTGTGGGTGCTGCGCAAGTTCATCCACGACATGGACGAGGTCGAGGCCATGGAATTCATCCTGGACAAGATGCGCTCGACGAAGAACAACAACGAGTTCTTCGACATGATGAAGAAGAAGTAAGACCGCCCTCAGGGCTGCGGCTGGGCCGGCGGCGGCTTGGCCGCGTTCTGGATTTCCCGCACCTTGGGGTCGTCCCAGGTGCCCGACACGGCGTACTGCACGGTCATGGCGCGCGCCAGCGGTTCGCGCAGCAGCCACTGCGTCAGGAAAGCGCCCACGCCCAGCACCGGATTGATGGCGATGCCCGCGGCGATCGCCGCCCCGCCCGCATCCAGGTTGGGCACCACCACCGCATGCATGGCCAGGGTCTCGCGCTGCAGGTCGGTCGAGCCGTCGAGCACGATGGTGGCCGCCGGTCCGTCCACCTTCAGGCCCGGGGTGCTGAGCTGCCCGCCGCCCACCCTCAGGGCGCCGCGCAGGGTATCGAAACTGAAGCCGCGCGACAGCGCCGCGCCCGGCGCAAAATCCAGCCGGGCCAGCCGCTGCGCCGATTGCAGCGCCAGCAGCTCCAGCAGGCGCGCGCTGCGCGAGTTGACGCTGACGAAACGCCCGGCATCCAGGCTGACTCCCCCCTTGCCCTGCAGCATGCCGTAGTCGCGCTGCCACGGAAAGCCGCGCCAGTCCAGCTCGGCCTGCACGCGGCCCTTGCCGCCGCCGACCAGGTCGTCGTGGCCCAGCGATTTCAGCAGTTCGCCCAGGTTGGACACGTCCAGCCGGGCGTTCACGCTCATCCCGCGCTGCGCGCCGCTGGTGCGCCACACGCCCGAGGCCTGCAGCCGGCCCGAGGGCTGCGCCAGCGCAAGCGTGTCCAGATGCCATAGCCGGCCGCGCTCGCGGTTGCTGCCTTGAAGAACCAGCGCGCCGGCGGGCCGGCCGTACAAAAGCAGCTGGTCGGCGCGCAGGTCCACGTCGGGCAGGTCGGCAAAGGCGTCGTCCTCGATCTGCACCGGCTCCTGCGGCCCGGCCTGGTCCGGCTCGCGGCCGCGCTCGCGGCCCAGCGCCAGGTGGCTCAGACGCGCCTGCAGCCGGCCGGGCGCCTGCCCCGGCGCCTGCCAGTCCAGGGTGCCGGCCGCCTGGCGCGAGGCCAGCGTGGCTTGCCAGCGGCCCGGCTCGCTGCTGCGGGCCTGCAGCTGCAGGTCTTCGAGGCTCGCCTTGCCCAGCAGCAGCGTCTCGGTGCGCAGGTCCACACTGCTCAGGCGGGGCAGCAGCGCGCCGGCCTGCAGCCCGCCGGCGCGTGGCTGGGCGGCGGGACGGTGCGTGGACGCGCCGCAGGCGGCGGGCGCGCCGGGCGGGCATTTGCCGGCCGGCGCCGCGCCGGATGCCTGCTCGGCCACGGCCCGCCAGGCGTCCAGGTCCAGGCGCGGCAGCCGGGCCTGGATGCGCAGCCCCGAGCCAGGCAGCTCGGCCGGACTGTCGATGCCCAGCGCGCCGCGCTGGAAATAGGACTGGCCGCCGGCGCCGGCATCGCGCTCCAGGCGCAAGGCCAGCGACTGGCCCAGGCCGGCCGTGAGCCGCTGCGTCCCGCCCGGCCCGCGGACCTGCCCGGCTTCATAGCGCACCGACAGCGGCAGCGTCGCCGCGGCGGCCTTGTCCAGCGGCGCGGGAAAATCCAGCGCCATGCCGCGCAAATCGGATTCGGCCGTCAGGACGATGCCCCGGTCCGCCCCCATCAGCAGGCTGCCGCGATAGGCCGTGCGGCCCGACATCCGCCCGAGCAGGCCGGGGGCGCCCAGCTGCTGCAGGCCGGCGCTGCTCAAGGTGCCCGAGAACGCCAGGCCCGGCGCACCGGGGGCCAGCGTGCCGGACAGCGTATAGGGGCCGCCCAGGAATTGGCCGCGCAGGCCCTCGCTGGAGACGCCCTGCTCGGTAAAGCCCAGCGTGCCCTGGATGCGGCGAAACGGCGGCACGCCGGGCCCGAGCACGAAATCGCCCCCGTTGAAGGCGACGCTGCCGCGCACCTGCGTGTCATCGACCGCGGTCAGCGGTATGTCCAAGGCCAGCGGCACCTGCCAATGGCCGCTGGCCTGCGCCCGGTCGAGCACGCCGCCCAGCAGCCCGCCCAGCGGCGAACGCGGCACCATCGCCAGGTAGGCCGGCGCGGGGCCTTCGGTGGTGCCCTGCACGTGCAGCCGGGCGCCGCGGGACATGTGGGGAATGCTGGCCTGGGCCTGCAGCAGGGCCACCGAATGCTCGGCGCTGGTGCGCACGATGCCGCCCGAGGCTTGCAGGGACAAGGCATCGCGGTCGATGGCGAACGAGCCGCTCAAGCCCTGCAGCATGGGCCAGGGCAACCGCCCCGGACGCGCGGGCGCATAGTCGACGTCGGCGCCGCTGATGCGGCCCTGGACGCGGAACTGGCCGACCTCGCCGGGATGCTCGTAGGGAAAGTCGGCCAGGTCGCCGCTGACGGCATAACTGCCCGCCGTCACCTGCCCCTGCGGCAGGCCGCGGGCCAGCCATTGGCGGGCGTGCTCGGACACCGTCAAGGGCAGGTAGCGATGGATGGCGTTCATGGCGGCGCGCTCTATCTGGCCGCCGAAATCGGCCGTGCCGGCGGCGGTGCGCCCCTGGCCGCGCCAGCTGCCTTGCAGCGTGGCCGACAGGTCGCCGTTGCGGATCAGCGCCTGGCTGACGTGCACCGACCACGGCTGGCCGGCGGCGTGGCGCAGCGAGAACGAGGCCTGCAGCGCATCGATGCCGGGCAAGGGCTGCTCGAAGAACCGGGGAAGCTCGACGTCGATGCCGCCGGCCTGCAGCGTCACCTGCAGGCCGTCCTGCGCCGGCGAGCTTGCCAGCCAGGCCGGCGCCCGCCCCGCGAGCAAGTCCCCCGGCGCGCCTTGCAGGCCCAGGCGCAAGGTTTGCACGCCGGCGCGCCAGGCCGGCTGGGCCCGCGCGCCGCCCAGGTCGCGGGCGGCCAGGTCCAGCATCACGTGCGCCAGCCTGCCGTCATGGATCTGGCCCCAGCCGCGCATGGCCATGCGCCCGCGCGCATCGTCGGGCACGTCCAGCCACGGCCGCCAGGCCAGCGGCTCGGCATCGTCCAGGCGCAAGTACACCTGCCCGCCGCGCCGGGCCGGCTGCCGCAAGAAACCGCGCTCGGTTTCGGCCTGGACCTCCAGGCCCGCAGCCAGTGCGGCGGGCGGGCGCGCCCGCAAGACGAACTGGTGGCGCAACAGGCTGTTGTGCAGGCGCAGGCTCACGCCCTCGAAAGTCAGCCCGGGCGCGCCGCGCAACTCGTCCTGCCAGTGCAGCCGGGCATCGCGCACCACCAGGTCGCCCTGCCGGGCCAGCCATCGCGTCAGCGGCGTGTCCAGGGAAAGGTCCTGGCCCGGCTCGCCCAAGGCAAAGGAGCGGTTGGCCACCCAGATGCGGTTGCGGGCATCGCGGCGCAGGGTCAGCTCCACCTCGTCCAGGGCCAGCGATAGAAACCGCGGCGACAGGCCCAGCACGCTGCGCCAGGACAGCACGGCCTGCACGCGCGGCAGGCGCAGCAGCGCCTGGCCCTGGTCGTCGACGATGCGGACCCCGGTCAGCGTAAAGCGCGGATGCAGGCCGCTCCAGCGGGCGGCCACGTGATCGATGCGCACCTGCGCATCCAGCGCGCGGCCGGCCATCTGTTCGATGTGCACACGCCACTGGTCGGCCTGCGGCAGCACGGCATAGCGCAGCACCAGCACGGCAGCGACCCCCAGCAGGTAGAGGCCCAGCGCGGTCCAGAACAGCCTGCAGAGAACCTTGTTGGATGACGGCACGGGGCGATGGATGGGCGGCTCGGCGTGGATTGCAGTATCGTGCGCAAACCACCACTTATACCCGAAACGCCCGCGCGGCGTCTCTTGCAGCCCGAAACGCATGCCTACCGATCCGCTCGCCCCCGCCCTGCAATGGTCCGGCCATCTGCGCCGCAGGCTCGACGCCCGGCCGGACCTGCGGCACTGGCTGCACGAAGCCGCCGCCCACGCGCTGGACGAACAGGCGCTGCAGCGCTGGTTTGCCGAGCTGGCCGGAGCGCCGGCCGCCGGCCATCGCCTGCCGGTGGCGCAGTGCCGCGCGGTACTGCGCAAGCTGCGCGAGCGGGTGTTCTGCTGCGCCATGGCGCGCGACATGGCCGGCCTGGCGCCGCTGGAGGAAGTCGTGGGGGCCATGACCGCGCTGGCCGACCTGGCCGTGGCCCAGGCCTACCGCAGCGTGGCGACCGAGCTGGCCGCCGTGCACGGCGTGCCCAGGGATGCGCACGGCGCCCCGCAGGAAATGCTGATCCTGGGCATGGGCAAGCTGGGCGGGCGCGAGCTGAACGTGTCCTCGGACATCGACCTCATCATGCTCTATGGCGAGGAAGGCGAGACCGACGGGCGGCGCAGGCTTTCGCACCACGAGTTCTACGGCCGCCTGACCCAGCGCATGATGCCCGTGATCTCCGAAGCCGACGCCGACGGGCAGGTCTTTCGCACCGACCTGCGCCTGCGCCCGGACGGCGATGCCGGTCCGCTGGCCTGGAGCCTGGATGCGCTGGAGTTGTACCTGGTGGCGCAAGGACGCGAATGGGAACGCTATGCCTGGCTCAAGGCGCGGCCCATGCCGGCGCACGCCTTCGAGGGCAGCCAGCCCGAGCCGCAGCTGCGCCAGCTCGAAAGCCTGCGCGTGCCCTTCGTCTACCGGAAATACCTGGATTTCGACGCGCTGGCGGCCCTGCGCGGCCTGCGCGAGCGCATCCGGCTGGACTGGCAGCGCCGGGCGCTGGCCCGCAACGGCGTGGACACGGTGCACAACATCAAGCTGGGCGAAGGCGGCATCCGCGAGATCGAGTTCGTGGTGCAGCTGTCCCAGCTGATCCGCGGCGGCCGGACCCCGGCGCTGCAGACCCGCGGCCTGATCGAGGCCCTGCGCGTGCAGGCGCAGGCCGGGCTGCTGCCCGCGCAAGACGCGGCAAGACTGGAAGCCGCCTATCGCTTCCTGCGCCGCACCGAGCACATGCTGCAATACCGCGAGGACGAACAGACGCACCTGCTGCCCAGCGACCCCGAACGCCGGGCCGCGCTGGCGCAGGCCATGGGCATGGCGCCGCAGGACTTCGAACAGACCCTGGCGCAGCACCGCGAGTTCGTCGCCCATACCTTCCATGATGCCTTCCGCCTGGCCGGCCTGGGCGGCGGCACGCACGGCGCGGGCGGCGCGGGCGGTGAGCCGGCTGGCGGGGCGGACGAGTCGGACAGCGAAAGCCGGCTGGCCAGCCGGATCCATGCCCGCTTCGGCGAGCAGGCCGAACCGCTGCTGGCCCGCGCCGAGGCCCTGCTCAGCAGCCACCGCGTGCGCAGCCTGCCCGAGACCAGCCGGCGCCGGGTCGAGACGCTGCTGCCGGCCGCCATCGACGCGGCAAGCCAGACCGCCGAGCCGCTGGCCGCGGCCACGCGGCTGCTGGACCTGATCGAGCAGATCGCCCAGCGCAGCGCCTACCTGGCCCTGCTGGCGGAGTATCCCGACACCCTGGCCCGTGTGGCCCGCATCGTGGCCGCCAGCCCGTGGGCGGCGCAGTACCTGACCAAGCATCCCCTGCTGCTGGACGGCCTGATCGACTGGCGCACGCTGTTCGAGCCGCTGGACTTCCCGCAGGTCTCGCAGCAGCTGCGCCGGGACCTGGACGCCTGCCGCCTGCCCGACGGCCAGCCCGACATCGAGCGCCAGATGAACCTGATGCGCGACGTGCAGCGCCAGGCCAGCTTCCAGCTGCTGGCCCAGGACCTGGAAGGCGAGCTCAGCGTGGAAAAGCTGGCCGACCAGCTTTCGGCCCTGGCCGACCTGCTGCTGGAAGAAACCCTGCGCCGCTGCTGGCCCCTGGTCGCCAAGGATCCGCAGGCCGGCGCGCCGCGCTTTGCGGTCATCGCCTATGGCAAGCTGGGCGGCAAGGAACTGGGCTACGTCTCGGACCTGGACCTGGTCTTCCTGTTCGAGGATCCCGCCGAGGACGCGCCCGAGCGCTACGCCAAGCTGGGACGGCGCATGAGCTCCTGGCTTTCGACGCTGACTTCCTCCGGCCGGCTCTACGAAGTGGACTTGCGCCTGCGCCCGGACGGCGAAGCCGGCCTGCTGGCCGTCTCGGTCGAGGCCTTCGCCCAATACCAGCGCGGGCATGCCTGGCTGTGGGAGCACCAGGCGCTCACGCGCGCGCGTTATGCCGCGGGCGACCCCCAGGTGGGCGCGCGCTTCGAGCAGATCCGCCGCGAGATCCTGCTGACGCCGCGCGAGAACGACACCCTGGCCGGCGAGGTGCTGGCCATGCGCGAACGCATCCGCGCCGGCCACCCCAACACGGGCCCGGACTTCGACCTGAAGCACGACCGCGGCGGCATGGTGGACGTGGAGTTCGTCACCCAGTACCTGGTGCTGCGCCATGCGCCGCAGCACCCCGAGCTGGCCGACAACCTGGGCAACATCGCCCTGCTCAAGCTGGCCGCGGCAGCCGGCCTGGTAGGCCAGGACCTGGCGCTGCAGGCCGGCGACGCCTATCGCACCCTGCGCCGGCGCCAGCACGCCCTGCGCCTGAAGGGCCTGGAAAAGGCCCGCGTGCCCGGCAGCGAACTGCAGGCCGAACGCAAGGCGGTGCAGGCGCTGTGGGACGCCGTGCTGGGCCAGGCCACCCCGGCCAGCCCCGCCAGCCTGGGGACGGGGCGCGGGGTGATGAAGGTGTAGGGGCAGGCCAAGATGCCCGAACGCCAGCCCGCATAGGAATGGCCGGCAAGGGCGCGTAAAATAAAGGTTTTCCAGAATTGAAGCGCCGCCGCCCGCACGGGCGGCCGCCATCGTCCAGCCATGACCGACTCCGCCACCACGCCCGCCCGTCCCAAGCTCGCCCTGCCCCAAGGCCGCGACACGGTGCTGCTGCATTCGTGCTGCGCGCCCTGCTCGGGCGAAGTCATGGAGGCCATGCTGGCCTCGGGCATCCGCTACGCGGTGTTCTTCTACAACCCCAACATCCATCCGGTGCGCGAGTACGAGATCCGCAAGAACGAGAACATCCGCTTCTGCGAGCAGCACGGCATCGAGTTCATCGACGCCGACTACGACGTGGACAACTGGTTCGAGCGCGTCAAGGGCATGGAGAACGAGCCCGAGCGCGGCATCCGCTGCACCGCCTGCTTCGACATGCGCTTCGAGCGCACCGCGCTGTATGCCCACGAACACGGCTATGACACCTTCACCAGTTCGCTGGGCATCTCGCGCTGGAAGGACATGAACCAGATCAACGGCTGCGGCGAGCGCGCGGCCGCCCGCTATCCGGGCATGATCTACTGGACCTACAACTGGCGCAAGGGCGGCGGCTCGGCGCGCATGATCGAGATCAGCAAGCGCGAAGGCTTCTACCAGCAGGAATACTGCGGCTGCGTGTATTCGCTGCGCGACACCAACCGCCACCGCCGCGCGCAGGGACGCGAGCGGATCAAGATCGGCGTGAAATACTACGGGCAGGAAGAGACGCTGGGCTGATCAAGGCCGGCCCGGCGCTTGAACCCGCCGGTCAGGCCGGCAGGCTCCAGGCGCCTGCCTGGGAGTAGATCGCGTCGCGCAGCTGCCTGAGCTGCGTGTTCAGCTCGGCCAGCTCGGGGGGCGTGCGTCCGGATGCCGCGAGCAGCATGTCGCCCAGGCAACCAGCCTGGCTGCGCAGATCCCGTCCCGGCCCGGTCAGTGCGACGAGCACCTGCCGCTCGTTGGCCGGGTTGCGCGTGCGTTGCACCAGCCCGGCCGCCTCCAGGCGCTTGAGCAAGGGCGTCAAGGTGCTGGGTTCGAGCGCCAGCTTCTCGGCGATAGCCCCGACCGTCTGCCCGTCCCCGGCCCACAGGACATTGAGCACCAGGTACTGCGGATACGTCAGCCCCAGCCGGTCGAGCAAGGGCTTGTATATCCGCTGGACGGCAATGCCCGCCGAATAAATGGCATAACAAAGCTGGGCGTCCAGCGGTACAGGTGGGTTTGCCTTTTGCTTGGTCATGGCGGCTCCTTCTAGTTCCCGCCAGTCTAGCAAACAGCGATAACTTATATCGAGATAAAAATTTGGCTTGACAGGCTTCGCGGCCGTGCCCCAGAATTTAATTATCGCGATAACAATTATCGCGATTAAACCAATCAAGGACTTGACCATGAAGATGAAGAACCTGCTGGCCGCCATGGCCGCTGCCGCCGGCATGACCGCCGCCCATCTCGCGCACTCTTCCGACCGCATCCCCGACAGCCAGGCCGTCAGGAACGTCGTGCTGGTGCACGGCGCCTTCGCCGACGGTTCGGGCTGGCGCGGCGTGTACGACCAGTTGACCGGGCGCGGCTACCGGGTCACGATCGTGCAGAACCCGCTTACCTCGCTGGCCGACGACGTGGCCGCCACACGGCGGGTCCTGGACCGGCAGCACGGTCCGACCCTGCTGGTGGGGCATTCCTACGGCGGCACGGTCATCACCGAAGCGGGCATCGACCCGAAGGTGGCCGGCCTGGTCTACGTCAGTGCGCTGGCCCCCGACGTCGGGGAGTCCACCGGTTCGCAGTTCGCCGACATCCCGCCTCCGCCGGAATTCGTCATCGAGACGCAAGCCGACGGCTATGGCTTCGTCAGCCTGGAAAAATTCAAGACCGGCTTTGCCGGCGATACCAGCGATGCGGACGCCGCCTTCCTGCGGGATTCGCAGGTTCCGATCAACATGTCCATCTTCGAGACCAAGGTCGGCCACGCCGCCTGGCGCAGCAAGCCGAGCTGGGCCATCATCGCCACGCAGGACAAGGCGATTGATCCCAAGCTCCTGCGCCATACGGCCGAACGCATCGGCGCAAGCATCGAGCAGGTGCAGGCCAGCCACGTGCCGTTCCTGAGCCAGCCCAAGGCCGTGGCCGATGCCATCGACCGCGCGGCCCGGGGCGCCTCGCGCTAAGGCGCGATGGCCGCCGCGCTCACTGGACTACCTTCGTGCGGCGCACGCCGGTATTCGCCCTTGGGACGGCCCGGCGGGCTCATACCGTCGGTACGGTGCCGCCGTCGATCACGTACTCTGCGCCGTTGATCGTCGCGGCCCGCTCCGACGCCAGGAATGCGATCAGGTTGGCGACCTCCTCGGGCCTGGACGGACGCCCGATCGGAATACCGCCCAACGATGCCATGATCATCTGCCTGCCGCCCTCGATATCGGTGCCTGCCTGGCGGGCAAGCCGCTCGGCCAGGCCGATGGAAGCCTCGGTCTCTATCCAGCCCGGCGAGACACTGACTACGCGTACGCCCTTGGGCGACACTTCCTTCGACAGGCTCTTGCTATACGTGGACAAGGCGGCCTTCGCGGCAGCGTAGGCGGTCGTCGCCTCGGGCAGGGGCAGCATCCTTTGGATGGAGGACACGTGGATCACCACGCCGCTGCCCTGGGCCACCATGTCCGGGACCAGCGCCCTGTCCAGGCGCACGGCCGGAAACAGGTTCAGAGCGAGTTCCTGCTGCCATGCGTCGTCGCCGAGCGCCGCAAAACCGCCCGCCGGCGCCGACGAGCCGCCAAGCATATGCACGATGATGTCCAGGCCGCCCAGCCGCTCGCGCGCAGCCTGCGCCACGCTCGCGCAGCCCGCGACAGTGGTCAGATCGGCGGCCACGAAGCTTTCCGGGGGCAGGGCCTGCGGGCGCGACCGGGCCACCGCCAGCACCTGCGCCCCCAGGGCCCGGAATAGCCTGACGGTCGCGGCACCCGTGCCTTGGCTGCCGGCGGTGACCAGCGCACGCTTTCCCTTCAACGCAAGGAATCCGTCCATCAGCCGATCTCCAGCCGGGCGATCCTGCCGCCTTCCAGCGTAAAGACGAAATCCAGCATGGCCGGGCTGCCGGGAAAACGTCCCGTCACCCTGGCGCGGATATGGATCTTGCCATGGGCGCTGCGGCTCTCTTGCGGCTCGGCGACGTGGCCGTATTTTTCCTTGGCAGCCAGCCACCACGCGCGTATGGCCGCTGCGCCCTCATGCGGTATCCCTTCGTCCCGGACCACGGCGTCGGCGGCGAACGCCTGGGCCAGGGCCTGATCGTCGCTGCCTTTGTCCGCCTGGAAGTAGGCCTGTACAACAGGGGGCATTTCCATGCTTGCGCTCCTTTTCTGCTTGCATTGGCGCTCAGTCTAGGCTTGACGATAGTCCGGATAAATAGGATAAATTTTGATGTCTCGATGAAAGAAACAGGATAATGGAACGCGCTGGCCTGGACGACCTCAATGCCGTACTGGCGATTGCCCGCCTGGGCACCTTCCGCGCCGCGGCCATCGAACTGGGCCTGTCCACCAGCGCGCTGAGCCACGCCATCGGCAAGCTCGAAACCAGCCTGGGGGTGCGCCTGTTTCATCGCACCACCCGCAGCGTCTCGCTCACCGAGGCCGGCCGGCTCTTCGTCGAACGGGTCGGCCCTGCCGTGCAGGATGTCCACCTCGCCCTGGAGGCGGTGCGCTCGCAGCGTCAAAAGCCGTCGGGAACGCTGCGCATCAATGCCGCTCCGTTTGCGGCGCGCGCAATCATGGCGCCGCTGGTGCTGGAATTCCTGCGCCGATATCCGGAGACCAGCGTGGACCTGGTCAGCGAAGGACGGCTGGTGGACATCGTCGCGGGCGGCTTCGACCTGGGCGTGCGGGTGGCCGACCTGGTGCCCAGCGACATGATCGCCGTGTCTCTGGGCCAGCCCCAATGCTACGCAGTCGTGGCCACTGCGGCCTATTTGCAGGCCCGGGGCACGCCGCGTCTGCCGCCCGACCTGCTGCAGCACGATTGCGTGCGCGTGCGCCTGCCCGATGGCGCGCTGTACCGGTGGCGCTTCGAGAAAGGCGCCCGGGCGATACAGGTCGACGTGCGCGGCCGGGTGACGCTGGACGAAGCCAGCCTGGCGCGGGCCGCCGTCCTGGAGAACTTCGGCCTGGGCTATTTCATGGAGCAGGACGTGCGTGACGACATCGCCGCGGGACGGCTCGTGCGCGTGCTGCAGGACTGGACACCGCCCCAGCCGGGCCTGTGCCTTTACTACTCCGGCCGGCGCAACCTGTCTGCCGCGATGAAGGCCTTTCTCGCCCTGGCCCGCGAGGCGGCGGCGCGGGGAGCCTGACAAGCCTTGGCGGCCCGGCGGCGATGAAATCGTGAAACAAAAAAAAACCGCCCCCAAAAGGGGCGGTTTCGTGTTCCCAAAAGCGCAACGCAATCACTGCAAGGTCCGCTCGAACACCAGCTGGCCGTCCTTGAAGTCCACCGGCACCACGTCGCGCGGGCCAAACCGGCCTTGCAGGATCAGCCTGGCGACCGGGTTCTCGATCATCTGCTGGATGGCGCGCTTCAAGGGGCGCGCCCCGAACACCGGATCGAAGCCTGTGCGGGCAATCTCGGCCAGGGCCGCGTCCGAGACCTCCAGGCGCATTTCCTGCTGTTCCAGGCGCTTGGCCAGGCGCTGCACCTGGATGCGCGCGATCGACTCGATGTGCGCGTTGTCCAGGCCGTGGAACACCACCACCTCGTCGATGCGGTTCAGGAATTCCGGCCGGAAGTGCTGCTTGAGCTCGTCCCAGACCACCTCCTTGACCGCCTCGTAAGGCTGGCCCGCCAGGTTCTGGATGTGCTGCGAACCAAGGTTGGAGGTCATCACGATGACGGTGTTGCGAAAATCCACCGTGCGCCCCTGCCCGTCGGTCAGGCGGCCGTCGTCCAGCACCTGCAGCAGCACGTTGAAGACGTCCGGGTGGGCCTTCTCGACCTCGTCCAGCAGCACCACGCTGTAGGGCTTGCGGCGCACCGCCTCGGTCAGGTAGCCGCCCTCTTCGTAGCCGACGTAGCCCGGCGGCGCGCCGATCAGCCGGGCCACCGAGTGCTTCTCCATGAACTCGCTCATATCGATGCGGATCATGTGTTCTTCGGAATCGAACAGGAAGTCGGCCAGCGCGCGCGTCAGCTCGGTCTTGCCCACGCCGGTGGGCCCCAGGAACAGGAAGGAGCCGTAGGGGCGCGAGGGGTCGGCCAGCCCGGCACGCGAGCGCCGGATGGCGTCGGAGACCAGGCGCACGGCCTCGTCCTGTCCCACCACGCGCTTGTGCAGGAAGTCCTCCATGTGCAGCAGCTTGTCGCGCTCGCCCTGCATCATCTTGGAAACCGGAATGCCCGTGGCGCGCGAGACCACCTCGGCGATTTCTTCTGCGCCGACCTGCGTGCGCAGCAGCTTGGGCTTGTCGCCCGAGCCGCCCTGCCCGGCCTGCCCGTCGCTGGCCTCGGCCGCCTTCAGGCGCGCCTCCAGCTCGGGCAGCTTGCCGTACTGCAACTCGGCCAGCTTGTCGTACTGGCCCTTGCGCTGCAGTTCGGCCATCTCGGCGCGGGCGCGGTCGATCTCTTCCTTGATCGCCTGCGTGCCCTGCACGGCGGCCTTCTCGGCCTTCCAGATTTCCTCGTAGTCGTTGTACTCGCGCTGCAGCTTTTCCAGTTCCTCCTCGATGGCTTGCAGGCGGCGGCGCGACGCATCGTCGGTTTCCTTCTTGACCGCCTCGCGCTCGATCTTGAGCTGGATGATGCGCCGGTCCAGCCGGTCCATGACCTCGGGCTTGGAGTCGATCTCCATGCGGATGCGGGCCGCGGCCTCGTCGATCAGGTCGATGGCCTTGTCCGGCAGGAAGCGGTCGGTGATGTAGCGGTGGGACAGCTCGGCCGCGGCCACGATGGCCGGGTCGGTGATGTCCACGCCGTGGTGCAGTTCGTAGCGTTCCTGCAGGCCGCGCAGGATGGCGATGGTCGATTCCACGTCCGGCTCGTCCACCAGCACCTTCTGGAAGCGGCGCTCGAGCGCGGCGTCCTTCTCGATGTACTTGCGGTATTCGTCCAGCGTGGTCGCGCCGATGCAGTGCAGCTCGCCGCGCGCCAGCGCCGGCTTGAGCATGTTGCCCGCGTCCATGGCCCCTTCGGCCTTGCCCGCGCCCACCATGGTGTGCAGCTCGTCGATGAACACGATGTTGCTGCCGTCGTCCTGGGCCAGCTCCTTGAGCACGGCCTTCAGGCGCTCCTCGAATTCGCCGCGGAACTTGGCGCCGGCCAGCAGCGCGGCCATGTCCAGCGACAGCACGCGCTTGCCGCGCAGCGTCTCGGGCACCTCGTCGTTGACGATGCGCTGGGCCAGGCCTTCGACGATGGCGGTCTTGCCCACGCCGGGCTCGCCGATCAGCACGGGGTTGTTCTTGGTGCGGCGCTGCAGGATCTGGATGGTGCGGCGGATCTCGTCGTCGCGCCCGATCACCGGGTCGAGCTTGCCCTGGCGGGCCCGCTCGGTCAGGTCCAGGGTGTACTTGGACAGCGCCTGGCGGTTGGATTCGCCGGCCGCGTCGTCCACGGAAGCGCCGCCGCGCACCGCGTCGATGGCCGCTTCCAGGGCTTTTTTCTGCAGGCCGGCCTCGCGCAGGATGCGGCCGGCATCGCCCTTGTCGTCGGCCAGCGCCAGCAGGAACAGCTCGCTGGCGATGTAGGCGTCGCCGCGGCGGGCCGCTTCCTTGTCGGTGCGCGTCAGCACGCCCTGCAGCTCGCGGCCGACCTGGACGTTGCCGTCCTCGGTCTGAACCTGCGGCAGTGCCTTGAGCGCGTTCTCCAGCGCCGGGCCGACGCGGTTGACCGCCACGCCGGCGCGCGCCAGCAGGGCCGCCGCGCCGCTGTCGGCGTCGGCCAGCAAGGCCGCGAGCACGTGCGCCGGCTCGATATAGGGATTGTCGTTGCGCGCGGCCAGGCTCTGCGCATCGGCCAGCGCCTGTTGAAACTTCGTCGTGAGTTTGTCGAATCGCATGGCGTCGTAGGTGGGAAAAAGGGGGGACAGGACGTCCCGATGCCATCAAGATGCGGGCGCAAGGCCGGATTTCAATGGGCGAACGACAGCGCCTCCTTAAAATACGACGGCCTAGTCCACCGCGTCGCCCTTCGTCTCGTTGCAAGATGTTTCCACGCCCGCCCCACGCTTTCAGCGCCGCCCACGCTGCGGGACTGCGCCCGGTTTTTGTCTATGGCTCGCTGCGCGCCGGCGAAGTCAACGATCTGTCGCAGGCCGCCCGCCGCCACGGCTGCGCGCCACCCCGCTGGCATGGCGTGGGCTGGGTGGCGGGCACCCTCTATGACCTGGGCGACTACCCGGCCCTGCTGGCCACGGGGCCGCATCGCGTGCGCGGCGACGTCTACCTGGTCGATGACGCCCTGCTCGCGGTCATGGACGAGATCGAGGAATATGTGCCGGGCACCGATTGCATGTACCAGCGCCAGCCCGTGGAGGTCGAGATGGACGGCCGGACGCTGCGCTGCGAGTACTACCCGGTGGCGGCACGATACCTGCAAGGGCTCGCGCCGCTGGACGCGCAGGACTGGGTGGCCTACCGGCGCGCCCGCGACGCGCGCCGGTAGGCAACGGACCGGACAATGCGGGCCGTCAGGCGCCGATGAAGCGCGCGATGGCCTGCGCCACCGCCGCCGGCGCTTCCCGGTGCGGGAAGTGTCCCACGCCTTCGAGCAGCTGGCGCTCGTAGCGCCCCGAGAAGAAATGCTCGCGGCCGGCGGAGGTGTCCGGGTGATTGCAGGCGTCGGCCGCGCCATGCAGCACCAGCGTGGGCACGGCCAGCACGGGCGCGGGGTGCAGCGCCGCCTCGTCCTGCGCGTAGGCCGGATCGCCCGGGGCGCCGTCCCAGCGATGGCGGTATGAGTGCAGCACCACGTCGGGCCAGTCCGGATGGTCGAAAGCCCTTGCCGCTTCCTCGAAATCGTCCTGGCCATACCAGCCGGGCGGCGACCAGCTGTCCCACATGTAGCGGGCAAAGGCCTTGCCCTGCTCGCGTACGGTCCGCTCGCCGCGCGGCGTGGCCATGAACCAGTGATACCAGTAGCGGCGCGCCTGGTCCAGCGACAGCGATTGCTTGGGATCGTTGGTGCCGTAGCCCACCGACATGATCACCAGGTGGGAAGCGGCATCGGCCTGCAGCCCGCAGGCATTGGCGACCGCCCGCGCGCCCCAGTCGTGCCCCACCAGCACCGGCTGGCGCAGGCCCAGCGCCTGGCAGAAGTCCAGCAGGTCGCGCCCCAGGGCGGACAGCTGTCCGCTGCGCGGGGTGGCCGGGTCGCGAAAGCGCGTGGGCGCAAATCCGCGCAATGCCGGGGCCAGCACGCGCAGGCCGGCCTGGGCCAGTACCTGCGCCACGGGCCGCCAGCCCCCCGGGCTGTCCGGCCAGCCATGCAGCAGCACGGCGGTGCGCCCGCCCTGCGGATTCCATTCGAGATAAGCGACGTCCAGCTTCGGCGTGCTGGCGTAGCGGTAGCCGGTCATGAAAACCTCCTTTGCTCTGCAGGAACCCGCGCGGGCGTTGCGCTCAGCCCTGCGCCGCCTTGCACTCCAGGCGGAACTTGTGCAGCAGCGGCTCGGTGTAGCCGTTGGGCTGGGTCAGGCCCTCGAAGACCAGCGCCGTGGCCGCACGGAAGGCAAAGGACTCCTCGAAGCGGCCGGCCATGGGCGTGTAGGCCGGGTCGCCGGCGTTCTGCTTGTCGACCACTGCGGCCATGCGCTCGAAGGTTTCGCGCACCTGGGCCTGGCTGACCACGCCGTGGCGCAGCCAGTTGGCGATGTGCTGGCTGGAGATGCGCAGCGTGGCGCGGTCCTCCATCAGGCCCACGTTATGGATGTCGGGCACCTTGGAGCAACCCACGCTCTGCTCGATCCAGCGCACCACGTAGCCCAGGATGCCCTGCACGTTGTTGTCCAGCTCGCTGCGGATCTCCTCGGCCGACCAGGGCTTGCCGGCGGACACCGGGATGGTCAGCAGGCCTTCCAGCAGTTCCTCGCGCACGTCGGCCAAGCGGGTCTGCTCGAGCTGCTTCTGGATCTGGACCACGTCGACCTGGTGATAGTGCAGCGCATGCAAGGTGGCGGCGGTGGGCGAAGGCACCCAGGCGGTGTTGGCGCCGGCCTTGGGATGGGCGATCTTCTGCTCCAGCATGGCCGCCATCAGGTCGGGCATGGCCCACATGCCCTTGCCGATCTGAGCGCGCCCGCGCAGGCCGGCGTCCAGGCCCACCAGCACGTTGCTGCGCTCGTAGGCGCCGATCCACGGCGTGCTCTTCATGTCGCCCTTGCGCAGCACGGGGCCGGCTTCCATGACCGAATGCATCTCGTCGCCGGTGCGGTCCAGGAAGCCCGTGTTGATGAAGGCCACGCGCTGGGCCGCGGCGGCGATGCAGGCCTTGAGGTTGACGCTGGTGCGGCGCTCCTCGTCCATGATGCCCATCTTGATGGTGTTGCGCGGCAGGCCCAGCAGGTCTTCCACGCGCGAGAACAGCTGGTCCGAGAAGGCGACTTCGTCCGGGCCGTGCATCTTGGGCTTGACGATGTAGACCGAGCCGGCGCGCGAGTTGCAGCCGCTGGCGCCCTTGCGCCTGAGATCGTGCATGGCCGCCAGGGTGGTGACCACGGCGTCCATGATGCCCTCGGGGATCTCGTTGCCGTCGCGGTCCAGGATGGCCGGGTTGGTCATCAGGTGGCCGACGTTGCGCACGAACATCAGCGAGCGGCCATGCAGCGTCAGCGGCTGGCCGTCGGCGCCGGTGTACTGGCGGTCGGGGTTGAGCGCGCGCGTGAAGGTCTTGCCGCCCTTGCTGACCTGCTCGGTCAGGTCGCCCTTCATCAGGCCCAGCCAGTTGCGGTAGACGTGGGTCTTGTCCTGGGCGTCGACCGCCGCCACCGAATCCTCGCAATCCATGATGGTGGAGATCGCCGCCTCCAGCAGCACGTCCTTGACGTGCGCGGCATCGGTCTTGCCGATGGGATGCTGCGCGTCGACCTGGATCTCGAAGTGCAGGCCGTGGTTGACCAGCAGCACGGCCGAGGGCGCCTCGGGCTGGCCCTGGTAGCCCTTGAACTGCTCGGGCCGGGCCAGGCCGGTCTGGCCTTGGGCGGTCTTGACGACCAGCTTGCCGCCTTGCACGGCATAGCCGGTGGCGTCCTTGTGCGAGCCCTGCGCCAGCGGCGCGGCCTCGTCCAGGAAGGCGCGCGCGCGCGCGATCACGGCCTGGCCGCGCTTGGGGTTGTAGTCGCCGCCGCGCTCGGCGCCGCCGTCCTCGGGGATGGCGTCGGTGCCGTACAGCGCGTCGTACAGGCTGCCCCAGCGCGCGTTGGCGGCGTTCAGCGCATAGCGCTGGTTCGAGACCGGCACCACCAGCTGCGGGCCGGCCTGCTGCGAGATCTCCGGATCGACCTGCTCGCTGCCGGCCCGCACCGTCTCGGGCTGCTCGCGCAGGTAGCCGATCTCGGCCAGGAACCGGCGATAGGCCGCCATGTCGCGGATCGGCCCGGGGTGGGCCCCATGCCACTTGTCCAGCTCGGCCTGCAGGCGGTCGCGCTCGGCCAGCAGCTCGCGGTTGCGCGGGGCCAGCTCGTGGACCAGCTCGGAAAAGCCCTTCCAGAACGCGGCGCTGTCCACGCCGGTGCCCGGCAGGGCCTCCTGCTCGATGAAGCGGTCCAGGATGTCGGCTACTTGCAGGCCATGGCGGTCGGTGCGTGCTTGCATGGGGTCTCCTTGTGGCAATGTGCGGGGGTGGGCGTGCGGGATGCGCCGCCCGTCTTCAGGATCAGTGTACGGGTTGGGAATGCAGATAAAAAGGTTATAAAAATAGCTTCATTTTTTACTAGAAAGAAAAAATGGACCGTTTCAAGCAAATGGAGAGCTTCGTGGCCGTGGCCACGCTGGGCAGCCTGTCGGCGGCGGCGCGCGCCGAAGGCGTGGCGCCGGCCATGATCGGGCGGCGCATCGACGCGCTGGAGGCGCGCCTGGGCGTCAAGCTGCTGGTGCGCTCCACCCGCAAGCTCTCGCTGACCGCCGAGGGGCGCACCTTCCTGGAGGAGGCCCAGCGCATCCTGCGCGACCTGGAAGATACCGAGGGCCTGGTTTCGCAAGGCAGCCGCCGTCCCAGCGGGCCCTTGCGCGTGAGCGCGCCGGCCGGTTTCGGGCGGCGCCACGTGGCGCCGCTGCTGCCCGAGTTCATCCGCGCGCATCCCGAACTGCAGGTCACCCTGGACCTGAGCGACCGGCTGGTGGACCTGATCCAGGAACGCTTCGACTGCGCGGTGCGCATCGGCGACCTGGTCGATTCGGGCCTGGTCGGCATGCGCCTGGCCGACAACCGGCGCGTGGTGGTGGCCTCGCCCGCCTATCTGCAGGTCCACGGCAAGCCGCGCCAGCCCGCCGACCTGGCGCGGCACAACTGCCTGTCCTTCGGCACGCGGGGCAACCAGGCGCGCGGCTGGCTCTTTCGCGTCAAGGGGCAAACCGTGGCGCAGAAGGTCAGCGGCACGCTCGAATGCAGCGACGGCAGCGTGCTGCACGAATGGACGCTGCAGGGCCACGGCCTGTCCTGGCGCTCGCTGTGGGAGGTCCGCCAGGACCTGGACAGCGGCCGGCTGGTCACCGTGCTGGACGACTACGCGGCCCCGCCCAACGGCATCTTTGCCATCGTGCCCGAGCGCAAGCACCTGCCCTTGCGCGTCAAGGTCTTCGTGCAATGGCTGCGCAAGGCCTATGCCCGCGAGGATCACTGGGCCTGAGGCGGCATTGCCGCCGGGCGGCGGCGCATGGCCGCGGCCGCTGCCACTACAATGCCAGTCGGCGGCCCGGCCCATTCCGGCCGGCGCCGCGTCGCTACCGGAAATCATCATGCAAACCAGGGTTCCCGTCGCACCCGATGCGCCCCATTGTTCCACCTGCATGCTCAGCCACCTGTGCCTGCCCATCGGCATGGCCGCCGCCGACGTGGCCAGGCTGGACGAGCTGGTCAGTGAACGCGTGCGTGTGGGCAAGGGCAAAAACCTTTATCTGACCGGCGATCCCGTCGATGCCGTCTACGCGGTGCGCTTCGGCTCGCTGCGCACGCAACTCGAACCGGCCGACGGTCAGGTGCAGATCACCGGCTTTCACCTGCCGGGCGAACTGGTGGGCATGGATGCCATGGGCCAGCCGCGCCACGTCTCCAGCGCCATCGCGCTCGAGGATTCCGAGGTCTGCGTCATCCGCCTGGCCGAACTGGACCGCATCGCCCTGCACCTGCCCGCGCTGCAGGCGCAGATGCGCAAGCTCATGAGCCAGGAGATCAACCGCTCGCAGCAGATGCTGCTGGCCCTGGGCAACATGCGCTCGGAACAGCGCGTGGCCGGCTTCCTGCTCAATCTTTCGCAGCGGCTGGCCGGCCTGGGCTATTCGCCCAGCGAGTTCATCCTGCGCATGAGCCGCGAGGAGATCGGCAACTATCTCGGGCTGACCCTGGAGACCGTCAGCCGGCTGCTGTCGCGCTTTGCGCGCGAGGGCTTGATCGCGGTGCATCTGCGCGAAGTCCGTATCCTGGATGGCGAGGCATTGAAGCAGGTGTTCGGCCAGGAGTGCTGAAGCGGGCCGCGCCGGCAAGCGCGGCCCCGCGCTTGCCGGCGCGGACAAAGCGGGCGGGCGCCAGGCCCGCCCGGCCTCATCAAGCCGTGGCCGGCTCGTCCTGGAACTGCGCCTCTTCGGTCGAACCGGTCAGCGCCGTGGTCGAGGACTTGCCGCCCTCGATCACCTGGGTGACGGCATCGAAATAGCCCGTGCCGACCTCGCGCTGGTGCTTGACGGCCGTAAAGCCCAGTTCGGCCGCCGCGAATTCCTTTTGCTGCAATTCGACGAAGGCGCTCATCTGGCGGCGGGCATAGCCGTGCGCCAGCTCGAACATGCCGTAGTTCAGCGCATGAAAACCCGCCAGCGTGATGAACTGGAACTTGTAGCCCATGGCCCCGAGCTCGCGCTGGAAGCGGGCGATGGTGTCGTCGTCCAGGTTCTTTTTCCAGTTGAAGGACGGCGAGCAGTTGTAGGCCAGCAGCTTGCCGGGATGGGCGCGATGGATGGCCTCGGCAAAGCGGCGCGCATAGGCCAGGTCGGGCGTGGCGGTCTCGCACCACACCAGGTCGGCATAGGGCGCGTAGGCCAGGCCGCGCGAGATGGCCTGCTCGATGCCCGCGCGGCTGCGGAAGAACCCCTCGGCCGTGCGCTCGCCGGTCAGGAAGGGCCGGTCGTTCTCGTCCACGTCGCTGGTCACCAGGTCGGCCGCATCGGCATCGGTGCGGGCCAGCAGCACGGTGGGCACGCCCATGACGTCGGCGGCCAGCCGCGCGGCGGCCAGCTTGGCGATCGCATCGCGGGTAGGCACCAGCACCTTGCCGCCCATGTGGCCGCACTTCTTGACCGACGCCAGCTGGTCCTCGAAATGCACGCCGGCCGCGCCCGCGTCGATCATGGCCTTCATCAGCTCGTAGGCATTGAGCACGCCGCCGAAGCCGGCCTCGGCATCGGCCACGATGGGGGCGAAATAATCCACATAGCCCTCGTCGCCGGGTTCCTTGCCCTCCATCCACTGGATCTGGTCGCAGCGCTGCAGGGCATTGTTGATGCGGCGCACCACCTGCGGCACCGAATTGGCCGGATACAGCGACTGGTCCGGGTACATCTCGCCGGCCAGGTTGGCATCGCCCGCCACCTGCCAGCCCGAGAGGTAAATGGCCTTCAGGCCGGCCTTGACCTGCTGCATGGCCTGGTTGCCCGTGAGCGCGCCCAGGGAATTGACGAAGGGTTTTTCATGCATCAGCGTCCACAGCCGCTCGGCGCCCCGGCGCGCCAGCGTATGCTCGATGGGCAGCGAACCGCGCAGCCGCACCACGTCGGCGGCGCTGTAGTCGCGCCGCACGCCTTGCCAGCGCGGGTTGTCGGTCCATTGCTTCTGCAGGTTGCGGATCTGGCTCTCGCGAGCATTCATGGCATATCTCCTGGATGAGTGAAGGGAATAACAAGGCAACACAGCGTTTGCGCCAGGCCGGGCTGGATACCGCGATGCCGGACCGGCGCCTGGGAAAAAGTCTATGCCCGTGCTGCACCGCGCAAAGCTGCTTTTCCGCTCCTTTTGGAGATTATTTTTTCCTTTAAAATCAATTTACTGCAAACATCATTCCGCAATACGGAATTCATCACGATGCCGTGAAACGCCGCTCGCGCTGCACCGCAACAGCCGCTTTCATATCCCGCCGCCGGCATTTCACGATACAAAAAATCGCCCCCTTGGACCGGACTACAATGGCCGGTCTACCGACACGCCCGCCATGACGCCTCTTGCACATGCCCCCCTGGGCCAGACCGTGGCCTATCCCAGCCAGTACGATCCCGGCCTGCTGTTTCCCATTGAACGGGCGCCGGCGCGCGCCGAGCTGGGCCTGCCGGCCGGCGCCGCTTTGCCTTTCGACGGCGTGGACATCTGGAACGCCTACGAACTGTCGTGGCTGGATCCGCGAGGCAAGCCGCGCGTTGCGCTGGCGCGGTTCCAGGTGCCCGCCGCCAGTGCCTGCCTGATCGAATCCAAATCGCTCAAGCTCTATCTGAACTCCTACAACCAGACGCCGATGGCCGATGCGCAAGCGGTGCGCGACCGGATCGCCGCCGACCTGGCGCGCGCGGCTGGCGCGGCGGTGGGCGTCGAGCTGATCCTGCCGCAGGACTATGCCGGGCTGTCCCTGGGCGAACCGGCGGGCCGCGTCATCGACGAACTGGACGTGGACATCGACGCCTATGCCCCGGATGCGGGACTGCTGGGCATGGACACGGCGCGCGGCACGGTGCAGGAAAGCCTGGTTTCGCGCCTGCTCAAGTCCAATTGCCCGGTCACCGGCCAGCCCGACTGGGCCACCGTCCAGGTGTCCTATCGCGGTCCGGCCATCGACGCGGCCGGCCTGCTGCGCTATATCGTGTCGTTTCGCCAGCACAGCGGCTTTCACGAGCAATGCGTCGAGCGCATGTTCCTGGACATCCAGGCCCGCTGCCGCCCCGAGCGCCTGAGCGTGTACGCGCGCTACACCCGCCGGGGCGGGCTGGACATCAACCCGTGGCGCGGCACGCCGGGCCTGCCGCCGCCCGCCGAGCAGCGCACCCCCAGCCAATAGGCCGGGGGTTTCCGGCTACGCGGCCTTGGACCAAGCCTGGCTCGGCGCCCGCGCCGCGCGCGCGATGAGCGAGGCCAGCAAGGCGCCGACGGCAAAGGCCGCGCCCGCCGCCAGCCAGGGACCGTGCCCCAGCCCGGCATCGAGCATGATGCCAAAGGCCAGCGGGCCCAGCGCGGCGCCCACGTCCATGCCCGAATACACCAGCCCGTAGACCGAGCCCAGGGCGCCCTTGGGCGTGACGCTGCGGATGAGCATGTCGCGCGAAGGGCCGGACATGCCCGAGCACAGGCCGGCCAGGCCCACCATGGGCGCGGCCAGCCAGGCGGGAATCCAGCCCAGCGCCAGGACCACCAGCACCAGCCCGGCCATGCACAGCGAGGCGCCGACTACTCTTTCGGTGCGCGGCGTGGCCGAGACCAGGAAGCCGCCGATGATCATGCCCAGGGCCGAGCACACCATGTAGCCGGACAGGGCCGTGCTGGCCGTCACCGCCGACAGGCCGTAGAGCTTGCCCAGCAGCGGGATCGTATAGTTCTGCACCGCGGACAGGGCAACCGAGGTCATGCCGAAGAAAAGGAACGCGCCCCAGAGCGCCGGACGCGCGGCCAGCGCCCCGATCGTGGCCAGCACGCCCGTGGGCAAGGCGGCCTGGGCCGGGTCGGGACGGCCCGGCGCGCGGCCGCCCGGCTTGTCCTGGCCGGCGCCCGCCGCGCCCTGCCGGCCGCCCGCCTCGTGGATGTCGCCAGCCAGCAGGCGTCTGGCCAGCACCGTCATCAGCAGCACGGTCGCCACCAGCGCGGCCGCCCCGAAGGCGGCCACCCGCCAGTTGAACAGCAAGGTCAGCGTGGTGATGAATACCGGCGTCAAGGCCCAGCCCAGGCTGCCCGTCAGGCCGTGCGTGCTGAAGGCGTGCCCCAGCCGGGCCTGGCTGACTCGCTTGTTCAGGATGGAGAAGTCGGCCGGATGAAAGACCGAGTTGCCCACGCCGGCCACCACGGCAGCGGTAAACAGCATGGCATAGCCGTTGGCCAGGCCGATCAGCACGCCCGAGGCGACGAAGCACGACAGGCCGAACCACAGCACGGGCCGCGCACCCACCCTGTCCACCACGAAGCCCGATGAGGCCTGCCCCAAGCCGGACGTCACGAAGAAGGCCGAGACCAGCAGCCCCAGCCGCGCGTAGTCCAGGCCGAACTCGGCCCCCAGCGAGGCGTAGAGCGAGGGGATGACCAGCTGGAAGAAATGCGATGCCGCATGCGCGATGCCCACCACCAGGATGGTGAGCCAATCGCGTCGCTTGAGCAGCGCATCCGAGGCCTGGAAGGAAGCGGCCGAGGGCGCAGGCATAACGTAACTCTCTGTCTCTTGCGGCGGGGTCGGGCCGGCTGCCCCGCTCTGTTGCATGATGCCGGTCAGCGCGACCGTTCGCGGATCGCCGGCCAGGCGCGTTGAAGGTAGTACAGCATGGACCAGACGGTCAGGACCGCGGCCACGTAGATCAGCACAGTGCCCACGCCGTCCAGGTCCACGCCCGCCACCGGGTGGTCGTACAGCAGGCAGGGAATGGCGATCATCTGCGCGGCCGTCTTGAACTTGCCCAGCCTGTGCACGGCCACGCTGGCGCTGGCCCCGATCTGGGCCATCCATTCGCGCAGGGCCGAGATGGTGATCTCGCGGCCGATGATGATCAGAGCCACGAAGGCGTCGACCCGCCCCAGGTTCAGCAGCACGAGCAGCGCCGCGCAGACCATCAGCTTGTCGGCCACCGGGTCGAGAAAGGCGCCGAAAGCCGAAGTCTGGTTCCAGCGCCGCGCCAGCCAGCCGTCGAACCAGTCGGTCAGGGCCGCCACGATGAAGGCCACCGCCGCCAGCAGGTCGCGGGTGGGCAAGGCCAGCCAGCCCTCGGGCAAGTAGAACAGCGCGACCACCATGGGGATCATGGCGATGCGCAACCAGGTGAGGACTATCGGTAGATTCAGCGGCATAGTGAAGCGTATGCTACCTCAGTCCAGGCTGGCGCATGGCGACAGGCCGTTTCAATGCAGGGCATCGTAGATGCGCTGGGCCAGCTCCCACGAGATGCCCTCGACCGAAGCCAGGTCGTCCACGCCGGCCCGCGCCACGCCCGCGAACCCGCCAAAACGCGTCAGCAGCCGCTGGCGCCGGCGCGCGCCCACGCCCTCGATCTCTTCCAGGCGCGAGACGGTACGGGCCTTGGCACGGCGGGCGCGCATGCCCGTGATGGCGAAGCGGTGCGCCTCGTCGCGGATCTGCGCGATCAGCATCAAGGCGGCCGACTCGCCGCCCAGCGCCTTGGGCGGGCGGCCATCGGCAAAAACCAGGGTCTCCAGGCCCACCTTGCGGCCCTCGCCCTTGGCCACCCCCACCAGCGTGCCGATGTCCAGGCCCAGCTCGGCGAATACCTGGCGGGCCACCTCGACCTGCCCTCGCCCGCCGTCGATCAGCACCAGCCCCGGCATGGGCGCCTCGCCGTCGGCAACCTTGCCGAAGCGGCGGGTCAGCACCTGGCGCATGGCGGCATAGTCGTCCCCGGGGGTGATGCCCGCGATGTTGTAGCGCCGGTATAGCGAAGGCTGCATGTCGTGATGCTCGAACACCACGCACGAGGCCTGGGTGGCCTCGCCGGCGGTATGGCTGATGTCGAAGCACTCGATGCGCAGCGCATCGAGCGCGGCCTCGTCGGCATCGAGTTCGAGCACCTCGGCCAGCGCGGCGGTGCGGGCCGCGCGCGCGCCGGACTCGGACAGCGCGCGCGCCAGGGCCATCTGCGCGTTGGCGGCGGCCTGCTCCAGCCAGGCGCGCCGCACGCCTTGCGGGCGCGCCAGCACGCGGGTGCGCACGCCGGTATGTTCGGCCAGCAGCGCGAGCAGCTCGGGATCGGGCAAGGCATGGCTGCACACCAGCACCGGCGGCAAGGCATTGTCCAGGTAATGCTGCGCCACGAAGGCCGCCAGCACCTCGGCCGGCGGCTCGCCTTCGGCGTGGGCGGGAAAGAACGCCTTGTCGCCCAGGTGGCGCCCGCCGCGCACCATGGCCAGGTTCACGCAGATCCTGCCGCCGGCGCCGGCCACCGCGATCACGTCGGTGTCCTCGCCGCCGGTCTCCTCCATGGTCTGCTGGTGCAGCACGCGGGCCAGCGCGCCCATCTGGTCGCGCAGCGCGGCCGCCTCTTCGAAGCGCAACTCGCCCGAGGCCTGCATCATGCGCGCCTCGATGTCGTCCAGCACCTCGCGGGTGTGGCCGTTCAAAAAACGCGAGGCGCGCTCGACGTCGCGGGCGTAGGCCTGGGCCTGGATCTCGCCCACGCAGGGCGCCGAACATCGGCCGATCTGGAACAGCAGGCAGGGCCGCGAACGATTGGCAAAGACGGTGTCCTCGCAAGTGCGCAGGCGAAACACCTTCTGCAGCACCTGGATGGTCTCGCGCACGGCCCAGGCGTTGGGATAGGGGCCGAAATACTGGCCCGGCCGGCTGGTCGAGCCGCGGTAATAGGCGATGCGCGGGTAGTCGTGCGCGGTGATCTGCAGATAGGGATAGGACTTGTCGTCGCGAAACAGGATGTTGTAGCGCGGCTTCAGGCTCTTGATCAGGTTGTTTTCCAGGATCAGCGCCTCGGCCTCCGAGCGCGTGACCGTCACCTCCAGGCGCGCCACGCGCGCCACCATGTGCGCGATGCGCGGGCTGCTGGAAGTCTTCTGGAAATACGAGGACACGCGCTTCTTGAGGTCGCGCGCCTTGCCCACGTAGAGCACCTCGTCCTGGGCATCGATGTGCCGGTACACGCCCGGCAGGTTCGGCAGCCGGGCGAGAAAATCCTTCAGGTCGAAATCCGATTCTGCCATGCCGCCAGTTTAGCGGGATGCGAGCCGGCCCGGCTCAGCCCGCTGGCCGCAGCGCCGCCAGCGAAGCCTGCGCGCGGCGATAGCGCTCGCTGGCCTGCAGGGATTTCCAGCCCGGGGCCGGGCGCTGCGGCCGCAGGCCGCGGATGCGGGCCAGCGAGGCCGCCGTGGGTGCGGCATCGAGCCCGGCCAGCAGTTCGTCGGCCAGGTCCGGCCGGTTGCACACCAGCACCATGTCGCAGCCCGCGCCCAGCGCGGCCCGCGCCCGGGCATGGATATCGCCGGCCACCGCCGCGCCTTCCATGGTCAGGTCATCGGAGAACACCACGCCCTGGTAATCCAGGCGCCCGCGCAGGATGACCTCGATCCAGCGCGAGGAAAACCCGGCCGGCTTGTCGTCGACCTTGGGATAGATCACGTGCGCAGGCATGACCGCCTGCAGCACGGCATCGCCCAGCCAGGCATAGGGCGCGGCATCCTCGGCCAGGATCTGGTCCAGGCTGCGCTCGTCCACCGGCACCGCGTGATGGGAGTCGGCCTGGACATGGCCGTGGCCTGGGAAATGCTTGCCGCAGGCCGCCATGCCGGCCTGCGCCAGCCCCTGGGCCAGCGCCCGCGCCAGCATGGCCACCACGCGGGGATCGCGGTGCAGCGCGCGCGTGCCGATAACCTGGCTCTGGCCGTAGTCCAGGTCCAGCACCGGCGTGAAGCTCATGTCCACGCCGCAGGCGCGCAGCTCGGCAGCCAGCACATAGCCGAAGTCGGTGGCCAGCCGCATCGCGGCCAGCGGATCCTGGTCCCAGGCCCGGCCCAGCGCCTGCATGGGCGGCAGGTGCGTGAAGCCGTCCTCGCGAAAGCGCTGCACGCGGCCGCCCTCGTGGTCCACGGCGATCAGCAGCGGCTCGTCGCGCACTTCGTGGATCTGCCTGCACAGCGCGGCCAGCGCCTTGCGGCTTTCGAAATTGCGGGCGAACAGGATCACCCCGCCCACGGCGGGATGGCGCAAGCGGCGGCGTTCGGTCTTGCTCAGCTCGATGCCCTGCACGTCGACCATGACGGGCCCGGGCGGCTGCCGGCCGTCGGGCTCGGCATGCGGGTGTTTTTTCTTGGACATGATGGGGTCCGGTTCCAGTATGTGCTAGCGGCCGGCCGACGGAGGCCGGGCTGCGCCGGCCTCGACCACCACGTAGGCGGCGGCCAGGTCCGACTCGTCGGTAAGCGAGACATGGGCGGGACCGAAGCGGGCCTCGAACCAGCCCTTGAGCGGTTCGGCCAGGACCACCACCGGCCGTCCGCCCGGCGCGTTCAGGGTTTGCATGCGCGTCCACCACATGGGCTGGTGCATGCCCAGCCCGATGGCCTTGGAAAACGCTTCCTTGGCGCAAAAGCGCGTGGCCAGGTAGCGGATGCCGCGCGCCGGATCGCGGCGGCGGCGCGCCTCGAACACGCGCAGCTCGTCCTCGCCCAGGATCTTGGCGGCAAAACGGTCGCCGTGGCGTGCCAGCGCGCGGGCGATGCGCTCGGTGCGCAGCAGGTCCATGCCGATGCCGGCAATGGCCCCTTGCGGCAGCGCGGGCGCAGGCGTGGCCATGGCCGCTAGCCCGCCGTGGCGCCGGCGCGCTGCGCCGGCAGGCGGGCCGCGACCATCAGCGCCTTCATGTTGCGTACGGCCGCCTCCCAGCCGTCGAAGATGGCCTGGGCCACGATGGCATGGCCGATGTTCAGCTCGGCGATGCCCGGCAGCGCCGCGATGGCCTGCACGTTGCCATAGTGCAGGCCGTGCCCGGCGTTCACGCGCAGCCCCTGGAGCGCGGCGTGCGCGATGGCCGCGCGCAGGCGCTCGATCTCGGCGGCCTGGGAGCGGGGATCCGCCGCCTCGGCATAGGCGCCGGTATGCAGTTCGATCACCGGTGCGCCAGCCTGCACGGCCGCGTCGATCTGGGCGCGGTCCGGGTCGATGAACAGCGATACCCGGATGCCCGCATCGCTTAGCCGCGCCACGGCATCCTTGACATCGGGCAAGGCCCCGGCCACGTCCAGCCCGCCCTCGGTGGTCAGCTCGGTGCGCTTTTCAGGCACCAGGCAGACATCGTGCGGGCGCACCGCGCAGGCGATCTGCAGCATCTCGGCGGTGATGGCGCATTCGAGGTTCATGCGGGTGCGCAGCAAGGGGCGCAGCGCATGCACGTCGGCATCCTGGATGTGCCGGCGGTCCTCGCGCAGGTGCAGGGTGATGAGGTCGGCCCCGGCCTCTTCGGCGCGCAGCGCCGCGGCCACAGGGTCGGGATAGGCGGTGTGGCGCTGCTGGCGCAGCGTCGCCACGTGATCGATGTTTACACCCAGGTCCAGCATGCGAAACAAACGGTTAGCGCGCGGCCGGGGACACGCCGGCGGCCGCCTCCGGCTGCGGGCCGCCGTCCTGCGGCCCGGTTCCGGACTGTACCGTGTTTTCGACCCAGCCGCCGCCCAGCGCCTTGTACAGCTCGGTCCGGTTGATCAGCGAATCCAGGCCCGCCTGGACCAGCTGCTGCTGCGCGCTGTAGTACGAGATCTGGGCGGTCTGCACCTGCAGGAAGTCGTCGATGCCGCCTTCGTAGCGCAGGTTGGACAGTTCCAGCGTGCGGGCCGAGGCCGCTTCCAGGGCGCGCAGCGAAGTCAGCTGCGATTCGTAGGTGGCCTCGCCCGCCAGCGCGTCGGCCACTTCGCGAAACGCCTGCTGGATGGCTTGCTCGTACTGCGCCACCGCGATGTTGTCGCGCGCGCGCGCCAGGTCCACGCCGGCCCGCAGGCTGCCGCCGGCGAACAGCGGGATGGCGATCTGCGGCGCGAAGCTCCAGGCGCCGGTGCCCGACTCGAACAAGCCGCCCAGCGTGGGGCTGGCCGTGCCGATATTGCCGGTCAGCGAGATGGTCGGGAAGAACGCCGCGCGCGCCGCGCCGATGTTGGCATTGGCCGCGCGCAGGGCGTTCTCGGCGGCCAGGATGTCGGGCCGGCGCGTGAGCAGGTCCGAAGGCAGGCCCGCGGGGACGCTGGCCACCAGCTGCTCGCTGCCGAAGGGCAGCGGCTCGGGCAGTTCGTCGGGCAGGGGCTGGCCGATCAGCTGCACCAGGGCGTTGGTCGCTTGGGAACGCTGGCGGGCGAACGCCGCCAGGTCGGACCTGGCCGTATCGAGCAGCGTGCGCGACTGGTTGAGCTCCAGCTCGGAGGCCACGCCGGCCTCGTAGCGCTGGCTGACCAGGTCGAAGGACGCCTGGCGCGAACCGAGCGTCTGCTGCACCAGGTTCAGCTGGGTTTCGGCCGCACGCAAGGCGAAGTAGGCCTGGGCCACCTGCCCCACCAGGTTGATGTGCACGGTACGGCGCGCCTGCTCGGTCGCCAGGTATTGCTGGCGCGCGGCCTCGGACAGGTTGCGCAGGCGCCCGAACAGGTCGATCTCGAAGGCGGTCAGGGCCAGGCCGGCCTGGTACTGGCTGGAGATGGCCGGCGCGTCGGCGCCGCCGAAACGCAGGTCTTCGGGCGTGCGCTGGCGGGTGCCGCTGGCGCCCACGCCGATGCTGGGAAACTGCTCGCCGCGCTGCACGCCGTACTGCGCCCGCGCTTCCTCGATACGCTGCACGGCGATGCGCATGTCGCGGTTGTTGACCAGCGCCAGCTCGATCAGCGCCTGCAGGCGCGGATCGCGGAAGAACTGGCGCCAGCCGATGTCGCTGGCGGCCACGCCCTGCTCGGGCGCGACCCGGTCGGCGGGCTGCACGCCGCGGCCGTCGCCGCGCATGTCCGGCTGCGCGGGCCAGGCCTGCGCAACCGGGGCCTCGGGCCGCTGGTATTCGGGAGCCAGCGAGCAGCCGGCCAGGGTGGCCGCCGCCAGCAGGGGCAGCCAGGGTTTATAAGCGCTCAGGCCTTTCATGCCTTGCCCTCGTCTTCAACTGGGTTGCGGCCGGCCGCTTGCTGGCCGCCCTCTTGCTCTTTGGCCTTCTTTTCGGCCTGCTCGCGCTCGAAAGCCTTGGCCTCGGCGCCCAGCAGCCTGGGGCGGGTCTTGAACAGGCCCAGCACCACCACGAAGAAGACCGGCACAAAAATTACGGAGAACGGCGTGGCCGCGAGCATGCCGCCCATCACGCCGATGCCCACCGCCTTCTGGCTGGCGGCGCCCGCGCCCGTGGCCAGGGCCAGCGGCACCACGCCCAGGATGAAGGCCATCGAGGTCATCAGGATGGGCCGCAGGCGCAGCCGGGCCGCCTCGACCGCCGCCTCTTTCAGGCCGGCGCCCCGCGCATAGGCGTCCTTGGCGAACTCCACGATCAGGATGGCGTTCTTGGCCGCCAGGCCGATCACCGTCACCATGCCGACCTGGAAGTACACGTCGTTCTCCATGCCCATGAGCGTGACCAGCCCGACCGCGCCCAGCATGCCCAGCGGCACCACCAGCAGCACCGACAGCGGGATGGCCCAGCTTTCGTACAGGGCGGCCAGCACCATGAACACGACCAGCAGCGCCAGGCCCATCAGGATCAGCGCCTGGGCGCCGGCCTGCTGCTCCTGGTAGGACAGGCCGGTCCACTCATAGCCCAGGCTGGAGGGCAGCTGCGCCATCAGGCTTTCCATGGCGGCCATGGCGTCGCCGCTGGAGTAGCCCGGCGCGGCCGAGCCTTCCAGGCGCATGGCCGGATAGCTGTTGTAGCGCACCACCTGCGTGGGCCCCTGCGTCCATTCGTAGGTGACGAAGGACGAGAGCGGCACCATGCTGCCCTGGTTGTTGCGCGCGTTCAGGCGCAGCACGTCCTCCAGGGTCATGCGGTGCGGCGCGTCGGCCTGGACCCAGACGTTCTGCATCCATCCCAGGTTGGGGAACTTGCCGATGTAGGCCGAGCCCAGGGCGGTCGACAGCAGGTTGGCCGCCTCGGTGAAGTCCACGCCCAGCGAGGCCGCCTTTTCGCGGTCGATGGTCAGCCGCAGCTGCTGGCCCGGCCCCAGGCCCGTGATGCGCACCTGGGACAAGACCGGATTCTGCATGGCCAGGCCGATGAGCTGGCTGGTGGCCGCCGCCAGGTTCTCGCCGTCGCCGCTGCCCGAGCGGTCCTGCAGCCGGAAGTCGAAGCCCGCCGCGTTGCCCAGCGAGGAAATCGCCGGCGGCACCACGGAGATGACCATGGCGTCGCGGATGCCGAACATCAGCTGGCCCATGGCCGCGCCGGCCACCGCCTGCGCGGAGTTCTCGGCGCCCTTGCGTTCGGAGAAGTCCTTCATGGGCGCGAAGATGATGGCCGCGTTCAGGCCGTTGCCGTTGAAGCTGAAGCCCTGCACCGAAATGACGTTCTGCGTGGTCGGCAGGTTCAGGAAGTATTGCTCGACGGTCTCGATCACCTCCATGGAGCGGCTGGACGAAGCACCCGTGGGCAGCTCGATGTTCGAGACCGTATAGCCCTGGTCCTCGATGGGCAGAAAGCCCGTGGGCATGCGGAAGTACAGAAAGCCCAGCGCCACCACCAGCAACAGGTAGACGAGCATCACCCGCCCGGTGCGATGCACCAGGCGCGCGACGCCGCGCTGGTAGCGGTCGGTGCCCGCGTCGAACTTGCGGTTGAACCAGCCGAAGAAGCCGCGCTTTTCCTGGTGGTGGCCCTTGGGGATGGGCTTGAGCAAGGTGGCGCACAGGGCCGGGGTGAACGACAGCGCCAGAAAGCCCGAGAACATGATGGACACGGCCATGGCCACGGCGAACTGGCGGTAGATGATGCCCACCGAGCCGCTCATGAAGGCCAGCGGCAGGAACACCGCGCTGAGCACCAGTGTGATGCCCACGATGGCCCCGCTGATCTGCGGCATGGCCTTGCGGGTGGCCTCCTTGGGCGGCAGGCCCTCCTCGGCCATGATGCGCTCGACGTTCTCGACCACGACGATGGCGTCATCGACCAGGATGCCGATGGCCAGCACCATGGCGAACATGGTCAGCACGTTGATAGAAAAGCCCAGCGCCAGCATCACCCCCAGCGCGCCCAGCAGCGCCACCGGCACCACCAGGGTGGGGATGATGGTATAGCGCACGTTCTGCAGGAACAGGAACATCACCAGGAACACCAGCACCATGGCTTCGAGCAGCGTATGGAAAACCTGCTCGATCGATGTCTGCACGTACGGCGCCGTGTTGTACGGTATGTCGTATTCCATGCCCGGCGGGAAGAACTCGGACAGTTCTTCCAGGCGCGCGCGCACGCCCTCGGCCGTGTCCAGCGCATTGGCCCCGGGCGCCAGGACGATGGCGAAGGCGGCAGTGGGGTTGCCGTTCAAGCGGGCGCCGAACTGGTAGTTGTCCGCGCCCACCTCGATGCGCGCCACATCGCGCAGCCGCACCATGGAGCCGTCCGGATTGGCGCGCAGCACCACCGCGCCGAAGGCCTCGACGGTCGCCAGCTGGCCGTTGACCATGACAGTGGCCGTCGTGCGCTGCGAGGCAGGGTTGGGCGGGCCGCCCAGCGTGCCCGCGGAGATCAGCGCGTTCTGCTGCGCAAGCGCCTGGTTCACCTCGCTGATGCTCATGTTGTAGGCCACCAGCTTGGCCGGATCCACCCACACGCGCATGGCGCGCGGCGCGGCGAACAGCTGGAAGCGGCCCACGCCCGGCACCCGCGACAGCGGGTTCTGGATGTTGCGGCGGATGTAGTCGGCCAGCGCGATCTGCGAATGCGTGCCGTCGGGCGAGGACAGCGTGCCCACCAGCAGGAAGCCCGTGCTGGTCTGCTCGAAGCGCAGGCCCTGCTGGATCACGGCCGAGGGCAGCTGCGCGGTGACGTTGGACACGCGGTTCTGCACGTCCACCTGCGCCAGGTCCGGATCGGTGCCCGGCGCGAAGGTGACGGTGATCTGCGTCTGGCCGTTGGAGTCGCTGACCGACTCGTAATACAGCAGGCCCTTGGCGCCGTTGAGCTCGTTCTCGATGATGCTGGTGACTTGCTCGGCGACGTCCTCGGCCGACGCGCCGGGATAGTTGGCCTGGATCTGGATGGCGGGCGGCGCCACATCCGGATACTGGCTGATGGGCATGTTCGGGATGGCGAACAGGCCCACTAGCGTGATGAACAGGGCGACCACCCAGGCGAAGATTGGTCTGTCGATGAAAAATTGGGGCATGAGTGCTGACTCTGGTAGCGGGGCTCACGGTGGCCGCGCGGCGGCGCCGCGCCGCCGACGTTACGACTGCTGTTCGGACTTGGGGGCCGCCGCGGGCTGGCCCTGCTGCCCGGCCTCCTGCTGCGCCCCGCCTGCCGCCGGGCCTTGCTGCTGGCCGGGCGGGGACCACTCCGTGGCCTGGACCGGCGCGCCCGGCTGGATCTTCTGGAAGCCTTCGACCACCACCTGGTCCCCGGCCGACAGGCCCTGCGTGACGATGGTGCGCCCGCCCACCACGGGGCCGGTAAGCACCGGCACCTGGGCGACCTTGCCCTCGCGCACCACCAGCACGCTGGAGCGGCCGTCGGGCGTGCGCTGCAAGGCCTGCTGCGGCACCATCAGGGCCTGCTCGTTGTAGCCCTGCTCCAGGCGCACGCGCACGAACATGCCCGGCAGCAGGACAAAGTCGGGATTGTCGATCTCGGCGCGCAGGTTGACCTGGCCGGTGCCCGGGTCCACCGACGCGCCGGTAAACAGCAGGCGGCCCTGGTGGGCGTATTCGGAACCGTCGTCCAGCAGCACCTGCACGCGGGCGGCGTCCTGGCCGACCTTTTGCAGCTGCCCCTGGGCGAAGGCGCTGCGCAGCCTGGCCAGGTCGCTGGTGGACTGGTTGAAATCGACGTAGACCGGATCGAGCTGCTGGACCAGCGCCATCTGGGTGGCGCTGGTCGCCTCGACCAGGGCTCCCTCGGTCACCAGCGGCTTGCCGATGCGCCCGTCGATGGGCGACTCGACATCGGTATAGCCCAGGTTGATGCGGGCGTTCTCCAGCGCGGCGCGCGCGGCCGCGACCGCGGCCTCGGCCTGGCGCGAGGCGCCCACGGCATTGTCGTATTCCTGCTTGCTGATGGCATTGGCCTTGACCAGCGGCGCATAGCGCTGGGCCAGCTGGCGCGCGCGGAACTCGTCGGCCTGCGCCTGCTTGAGCTGCGCGGCGGCCTGGTTGTAGGCGGCCTGCAAGGGCGCCGGATCGATCTTGAACAGGCGCTGCCCCTGCTTGACGTCGCTGCCCTGCTCGAACTCGATCTTCTGCACGATGCCGGTCACCCGGGCGCGGACCTGGGCGTTGCGCACCGCGTCGACGCGGCCGGGAAACTCGGTCACGATCGGCGCGCGCTCGGGCTGCACCGTGACGACGCTGACCGGCGTGGGCGGCATCTGCTGCTGCTGGGACTGTTCTTGTCCGCAAGCGGCCAGCACCAGCAAGGAGGCCAGCGCGGCGGCAGTGGTAAAGCGCAGGGAAAGGTCAGATTGAAAGCGCATGGATACTCTCTGGAGGGGGCGCACGGCGCCTGGTCATTGCGCCCGCGCCGGGCTGGCCGGCGCCGAAGGCGAGCGTATGATCGGGAACCGCGAAAGTATAGAAGAACGAAATGGCAAACCGCGGGAAGCCCCTGGCCTGCCAGGGAGATTCCGCATAGGGACGCGCGCCTTGCGGCGCGCCGGCATGGCGAGGCGCTAACGCGCCGAAGACGGGGAAGCGGCCGGGCCGGCAGCGCCGGGCTGGGACGGGCCATGCGGGGATAGCGGCTGCCCGCTGCCGGCAACGAAGGGATACCGCGAGAAGATCGCAGACACCAGCTGGGCCACGGCCGTCTCGCTGTTGAGCTGCTCGGCGTTGCGCACGCGCGAGACCGCCACGCCTTCCCAGACCATCTGCTTGCGGCGCGCATCGACCAGGTCGATGTTGATCGTGCCTTCCTGGTATTGGTAGACCTCGTTGCCCCAGCCCCAGCCGGCCCAGGGGCCGTAGAACCCCATGCGGTAGCCGTAGTACGGCATGGGCGGCGCGGGCACGACCTCGGTGCGCGTATCCACGCGTGCGCCGAAGTTGACCAGCAGGTCGGGCGACTTCTCGGAATAGGTGTAGCCGCGCATCTCCATCTGGGTGCGGGTGGCGGACTTCAGGCGCTCGGTGAGCAGGCTGCTGTAGCCGGCCTTGTCCGTGCCCAGGGGCTGCACGTAGGCATAGGTGCGGTACCGCGAGAAGTCGGCCGCCGGATCGTAGTCGCTGCGCAACGCCGGACCGGTGGCGCAGCCGGCCAGCGCGGCGGTTGCCGCCAAGGCCAGCATGGGCTTGCGGAAATTCATGAGCCTCCTGATCGGTCGCGCTACGGACTCGTAGCATCATGCACCGCCCTTGTGTAACTTGCAAGACGCCCGGCCGGGCGCCGAAAGTGGCACATGATGCACTGCAGTTATTAATCTGGCATTAAATGGGTCCGGACCGGATACATCGGTCCACTTGGCCGCCAGTTGTCCGCTGTTGGCGGGCGGTTGCCGGCCGAAGCGGGCAAAAGGCGGCCGCGCCCGGCGGCGGGGGCCATGGTGCAGCGCGGCAGCCCCGCCCTGCCCTAGCCGAGCAGCAACGCGTCGTCGGCCAGCGTCTCGCCGCGCACCTTCTCGAACAGCGCAAGCAGGTCCGGCACGTCCATGCCCTGGCGCTGCGGCCCCGAAACGTCCAGCACCACCTGCCCCTGGTGCAGCATCACGGTGCGCTCGCCCACGTCCAGCGCCTGCCGCATGCTGTGCGTGACCATCATCGTGGTCAGTCCGTGGTCGGCCACGATGCGCGCGGTCAGCTGCAGCACGAAGTCGGCCGTGCGCGGATCCAGGGCCGCCGTGTGCTCGTCCAGCAGCAGGATGCGGGAAGGCTGCAGCGCCGCCATCAGCAGGCTGACCGCCTGGCGCTGCCCGCCCGAGAGCAGGCCGATGCGGTCGCCCAGGCGGTTTTCCAGGCCCAGGCCAAGCGTGGCCAGCCGTTCGCGCCATTGCTCGCGCAGCGCCGGCCTGACCGCCCGGCCCAGGCCGCGCCGCGACCCGCGCGCCTGCGCCAGCGCCATGTTCTCTTCGATGGTCAGGTCTTCGCAGGTGCCGGCCATCGGGTCCTGGAATACGCGGGCCACCCGGTCGGCGCGCTGCCAGGCCGGCATCCGGGTGACCTCTACCCCGTCGATATGCAGGGTGCCCGTATCCACCGCCAGGTCGCCCGAGACCGCGTTCAGGAAGGTCGATTTGCCCGCGCCGTTCGAACCGATCACGGTGACGAACTGCCCGCTGGGAATCTCCAGCGACAGGCCGCGCAGGGCGCGCGTCTCGATGGGCGTGCCGGCGTTGAAGGTGATGTGCAGGTCCTTGGCCGCGAGCATCAGCGTCCTCCTTGGGCTTTGCGGCGCCCGCGCAGCCGCGGCAGCACCAGGGCGAAGGTGACCAGCACCGCCGTCACCAGGTTCAGGTCCTGCGCCTGCAGGCCGATGAATTCGGTATTGAGCGCCAGGGCGATGAAGAGCCGGTACACCAGCGCGCCCAGGATCACGCCCAGGGTCAGCCATACCAGCTTGCGCGTGGGCAGCAGGCTTTCGCCGACGATGACCGCGGCCAGGCCGATCACGATGGTGCCGATGCCCATGGAGATGTCCGCGCCGCCCTGGGTCTGGGCGAACAGGGCGCCGGCCAGGCCCACCAGCGCGTTGGACAGCGCCATGCCGCCCAGCACCATGGCGCCGGTGTTGACGCCCTGCGCGCGCGACATGCGCGGATTCGAGCCGGTGGCGCGCATCGCCAGCCCCGTCCCGGTGCCGAAAAACCAATCCAGCGCGAACTTGGCCGCCAGCACCACGCCCACCAGCAGCAAGGGACGCATCACGTAGTCGGCCACGCCCGGCGCCTGCAGCACGGTGAAGAAGGTGGGCTCCATGATCAGCGGCACGTTGGGCCGGCCCATGATGCGCAGGTTGATCGAATAGAGCGCGATCATCACCAGGATGCTGGCCAGCAGGTCCATGATGCGCAGCTTGACGTTGAGCCAGCCGGTCAGCAGCCCGGCCAGCGCCCCGGCGGCCGTGGCCGCCAGCGTGGCCGTGAACGGGTCTGTGCCGGCCGAGATCAGGGTGGCGGCCACCGCGCCGCCCAGCGGAAAGCTGCCGTCCACGGTCAGGTCGGGAAAGCGCAGGATGCGAAAGGAGATCAGCACCCCCAGCGCGACCAGGCTGAAGATCAGGCCGATTTCCAGGGCGCCGAGCAATGAGAACAGGGACATGGCGAGCTTCGCCCTTGCAGGAGGGCGGGTTGGGATAAGGAATGGACGCCGGCCCGGGCCACGGGCCCAGGCCGCATGCGCGGGCCCGCGGCGCCCCGGCGCCCCGGGCGCGTGCCTACTCGATAACCTGCGCGGCCGACTTGAGCAGCGCGTCCGACAGGGTCACGCCCTGGCGCTGCGCCGCCGTGCGGTTCACGAAAAGCTCCAGCTTGCTGCTGGTCTCGGAGGCGATGGCGCCGGGCTGCTCGCCCTTGAGGATGCGCGCGACCACCTGGCCGGTCTGCACGCCCAGGTCGCGGTAGTTCACGCCCAGCGCCGCGATGGCGCCGCGCTTGACGCTGTCGGTATCCGACGCCACCAGCGGGATCTTGGCGTCGTTGCCGACCTTGACCAGCGCCTCGTAGGCCGAGACCACGTTGTTGTCGGTATTGGTATAGATCACGTCGACCTTGCCGATCAGGCTGCGCGCGGCCGAGCCGACGTCGACGGTGCGCGGCGCGGCGGCCTCGACCAGCGTCATGCCGGACTTGGGCAGCAGCGCCTGCAGCTGCTTGACCACCACGGCCGAATTGGCCTCGCCAGGGTTGTAGACCATGCCCACGCGCTTGGCATCGGGCACCACCTGCCGGATCAGCTCGACCTGCTTGTCCAGCGCCAGCATGTCCGATACGCCGGTGACGTTGGTGCCCGAGGGCTCCCAGGAAGGCACCAGCTGGGCCGCGACGGGATCGGTGACGGCGGTGTAGACCAGCGGCACCTGCTTGGTGGCCGCAGCCACGGCCTGGGCGGCCGGCGTGGCGATGGCCACGATCACGTCGGGGCGGTCGCCCACGAACTTGCGCGCAATCTGGGCGGCGGTGCCCGTATTGCCCTGCGCACTCTGGTATTGCCAGCGCAGGTTCTGCCCTTCCTTGAAGCCGGCGGCCGCCAGCGCCTCGCGCACGCCGTCGCGCGCGGCGTCCAGGGCCGGATGCTCGACGATGGCCACCACGGCCACCGATTTCTGCTGCGCGGCGGCAGGCGCGGCAATCGCGGCGGCGGCCAGCACGGCCCCCAGCGCCGCGGCAACGGGTCGGAAACGGTTCATGGGCAAACTCCTAGGTATGGTGTGGGCCATCCCTGTCCGCGCCGACCGGCGGCCCTGGATGTCGGCCGGGTCGCAAGGCCCGCCCGGTATCGCGGTGTGGCGAGACGGGGGCGCAGCGGCGAGGGGCGAAGCGCAAGAGCCAGATAGTAACCGAGGGAAACGGGGGCGTGGCGATGCCGGGCGGGGGGCTTGGTTGGCGGCCAGTTTTGGGAGGTATCCGGACCGCTGGCCTGACGGCCGTCGTGGCCGGTGGCAGCGGCGGGCTCATGGTCGCCCGCCACTGCCCCCGGCCCCGACGGCCTTCGGAGTCGTCGATCGCGCCACCGCCGGGGGCTTGGCCGTTCTTGCATGCTTCTGCCCCGCCGGCTTGGGAGAGGAAGATCTTGCGGGGCCGTTCACGAGGTGTTGCGCAGGCAACCCCTCGTGAACATTCGACCGCCGCTTTTGAGGGGGAGGGGCGGCGGGGCAGGCCCGAAGATTTCAGGGCTGCCGCGCATGCGTCGGGTGTGGGGCCGCTTGCAAGCTTCAGGGCGGGCGTGGCACTGGCGGCCGTGTGCAGGGCTGAAGCGTCCAATCACGCCACGCCAGCCCGGCCATAGCGCCGCAGCCCACAATGCCCCGCCATCCGTGGTCGTCCGCCCCTGAAGTCTTCGGGCCTGCCCCGCTGCCCTGCCTCTCATAAGCGGCGGTCGAATGTTCAAGAGGGGTTGCCTGCGCAACCCCTCTTGAACGGCCCCGCAAGATCTTTCTCTTTTCAAGCGACGTGGGGCAAGCAGGCAAGAACGACTCCGTCTCCAGCGCCGGACCAAGCCCAGACTACGCAGTCCGTCGAGGCCGGGCGGGGTGGCGGGCGATTTCTGGCGCCGGGCGCGGCGCGAACGTGCCGCACGGCGACGGCATCGCCCGACGCCCCGACCGGCCTCGGCGGACGTGTCCAAACGGACACCCCGCCCCGGCCAACGTGTCCAATCCCCCCGACCGTCAGTTCAACGTCACCCCCGCGTCCTTGACCACCTTCCCCCACCGCGCAATCTCCGCATCGACGAATTCGCCGAATTGCGCGCCGGTCAGGTTGGGGATTTCCGAACCGTTGCTTTGCCACAGCTCCTTGATCTTGGGCGTGGCCAGGGCTTGCTGGATCGCGGCGGTCATCTTCTGCACCGCCTCGTCGGGCGTGCCGGCCGGCGCCCACATGGCGTACCAGGTGGAAACCACGTAGTCGGGGTAGCCGGCCTCGGCCGCCGTCGGCACGTCCGGCAAGGTCTTGGAGCGTTCCTTGGCAGCCACGGCCAGCGGCTTGATGGTGCCCGAGCGGATGTGCCCGGCCGAGGAGCCCAGCCCGTCGAAGGCCAGGTCCACCTGCCCGCCGATCAGCGCCGTCAGCATGGGGCCGGCTCCCTGGAAGGGCACGGCCACCAGCTCCGTGCCGCTTTGCATGGCGAACAGCTCGCCGGCCAGGTGATGCGTGCTGCCCATGCCGGCGTTGCCGTAGTTGAGCTTGCCGGGGTTCTTCTTGGCATGCTCGACCAGCTCCTTCAGGTCCTTGACCGGCAGGTTCTTGGGGTTGACCACCACCACCTGCGGCGGCTGGGCCAGCAAGGCCACCGGCACGAAGCTCTTCTGGATGTCGTAGTTCAGGTTCTTGTACAGCGAAGGCGCCACCGCATGGTGCGCGCCGCCCATGAAGAAGGTGTAGCCATCGGGCTGCGCCTTGGCCGCCACGCCGGCGCCCAGCGTGCCGCCGGCCCCGCCCTTGTTCTCGATGACCACGCTCTGGCCCAGCGCCATGGTCAGCTGCTGCGCCAGGGGGCGCGCGTAGGTGTCGGTGCCGCCGCCCGCCGGGAACGGCACGATGAGGGTGATGGGCCGCTGGGGCCAGGCCGCCTGCGCGGATGCAGCGCCCGTCAGGGCTGCCGTGAGGACGATGACCGAACCAAGAAAAACGCCTGCCTTCATTATTGTCTCCTCGTTTTGGGGTGGTGCATGAAGTTTTTGCTGCGGATTCCAGCCTGTTGCATCGCTCGCGCACGCAGGCACGAGTAAAACGGTGGTAAGCCTCCTTCCTTCTTCTGCCTGCCGGACCTGCGCCGGACCGGGTTGATCGGAAACCTACAGGCGGCCGTAGGCCTGCCTGAGGACGTTCTTTTGCACCTTGCCCATCGCGTTGCGCGGCAGCGCATCGATGACGTGCACGCGCTTGGGCACCTTGAAGTTGGCGATGCGCTGCTTGAGCGCGGCGATCATCGCCGCTTCGTCCAGCACGCAGCCGTGGCGGGGCACGACCACCGCCACCACGGCCTCGCCGAAGTCCGGATGCGGCACGCCGACGACGGCCGACTCGTCCACGCCATCGAGCTCGTCGATCAGGCTCTCGATCTCCTTGGGATAGACGTTAAAGCCGCCCGAGATGATCAGGTCCTTGCTGCGCCCCACGATGGACAGGTAGTCGTCCGGCACCCTGCCGTCCTGGCCGGGACTGCCGAACATGCCCATGTCGCCGGTGCGGAACCAGCCGTCGGCGGTGAACTCCTCGTGGGTCTTCTCGGGCATGCGCCAATAGCCGCAGAACACGTTGGGCCCGCGCACCTGCACGTGCCCGACCTGGCCCGGCGCGGCGGGCTGGCCGGCTTCGTCCACCACGCGCACGGACACGCCGGGCAAGGCCCGGCCGACCGTGCCGGGCAGGCGCGCCGATTCAGGCCGGTAGGGGTTGGAGGTGAGCATGACGGTCTCGCTCATGCCGTAGCGCTCCAGGATGGTGTGCCCGGTGCGGCGCCGGAACTGCTCGAAGGTCTCGGTCAGCAGCGGCGCCGAGCCGGAGACGAACAGGCGCATCGAGGCGCAATGCGCCCTGCCGAAACGCGGGTCGGCCAGCAGCCGCACGTAATACGTGGGCACGCCCATCATGACCGTGCTGTGCGGCAGCCAGGCCAGCGCCTGCTCGATATCCAGCCGCGGCAGCCAGATCATGCGCGCCCCCGCCATCAGCGCGCCGTGGGCGGCCACGAACAGGCCATGCACGTGGAAGATGGGCAGCATGTGCAGCAGCACGTCGGTGTCGCGCCAGCCCCAGTATTCGTGCAGTACCTGCGCGTTGGACACCAGGTTGCCGTGGCTGAGCATGGCGCCCTTGCTGCGGCCCGTGGTGCCCGAGGTGTACAGGATGGCGGCCAGGTCGTCCGGGCCGCGCTCGACGGTCTGGAACACCTGGGGCAAGGCGCCGGCGGCCTGCAGCAGGCTGCCGCTGCGGTCGTCGTTCAGCGTATGCACGTGGCTGGTGCCCGCATGGCGCGCCGCGCGGCTCATCCATTCGAGGTTTTCCTCGGTACAGACCACCAGCGCCGGCTCGGCATTGCGCAGGAAATACTCCACCTCGGCCTCGCGATAGGCCGTGTTCAGCGGCAGGTAGACCAGGCCGGCGCGCAGCGTGGCCAGGTACAGCAGCAGCGCCTCGGGCGATTTCTCGACCTGCACCGCCACGCGCGCGCCGATCGGCAGCTCCAGCGAGGCCAGCAGGTTGGCCAGGCAGGCGCTGGCGCGGTCGATGTCATCCCAGCTGTAGCAAAGCGTGGGCGTCTGGATGGCGATACGGCTGCGATCCGGCGGAAAACCCTGCTCCAGCACAGCATAGAGATTGTGGTTGCGCACTGCGTCAGGCTCCTTTGAATACCGGCTCCTCGCCGGCCAGGAAGGCGCGCACGCCTTCCTTGTGATCGTGGGTATCGGCGTAATCGAAGCAGGCCCGCAGCTGCGCCGGATCCAGGTCCACGCCATGCCGGTCCAGCAGGTTGGCGGTGCGCTTGTTCAGGCGTGCGGCGATGGGCGAGCCGCGCAGGATGCGCTCGACGCTCTGGCGCACCGCGCCGGCCACATCGGCATCGGCGACCACGCGGTTGAGCAGGCCCTTGCCTTGCGCCTCGGCCGCGCCGAAGACCCGCCCTTCGTAGAGAATCTCCAGCGTCACGGCCTTTCCCGCCAGCGCCAGCAAGCCCTGCATCTCGTGCGGCGCCATGGAAAAGCCCAGCCGGGTGATGGGCACGCCGAAACGCGCCGATTCGCCCGCGATGCGCATGTCGCACTGGCTGGCGACCTCAAGCCCGCCCCCCACGCACACGCCCTCGATCTGCGCCAGCACGGGATGCGGGCACTGGCCGATGGCGCGCAGCGCCGGCGCGATCATGCCCACGTGGTAATCGTAGACACCGTCGAAATCGGCCCGCGCCTGCGGGAACTCGCTGATGTCGGCGCCGGCCGCGAAGTTGCCGTTCTCGCCGCGCAGCACCACGCAGCCCACGCCGTCATCGGCGGCAAGCGCTTCGAAGATGCGCTGCAAGGCGCGCCACATGGCCACGCTCAGGGCATTGAGCTTGCCCGGGTTGCTCAGCGTGACCCAGGCGATGCGGCCTTCGCGCTCGCATCGCACCTGGCCGGTGCCTGGGGGAGGATTCATGGGACGTCTCCTTCAGTGGATCGCAGGCGCGCCCGCGCCTTGCGGCCCGGCCTGCGCCTCGGCCTGGGCCGCCTCGCGCAGCGCCAGGAGCTGGTTCATCAGGTGTTCGCGCGCGCAGGCCTCGGCGCGCGCCGGATCGCGGTCCTTCAGGGCCTGGAAAATGGCCAGGTGCTCGGCGCACGAGCGCGCCACCCGGCCCGGGACGGTCAGGCTCTGGTAGCGCGACAAGCCGATCACCTTGCGCAGCCGGTCGACCGAGTCGGACAGCCAGCGGTTGTCGGCCAGCTCCTGGATCGCGGCATGGATGCGGTAGTTGGTGTCGTAGTAGGCGTCGATGCGGCCCGCCTCGGCATGCGTGCGCAATTGCGCGTGCAGCGCCTCGAGCGGCGCGATGTCCTGCTCGCGGATCTTGCGCGCGGCCTCGTGGGCGCACAGGCCCTCGAGATTGGCGATCAGGGGAAAGATGTCCTCGATATCGCGCCAGGACAGCTCGCTGACGAAACAGCCGCGCCGCGGTTCGAGCCGCACCAGCCCTTCGGTGGCCAGCACCTTGAGCGCCTCGCGCAGCGGCGTGCGAGAGATGCCCAGCTGTTGCGTCAGCCGCGCCTCGTCGATCCAGGCGCCGGCCGTGAGCTGGCGCACGCGGATCATGTGGCGCAATCGGCTTGCCACTTCCTGGTAAAGCGCCTGCTGGACGATCGGAGCGGACATGGCCATGGCCGCCGGGGCGGCATGAGTTACCGATAATTCATAATTATGGCGATCCGTCCCCGCCCGGGCAATGCCGCCCCGGCCTTGCGGCGCCTAGTGCTTTCCCGGCTCGGATTAACCCTTGGAAGCGCCGCAACAAGGCCTGGGCCGGCCCGCCAGGAACCTGGGCTCAGAAATCCAGCAGGCCTTGGCCGCGCTGCGCGCCGATCAGCGAGCGCGCCCAGCGCCGCGCCGGCAGGCCATAGCGGGCCTCGACCTGCGCCGCCCTCTCGAGCAAGGCCTCGGCCGACACCTGCAGCGGCGGCCCCGAGAACGCCAGCACGATCTGGTTGCCTGCGTCGATGGGCGGCAGCAAGGCCAGGCGGCCGTCGAAGGCCTCGCGCAGATTGGCCAGGTTGCGCGGAAAGCTATCGTGGTTGCCGAACAGGTTGACGGTCATCACGCCGACCTCGCCCAGCACGCGGCGGCAATGGGCATAGAACTGCACCGAGTCGCGCACCGGCCCCTGGGCCTGGGCATCGTAAAGATCCACCATCAGCACCGGGCATTGCCCCTGGCGCGCCGGGTCGGCCACCCAGACGGCGGCATCCTCGTGGTCGATGACCAGGCGGCTTGCGGCCGGCAGCTTCATATGCCATTGGCACACCAGGGTGACTTGCGGGTTCCACTCCACCACCTGCAGGGGGCTGTCGGTGTGCTTGAGGCAAAAACGCGTGAGCGAGCCGGCGCCCAGTCCCAGCTGGCCGATGGCGGCTTCGCGCGGGGGGTCGAGAAACAGCAGCCACGCCATCATCTGGCGGGTGTACTCCAGGACCAGTTCGGCCGGCTTGTCGATCCGCATCGCCCCCTGCACCCACTCGGTGGCGAAATGCAGGTAGCGGATGCCGTCGTGCTCGGACAGGGTGACTTCGTCGTGCTGGGAGGCGGGCTTGTTGCGCATGATGGCCGCGATTGTAGGGCGGCGCGGCCTTGCCCGCACGGCGGCCGCGGCGCGCCAAGCGGACCGGCCGCCGCGGCGCCGCTAGATGCGCTCGAAAATGGCGGCGATGCCCTGCCCGCCGCCGATGCACATGGTCACCAGCGCATAGCGGCCTTCGATGCGCTGCAATTCGTACAGTGCCTTGACCGTGATGATGGCGCCGGTCGCGCCGATCGGATGGCCCAGCGAAATGCCGCTGCCGTTGGGGTTGACCTTTTCCGGGTCCAGGCCCAGCTCGCGCGAGACCGCGCAGGCCTGGGCGGCAAAGGCTTCGTTGGCCTCGATCACGTCCATCTGCTCGAGCTTGAGGCCGGCGCGCTCGAGCGCCTTGCGCGTGGCCGGCACAGGCCCGATGCCCATGTAGCGGGGCTCGACCCCGGCATGGGCATAGGCCACCAGCCGCGCCAAGGGCTTGGCGCCGCGCCGCTGGGCGGCCTGCGCGCTCATCAGCAGCACCGCGCCCGCGCCATCGTTGATGCCCGACGCATTGCCCGCGGTGACCGTGCCGTTCTCCTTCTGGAATACGGTCTTCAGGCCCGCCAGCCCTTCGAGGCTGACATCCCGCCGCACGTGCTCGTCGGTATCGAACTCGACCGTGCCCTTGCGGCTCTTGACCGGCACCGGCACGATCTGGGCCTTGAACCTGCCCTCGTCGATGGCCCGCGCGGCACGCCGGTGCGACTCGACCGCCAGGGCGTCCTGGTCGGCCCGGCTGATCCCATAGCGCGCGGCCACGTTCTCGGCCGTCACGCCCATGTGGAAGCGCTCGAAGGGATCGGACAGCGCGCCGGTCATCATGTCCAGCATCACCGAATCGCCCATGCGCGCGCCCCAGCGCTGCGCGGGGGCCAGGTACGGCGCGCGGCTCATGCTTTCCGCGCCGGCGCCGATGGCGATTTCGGCATCGCCCAGCAGGATGGTCTGGGCAGCCGACACGATGGCCTGCAGGCCCGACCCGCACAGGCGGTTGACGTTGAAGGCCGGCGTCTCCTTGGCGATGCCGGCGTCCAGCGCGGCCACGCGCGACAGGTACATGTCGCGCGGTTCGGTATTGATGACGTGCCCGAAAACCACGTGGCCGATGTCCTCGCCGCCCACCCCGGCCCGCTCGAGCACGGCGCGCACCACCGTCGCGCCCAGATCGCAAGGCGCGACATCCTTCAGTGCGCCGCCGAAGTCGCCCACGGCGGTGCGCACGGCGCTGACTACGACTACGTCGTTCATGGCTTATCTCCTGGTTGTCCGGAATCTGGCCGGCATGGGTATGCCGCAGCGCACCATGATACCAACCGCGACCCGCCGGCGCGGCCCTACGGCCGGTGCGGTCTTGCCGGCCGGCCCCAGGGGGCCTGCCTATAATCGTCCGGGTTTCCATCGCATCAGAGCCTCCCATGTCCCCGCCCGTCCTGTCGGTCCTGGATCTTTCCCCCATCGTCCTGGGCAGCAACGCCGCCACCGCCTTCCAGAACTCGCGCGAGCTGGCCCAGCACGCCGAACGCCTGGGCTACCAGCGCTACTGGCTGGCCGAGCACCACAACATGACCGGCATCGCCAGCGCCGCCACCGCCGTGGTCATCGGCCACGTCGCGGCCGCCACGCGCACCATCCGCGTGGGCGCGGGCGGCATCATGCTGCCCAATCATTCGCCCTTGGTCATCGCCGAACAATTCGGCACCCTCGAATCGCTCTTTCCCGGCCGCATCGACCTGGGCCTGGGCCGCGCGCCCGGCACCGACCAACTGACGGCCCGCGCGCTGCGCCGCGAACGCATGGAAAGCGCCGACGAATTCCCGCAGGACGTTCTCGAGCTGCAGCGCTATTTCCAGCCGGAAATCGAGAACCCGCCGGTCAAGGCCGTTCCCGGCATGGGGCTGGACATCCCGATCTGGATCCTGGGCTCGAGCCTGTTCGGCGCGCAGCTGGCCGCGCACCTGGGCCTGCCCTATGCCTTTGCCTCGCATTTCGCGCCGGACCACCTGCTGACCGCGATCCAGATGTACCGCGCCCAGTTCCGGCCCTCGCGCAGCCTGCAGCGCCCTTATGTCATGGCCGGCCTGAACGTGGTCGCCGCGGGCACCGACCGCGAAGCCCAGGTGCTGTTCACTTCGCTGCAGCAGCAGTTCCTGAACATGCGGCGCAACCGCCGCGGCCAGCTGCCGCCGCCCGTGCCCAACATGGACGACCTGTGGGCGCCGCACGAGAAGGCCAGCGTCGAGCAATCGCTGTCCTGTTCCGTGGTGGGCGGGCCGGACACCGTACGGGAAGGGCTGCGGGCCTTCCTGCAGCGCACCGGCGTCGACGAGATCATGGTCGCGGCGCAGATCTACGATCATGCGGCGCGGATACGGTCTTACGAGATCGCGGCCGAGGCGCGGGATGCCTTGGGGTCGGCGGGGGTGTGACAGTGGACGGGGTTGCTTGATGGGGGTTGGACCGCTGGCTTGGGAGAGAAATGCAAGAACGACTCCGGCCGCAGCGCCGGAACACTTCCAGACTACGCAGTCCGCCGAGGCCGGGCGGGGTGGCGGGCGATTTCTGGCGCCGGGCGCGGCGCGAACGCGCCGCACG